>DASVIG010000029.1:0-13758 GCA_036382195.1 Candidatus Nanopelagicaceae bacterium
CCACTTTTGCATAACCGTCCTGAGAAAATTGCGGGAGAAGTTGACGATCTACTTTCTAAAATAGAGAGTGGCCATGATAAATGTGTCGTCGCTTACGCCGATTGCGGCACCTATGGCGCACTTGATGAAGTCATCAAACGACATGGCGTCTCTCGCTTACAAGGCAACCATTGCTATGACGTCTTTGCTGGCAAAACAGAAATAGAGCAGATCATGTCCGATAATCCTGGTACCTATTTTCTCACCGATTACCTCGTTAAATCATTCCATCGCAGCGTCATAGTAGAGTTGGGTCTAGATCGACGCCCAGAATTACGCGATGACTATTTTAAGAATTACACGCAAGTGCTCTGGTTAGTGCAGAGTCACACTCAGGAACTTGAAGACGACGCACGTGCTGCTGCCGCGTTGATAGGGCTCCCCTTAGAGATCAAAAACGTTGGAGAAGAGCGACTGGAGATGCAAATACTGTCTTTAGTCCGAAACTTCTACAATACTTCCGCTGACATCTAATTCTAAGGCACGTAAAACTATTGGTAAGAGTCTTGATCGATCAGCTTCCTTGTTCAAACGCTGGCGCATTACGGGTGTCCAGAATTGTTCAATGTGGTGTGCGACCGCATATTCAGGGGCTGCACCAGTAGGAACATTTGCTGCAATTTGATTAGCCATGCGAATAATCGACTCAAGTTGCATGTCGCCACCCATGACATGTTCATGAATTTCTTCTGGACCGCGCAAACTTGGTGAGATTTCAACCGCGGTGACCTTATATTCTGGACAATTTGTAGCCCAGTCAGAAAAGTCTGTAGTGATGACGTTTGCGCCACTTTCTGGAAAATGGAATGTCGTGTAAACAACTCCAGCTGGGACTTCACTTGTGATGCGTGACTTTAGAACCGTTTCGCCGACACGACTTGAAAGCCGAACCCAGGAACCGTCGGATATGCCACGTAACGCAGCGTCAGATTCGTGTATGTCGAGGATGTCCTCAGAGTGCCAGATGACGTTTGGGGTACGACGAGTCTGCGCCCCCACGTTGTACTGGCTCAAAATTCGACCTGTTGTGAGCAACAGAGGAAACTTCCGCGAAGTTTTCTCATCGGTTGGGATGTAAGGAGTTTTCATAAACTGGCCTTCACCCCGTACAAAATGATCTACGTGCATCACTGATGTGCCATCAGGATTAGCGTCGTTACATGGCCACTGAATACTGCCGAGTTGATCCAGTCTGGCAAATGAGACACCACTGAAAGTAGGAGTGACGGCAGCAATTTCATCCATAATCTCCGCGGCTTCGGTGTAATCCATCTCGAAACCTAGAGCTTTAGAGAGATCACAAGTGACTTCCCATTCAGATTTGCCGGTCTTAGACGGCATAACCGGCCTGACCCGGTTGATGCGCCGTTCGGCATTGGTAAAAGTGCCGTCTTTTTCAAGAAAAGAGGTACCAGGTAGAAATACGTGAGCAAACTTCGAAGTCTCATTTAAAAATAGATCTTGAACAATAATCATTTCCATCGCACGAAGCGCCGCATGAACATGGGAAATGTTCGGGTCTGATTGAGCAATATCTTCGCCCTGGATGTAAAGGCCTTTGAACTCACCTGCTAAAGCAGCATCAAACATATTGGGGATACGAAGTCCTGGTTCGGACTTAAGTTTCACGCCCCACTTCGATTCGAAAATTTGACGAACTTCTCCACTCGAAATATGTCGATACCCAGGAAGTTCGTGGGGGAACGAACCCATGTCACAGGATCCCTGCACATTGTTCTGCCCTCGGAGTGGATTAACTCCAACACCAGGGCGGCCAATGTTCCCAGTCGCCATCGCCAAGTTCGCAATACCCATCACCATGGTGGAACCTTGGCTATGTTCAGTAACACCCAAGCCGTAATAGATAGAGGCATTCTTGGCTGCCGCGAAAAGCCGGGCTGCGGCACGTACTTCCTCCGCTGGAACCCGAGTGGAACTCTCAAGAGCCTCGGGACTATTTACTGGCAGGCGGATGAACTCCTCCCATTGTGCAAAAGACTGGAGATCACAACGAGCATTCACGAACTCTCGGTCTATGAGCCCTTCGGTGGCAATTACATGTGCAATTGCATTGATAACCGCGACATTTGTGCCTGGAAGCAATTGCAGGTGATAAGCGGCTTCAATATGGGGAGAGCGAGTAAGAGCAATTGCCCGTGGGTCGACCACTATCAATTGCGTGCCCTTACGTAGAGCCTGCTTCATTCGTGAAGCAAATACCGGATGAGCCGCAGTCGGGTTTGCACCAATTAACAGAATGACATCAGAGTGGTCGACCGACTCAAAGTCTTGCGTACCCGCCGATGTTCCAAAGGTCTTACCCAACCCGTAACCAGTTGGTGAGTGGCACACTCGTGCACACGTATCAACATTGTTATTGCCAAAGGCTGCACGAATCATCTTCTGCACCACATACACTTCCTCATTTGTACAACGAGAAGAAGTAATTCCACCGATACTGTCAACTCCATACCGAGACTGGATACTCTTAAGTCCAGTGGCTGCAAATGAAATCGCCTCTTGCCACGAAACTTTGCGCCAAGGATCAGTAATCAACTCACGGACCATCGGCGTTGTAATCCGATCCTCGTGTGTCGCATAACCCCAAGCAAACCGTCCCTTCACGCATGAGTGACCCTCGTTTGCACCGCCAGCTTTGTAAGGGACCATTCGGACCAGTTCATCTCCGCGCATTTCGGCCTTGAATGAACAGCCGACACCGCAGTATGCGCAGGTGGTGATCACCGAGCGGGTCGGAGTACCGATTGTGTAGAGAGTCTTCTCGGTAAGCGCACCGGTAGGACAGGCCTGGACGCAGGCCCCGCATGAAACGCATTCACTTTCTATGAATGAAGTACCCGAGGAGGAAACCCGTGCCTCAAAACCACGATTCTCAATGGTTAATGCAAAAGTCCCTTGGACTTCATCACAGGCTCGCACGCAACGGTTACAGACGATGCATTCCGTGGAGTCGAAAGTGAAATATGGATTCGTTTCATCTTTGGGAAGATCAAGGTGGGTGCGACCGGAGTATCGGATCTCTGTCAATCCCACTTGCTTGGCCATTCCGTGCATCTCACACTCGTCACCCGTGGCGCATTTTTCCGGATGGTCGGACATGTACAACTCCATCACGCCCTGGCGGATTCGGTCGAGACGATCGCTCTGAGTGGAAATCTTCATCCCGTCGACAACTGGCGTCGTGCATGACGACGGTGTTCCGCTTCTTCCGTCAATTTCTACAACGCAGAGGCGACAAGAGCCAAAGGCTTTTAAACTATCGGTCGCACAGAGTTTTGGGAGATCGATTCCCGCCGTCGCCGCAGCCCGCATAATGGAAGTGTCTGCTGGAATCGAAACGGCAACCCCATCTATTTCAACACCAACAAGTTCAGTTCTACTGCTAGAAGGCGTTCCAAAGTCAGTCTCTATTAGAAGCGTCATCGAATTCTCTCCGTCCTAGAGTCAAAATCCTCTGGGAAGTGAATCATTGCACTTTTAACCGGCATCGGCGTCAATCCACCCAATGCGCAGAGCGACCCATCAGTCATCACTTCGCAGAGATCCAAAAGCAACTTCTTGTTTGCCCCCAGGTCATCCCCATCCATGATCTTCTGAATAGTCTCGGCACCGCGGGTAGAGCCAAGACGACAAGGTGTGCACTTCCCGCACGATTCAATGGCGCAGAATTCCATGGCGAACTTCGCTTGAACTGCCAGATCCACGCTCTCGTCAAAAACCACAATTCCTCCGTGACCCAGCATGCCCCCAGCTGAGAGAAGAGACTCGTAATCCATAGAAATCGAGAAGGATGTGATCGGGAAATAGGCTCCAAGAGGCCCGCCGATCTGAACGGCGCGAACTGGGCGACCGCTCAAAGTTCCTGCGCCAAAGTCATTTACCAAAGTGTCGAGCGTGACACCGAAAGCAGTTTCCACTATCCCACCGCGCGCGATGTTCCCTGCTAGTTGAAATACTTGAGTCCCCAAGGAACGACCCACCCCTCGTGATTTATATGCGGCCGCACCATCTGCCAAGATGGCGGGAATACTTGCCAACGTCAGGACATTGTTTATTACCGTGGGTTTGCCAAAGAGTCCGTAAATCGCTGGCAGTGGCGGCTTCGAACGTATAACTCCACGCTTTCCTTCTATGCTCTCGAGCATCGCAGTCTCTTCACCGCACACATAGGAACCCGCGCCCACGCGAATCCGCAGATCAAACTCCTTTCCGGTACCCAAAATGTTCCGGCCCAACCAACCGTTCGCGCGGGCCAGGTCTATAGCCTGTCGAATGGTCGCAATTGCATCTGGGTACTCGGAACGTAGGTAGATCACGCCTTCACGTGCACCCACGGCGACGGCGGCAATCGTCATTCCTTCGATGAGGGTGAAAGGGTCGCCTTCCATAAGCATCCGATCGGCGAAGGTGCCGCTATCGCCCTCATCGGCGTTGCAACATATGTACTTCAGATCGCTATCTGCCTGCAAAACCGTGCGCCATTTGATACCGGCAGGAAAACCTGCGCCTCCGCGACCGCGCACGCCAGATTCAGTGACTTCTGCAACGATCTCTTCGGCTTTCATCTCGAGCGCGCGACGAAGGCCGACCAAACCGCCGTTCTTCTCATAGTCAAGGCAAGAGAGCGGATCGTTGATTCCAACCCGCGCGAAAGTAATGCGATCTTGCCGTGCCAGCCACGGGATTTCTTCCGTCTTACCAAGTGCAAGAGGATGCGAACCTCCCCTGAGAAAATCCGCATCAAAGAGAGAATTAATATCTGATACCTCAACTGGCCCGTAGGCGATCCGCCCCTGCTCCGTTGCAATTTCTACCAGCGGCTCAAGCCAGAGCGCACCGCGTGAGCCGTTTCGAACAGTGACGATATCGATTTTCCGTAGGGCTGCCTCTTTGGCTATTGAGAGTGCAACTTCATCTGCACCGACGGAACGTGCGGCTGAATCTCTAGGTACATAGATCGTAGTTGCCGTCATGAGGCTTTTCCGCCTTCAGTGGCCGCAATCAGCATCTCTACGGTGGCTCTGCCAATCAGTTTCCCATCCACCATGGCAGCCGGGCCAAGTGCGCAGTTGCCGAAGCAATATGCAGTCTCAATTCTAACGTTACCGCTCTCTTCTAACGCTTTCGCAAGCTCACGGGCTCCGACGGCTTGACAGGCTTCTGCGCCACAGAGATGCACTGTATTTCGTGGCACTGGGTTGATCTGCAAGTCATGGTAAAAAGTCAAGACGCCATGTACATCTGCCCGCGAGACGTTGCAGGCATCTGCAACAAGTGCGATTGCATCCGGCGGCACATAGCCAAAGTACTTCTGCAGTGCCTGAAGGGAGATGAGCACCGGTCCTGGTTCATCGCGCGTGGTAGCCAGGACGCTTATTGCAGCTTCCTTCGACCACGGAGCAAATGTCATTAAAAAAGTCCCACCACTTTGCCATCAATGTAATCAATGCGTTCGCTCGATGGGACTTTTGGCAATCCAGGCATCGTCATGATCTCACCGCAAACCATCACGATAAATTCCGCCCCGGCGGATAAACGCACCTCTCGGATATTGATTGAATGATGATTGGGAGCTCCGCGCAGCGCAGGGTCGGTAGAAAATGAGTATTGAGTCTTAGCCACGCACACCGGAAAGTGTCCATAGCCGGAGTCCTGCAACTCCTTGATTTTGGCCCGAACTTTGCTATCCGCAGTCACTTCACTGGCACCATACACACGGGTGGCAATGATGTTGATCTTCTCCCACAGAGTTGCCTCATCTGGGTAGACAAAAGTCATCTCACTGGGTTGATCGCAGAGTTCTACGACCGCATTGGCCAGATCCACCGCACCTGCGCCACCATCCGCCCAATGGGTAGCAAGGACGATTCGTACTCCAAGAGCCTCAACCTTCTGCCGCAAAAGCACAACTTCAGCTTCGGTATCAGTCGTAAAGTGATTGATGGAGACCACCAGAGGAAGGCCATACACTTCTTTGATATTACGGATATGTCTTTCCAGGTTCACAATCCCTGCTTCGAGTGCCCCAAGGTTCTCTTCAGTAATGGTCTTCAAGTCTGCGCCACCGTGAAACTTGAGCGCACGAATTGTGGCAACCAGCACGCAAGCCGAAAGTCGGAGCCCCGATTTTCGACATTTGATATCTATAAATTTCTCAGCGCCTAAATCAGCTCCAAAACCCGCCTCGGTAACAACGTAGTCAGCCAGTTTGAGTGCGGACTTTGTCGCAACAACCGAGTTACACCCGTGGGCAATATTCGCGAACGGTCCACCGTGTATGAAAGCCGGGGTCTGCTCGAGCGTTTGAACCAGATTCGGCTGAAAAGCATCTTTAAGAATAACGGTCATAGCTCCCTGCGCCTTGAGGTCGCTCGCCAATACCGGCTTCTTCTCGTGCGTGTAAGCGACCACGATTCTACCTATCCGCTCTTTCAGGTCTTCGATCGATGTGGCCAAACAGAAGATGGCCATAATTTCCGAGGCAACCACGATGTCGAATCCATCTTGACGGGGGTAACCATTTCCGACACCACCCAATGAGCAAACGATTTCGCGTAGCGCCCGATCGTTCATATCTACCACGCGCTTCCAGGTCACGCGACGGACATCTATATTCAAAAGATTCCCATGATGAATGTGATTATCTAAAAGTGCAGCCAGGAGATTGTTTGCCAGCGCAATCGCGCTGAAGTCTCCGGTAAAGTGGAGGTTGATCTCTTCCATCGGCACCACTTGCGCGTAGCCGCCACCTGCGGCGCCGCCTTTCATTCCAAAGACCGGCCCAAGGGATGGTTCGCGCAGGCAGATCATCGCGTTCTTGCCGATATGCCTGAGGGCATCACCCAATCCGACGGTAGTTGTGGTCTTGCCTTCACCTGCCGGGGTGGGGCTGATGGCGGTAACGAGAATGAGCTTGCTATTGCTACGCGCTGGCAAAGAATCCAGATACTTCAAAGAAACCTTGGCTTTGTAGTGACCGTATGGCTCAAGATTGGAAGCATCAATTCCAAGAGTTCTGCCAATTTCGGCAATTGGTTTCATGGTTGCAGCTTGAGCGATTTCGATATCGGACACGGTTTAGACCTTAGCTTCTCGGATTGCGGCGGATAACGCGGGGATTACTTTGTGCAGATCGCCGATAATTGCGTAATCTGCATATGCCAAGATTGGTGCTTCTGGATCTGTGTTGATTACAACAATCGTCTTACTGTTCTTGCAACCTGCAATATGTTGCATCGCGCCACTGATACCTGCAGCGATATAAAGATCCGGTGCAACTTTCGTACCGGTTTGGCCGACTTGTTCTGCGTGAGGACGCCAACCGGAACTTGTCACGACGCGCGAACATCCGATTGTGCCACCCAGGAGATCTGCCAGCTCTTCCAAAATTGCAAAACCTTCGGGCCCACCAACTCCTCGGCCGCCTGAAACAATCACCTTCGCATCAGCCAGAGTCACACGCGTTGTTGTGGCTTCCCCGCCTCGCCCAAGAACTCGAACGAGCAGATCTGACGCCTCCAGATTCGGCAGAAAAGTCTTCACGGTTGCGGCAGTGGCTCCCGCAATAGGGGCCGGCTCTACCGAGAAAGTGAGCACCGTGGCAATCAGTAACTCCGAATGCACATATGCATCTTCGAGCAAACTCGCTCCCCAGCGGGCCCGGGTTACCGAATGTGGAGCGCCGGGCGATGTACTCAATGTTATGGAACTGCATTCGGCTGCCATAGGCAGATCCAGGAAGGCCGCAAGGTGGGCAAGCTGCTCGTTGCCACGGGGACTGCCGGCGGCAAGGACAGCTACGGGTTTAAGTTCAGTTACCAGTTGCGACAGTGCACGACCGCTGGCAGTTGGCGTGTAGTCAGCCAATCCTTCATGTGATGCTACGTGAAGTATGGAAGCACCATATTCTCCAGCAACAACAGCCAGAGACTCCCCGTGTTCTCCGATAACAACGGCCTGAACATCATCGGAAAGTTTGCGGGCTGCCGTTAGTGCACGAAGTGAGAGTTGATCCAGTTCGCCACGGTCATGGTCTAGTAGTACTAAAATCATCCCAGGGCTCCAATCGTGCGAAGAACTTCAACAAGTGCGGGTACGGCTTCAACTCCATTGCCTAGCACCTGCGCACCTGAAGTATTTGAAGGCGCCACTGTGAGCAGTAGTTTCTCAAGTCTGGGGACGTGGGGTTCGGGTTTCTTCATCTCGATGGGCTTCTTACGAGCCTGAATACGGCCGGGAACCGAGGGATATCGAGGAATATTCAAACCGTCGCGAACGGTAATGATTGCGGGCAGAGGGCATTCATAGAGTTCGCGCACGGTTCCGACCGCACGTTCACAGTGTGCGACCCCGTCAGCAATTTTCATGCCTTTAACATTCGTGACAATCGGGCGACCCAACGCGTGCGCTACTCGAATGTGGATTTGATAACCCGCACTATCGGCGGATTCCGCTCCGAAGAGGATCAGATCAAATTTTGTCTCTTCTGCATTTATCGCGTCGACCAGCGCTGCAGCAGTGGCCTGGGGATCCCAATCTTGACCGTCTGTCTCAAGCAGGATTCCGCGCGACGCTCCAATGGCCAACTGAGCTCGGAGTTGTTCTTCGGCCTGGCTAGGTCCAAGGGTCAACAGCGTGAGAGAACCGCCCATCTGTTCCACAAGTTGCACACCCGCTTCAACTGCGTTCTCCTCATGGGGGCTGATGCCGAATCCCAGATACTTCGTTTCGATATCGCGCGAATCCGGGGTCAAGAGAAATGTTCCACCGGCGATCGGAACCCGCTTTAAGCAGACCAATACATCCATTACGCCATAATCCGTTCATTAGCAGGATCAAAGAGTGGTGTTGGACCGACGCCAGCGACACTGACCGGATATTGCTCACCCAGATACTCGACAAGGAACTTTGCTCCAACCACTGCGAGATCAGTCGGGAGATAAGTCATGAGGAGATGCTTACCTAACGACGGTGCCGATCCAGCGCTTGTGACATAGGAGCGACGCCCGTGCGAATCTGTAATCGCTTTACCATCTAGGGTGAGGATTGGCTCACGACCTAACATGTATCGCTTCTGCCCGTCAGATGATGTGTGATCATCGACGACGAGTGTGCAGAGAACGGCAGCTGGCGTTTCCTCTCGCTGGCGCAGATGTGCAACCTTGCCAATGAATTCTTGCTCTTTCACCTTTGGACTTTGCATCCCAGCCTCAACAACGTTGTACTCAGTCTCAAGTTCAGCAGCATATGCTCGGTAGTTCTTCTCTAAACGTCCAGTCGTGCCATAGACACCGATACCGACCGGAATCATCCCGTGTTTCTTTCCTGCCTCCCAGATCATGTCCCACAACTTTGCGCCTTGATCCATTGATACATAGAGTTCCCCACCCAGCTCGCCGACATAAGAAATCCTGGAAGCAAGCACGCGAAGTGTCCCGATTTCAATCATCCGACAAGTGCTGAATTTAAAAGCAGCATGCGAAAGATCCTCAGAAGTAATCGAGGAGAGAATGTCCCTTGCACGTGGGCCCCAAACTCCGATAGTTGTGAAATTGGAGGTGAGATCGGTGATCTGTGCTGATCCGTCAATGGGCAAGTGATCCGAGAACCATTTCTTGTCAGCCATCCCGTGCGCTCCGCCTGTAACAACCCGGAAGCGATTTTTGCCAAGGCGCATGATTGTCAGGTCTGACTTGAACCCGCCGTTCTGTGAAAGAACGGGGGTGTAAACAACGCGGCCAACGGCAACATCCATCTGGCGCAAGGCGACCTGCTGAACCACGGCCAGCGCATTCGGCCCCGTTACATCGAACATCGCGAAAGCACTCAGATCGACGATGCCGGCACTTTCGCGCATCTGCAGATGTTCGGCGTTGATGATTGGCGACCACCACCGTGATTCCCACTCTGCGGCTCGTGGCATAACGCGATCGCCGAATTTTTCGAGCAAACCCGAATTGGACTCATACCAGAATGGTCGCTCCCAACCAGCGGTCTCATAGAACTCGGCACCGAGAGCTTTCTCGCGATCATAAAAAGGTGCCAGACGAACATTGCGATTGCTGGCATATTGCTCATTGGGGTGAACGATTCCGTAAGTCTTATTGAACCCTTCGGCGCACCGCTCTTTTATGTGATACGTGGATTTCTGATGTTCATGAAAACGTGCAATGTCAGATGAGTGAAGATCAATCTCTGATTCTCCCAGCACCATCCATTCAGCGACAGATTTCCCTGTGCCTGGACCTTCTTTAACCCATACGGCTGAAGCAGCCCAAAGACCTTTAACTTCTGGAGTCTCCCCCAAGATCGGCATGCCATCCGGTGTCAGAGAAAGGATTCCGTTGATTGCATACTTCTCTCGAACATTCTCATCACCGATGATCGAAGGCACAAGTTCTAGAGAGTGCTCGTCTTGGATATCAAAATCATTCTGAGTAAACGGGAATTCTGTAGGCGAAAGCGCTGCCACGGCATTGGAAGGAATGTCCTCCGGGGTGTAAAGAATGGGGCGATGTGCATATGATCCAACTTCGAGGCCCGTTCCATGCTGGCGCTCGTACATATTGGTATCCATGTCGCGGATGATGGGCCACTCAATATCGCCCTTGGTGTCAGCGAAAAACGGCACCGGACCAATGTCCTTCATCTGGTGCACGGCTGGCGATAGAGGAATGAAGGCACCTGCCATCTTGGCCAGACGCGGACTCCAACATCCCGTGGCGATAACCACGTAGTCAGCTTCAATCACACCGTGATCTGTCCGAACAGCCTTTATCCGTCCGTCTTCCACATCCATACCCAGAACTTCAATATTGGCAAAACTCTGCAAAGCCCCCATCTCAATGGCCTTCTCCCGCATCAACGTGCCGGCGCGAAGGGAGTCAACGACGCCAACGGTGGGCGAGTAAAAGCCGCCAAGAATAACCGTCTCGTCGATGTAGGGGACAAGTTCCTTCACCTGTGCAGGAGTGAGAACTTGACCACCTTCAATACCCCAAGCCTTTCCGGAAGAGATTCGCCTTTGAAGCTCTTGCATGCGGGCTGGAGTGCGAGCCACTTCAATGCCACCGGACTCGGTAAAGGTTCCGAGTTCTTTATATTGGCGGACACTTTCGCTCGTGATTGCAGTCATCTCCTTTGAGTGATCTACGGGAAAAATAAAATTCGACGCGTGACCAGTAGATCCTCCAGGATTTGGTAGCGGCCCTTTGTCTATCTGAACCAAATCTCTCCACCCCAGCCGTGCCAAGTGGTATGCAATGCTGTTACCAACAATGCCAGCGCCAATAATTATGGCCTTCGCTTTTCCCGGAACTGCGCTCATAGTTCTATCCTTTTCATATATGGCTGGTCTGTATCTCTAAAGACTTTTTCTTATACTCGTTTCAAAACCTTCCACGTGATTTCTCATGGCTGTTGATGCGGCAACTGCGTCGTTATCACGAATGGCTTCCAGTAATGCTCGGTGCTCAATCACTGCATCAGCCAAATCGTCGACCCGATCTAGCGCCATGAACCAGATGCGCAATGCGTGTGCGTAGTACTGGTCAAGTGAAGACTCCAAAAATTGATTATGCGCACACTGATAAATGTGATGATGGATTCTCTGGTCTAGTTGGATCAGAGTTGCCATGTCGGGCTCGCCCTTCATCGCATCTATTTCTTCGATCAATGCGATAGTTTTTTCCTTATCGGCCGAAGTGGACCTTTGCGCTGCCAGACTCGCTGCCTTAATTTCAAGGACTGCCCTGACTTCAGATAGGGCCGTCAGATTCTGAACATCCACACTCGTGACGAACATTCCTCGACGGGGGTAGACCTGAACAAGTTTCTCGCTGGCCAGCGAGCGCAATGCTTCCCGGATAGGGGTGCGGCTAAAGCCCAAGCGGGCCATCAGGTCTGCCTCATTGATCAACGATCCCGGCTCAAGGTCGAGGGAAATAATCATCGACCGGATCGTGGAATAAGCCTCCTCGGAGAGGGAACTACTCGCCCGATGCAGGACTTGATTAGCATCCACGAGGCTCATGGGAGAGATGATATATCAGTCTTGTACAGATAGATACATGAGATTTGGGCTCTTTTTGAGGCTGACCTAGGTCCTCTCCCACGCCGGGAGACCATTCACTTCTCAAGCTGCCCTTTGTACAGTTACGCCAGCCGACGGGAGACCACTATTTCTAATGACCGCAACACCCAGGGATCTGAATTGATACAAGAACGTTCGACCCTGACGACCGGTCGGGTGGTTTTCCTAGTCATTGCAGCCGCCGCTCCTATGGCAGCGATGGTCGGGAGCGTGCCGCTAGGGCTGGTCTATGGCAACGGCGGTGGTTTACCCGCAGCCTTTCTATTAGCTTCTATCGTGCTGATCTGTTTTTCTGTTGGATACGCAACTATGAGTCGGCGCGTTGTTAATACTGGAGCTTTCTACACCTACATCGCACGCAGTCTCACCAAACCAGTTGGGGTCGGCGCCGCCTATGTGGCCTTGGTTGCATATACCGCTCAAGCTTGTGGACTTGCTGGCGCATTCGGATACTTCGTGCAACAACTTGTCATCTCCGCGGTAAATGTGACCCTGCCTTGGTATTTGTTCTCAGCTATCGGAGTCGTCATTGTCGCAATCCTTGGCTATAGATCAGTCAACCTGTCAGCCAAGGTAGTTGGCGTATTTATGATCGCTGAATTCGCCGTCCTCATCGTCTTCGCCGGGTTGGTAATAAGTAAGCAGCATCTGGGCGCTTTCCCCATTCAATCATTTAGTTACAAACAAATTTCATCAGGCCCACTTGGTATCGCGATGCTCTTTGCATTTACCAGTTTCATCGGCTTCGAGTCGGCGGCGCTCTATGGAGAAGAAACCAAAAACCCGCAACGGAGCATTCCACGCGCGACGTACATTGCAGTCTGTTCAGTGGGTGCCTTCTATGTTTTCACAACTTGGGTGATCATTGGTTCCGTCGGTATTGATCACGTCCGCGGACTCTCGCTAAAAGTTGGTGGGCTCTTTGTTCTCAACCTAACCCAGCAATATGGGGGCACGATTCTCTTTGACATCACTGCGGTTCTGTTATGCACCAGCATTTTGGCGGGATACTCCGCGATTCATAATGCCGCCAGCCGGTACCTCTTTGCTCTTGGCCGAGAGGCGATCATGCCCAGAAGATTTGGCGAGCACCACCAGGAATTTTTCAGTCCCCACATTGCCAGTGTCGCGATCAGCGCTGCAGCGGTAATTTCCACCGTAGGCTTTGCCGTGGGTGGGGCTGACCCTTATAAAGTTTATGCCGCCAGCCTGATTGCAATGGGAACACTTGGAATTGTTGCGCTGCAAGCCATGGCTTCACTTTCGGTGATTGCCTTCTTCTGGAAGCGCGATGATCGACAGATGTGGCAGGGAGTCATTGCTCCAGCCATCGGTTTCATTGGCTTGACTATCGCCTTTACCCTTGCCACACTTAATTACAACACATTGACTGGCAGCGAGAATAAGATTGTCAATCTTGTTCCATTCCTTCTCTTGGTTATCGCCATTGGTGGAGTGTTTTACGGTCGCGATCTGCGGAAACGTAGACCAGAGGTTTACGCAGAACTCGCCTCCTCGCAACTACGCGAATAGCCCTAAGGCAGGGCAAACTATTCAATAATTTCCCAGGTATCGCCGTTCTTGCGCGCAATACCCCGACTCTCCAG
>DASVIG010000030.1:0-15894 GCA_036382195.1 Candidatus Nanopelagicaceae bacterium
AAATTGCAAAAATAAACAATTGAAGTTGGCTAAGTAGAAGCCCGCCAATGTTGAATTCTTTGCCTTGGTACAAAATGTACGAGAAATAGCCACCGCCAACAATTGCCTGGAGCACATAGGTACCAACCAGGTCAACTCCCAGCGAGACGATGACCAGCGTGATCGCGACCGGATTCCTGCGTTGAAATGGCCGGTAAACAAATCGATTGAGGCACCATGAGGTCACCGCGCCACAAGCAACACCGGCAAACAAGGACAGCCAGATCGTTACGCCCAGATGATTTGCCCAATAGGTGATAAATGCACTGTTGATCATTACCGAGCCGTAAGCAAGATTTAATACATTAGTCACGGCAAACTGCATCGTGAACCCCACCGTTGCTATGGCGAGTACTGCTGCGGTGATAAGGCCAAATCCCAGCGAAGACATGAAGACGTTCAAGAGCACCCCATTAAGAAATTAAGTTGATTTAAACCCCGAAAACGACTGGATGATTGAGGGGAATGATTGAGGCAACGGATAGTCCGTCGCCTCAATCATTCCGCAACTTTCTTAGTTCGTGAGAGACGCCAATAGTGCAGCGTTGACAATTCCTACTGATTTGGTGCTTCCAGATGAAGTGAACTGGTCTGACTCAAACGCGCCAAAGGCAGTTTGGAAAGCGTCAAACTTGTACAAGCCACCGACTCCTTGGTAACGGATCGCCTTGTGAGCCTTCAGAGCCTTGACACCCTGAGCAACTGAGTTGACGAGAACTGCGCCTTTAACTCCGTTGGCAATCTTCAAGATGTCCGCTTTGAAGACAGACCCTTTAGTTGAACCTGACATTGCCATAGCTAGCGCCGCCAGATTGATACCGTCGTACAAGTGAACTGTGCCATTGGCTGAAAGTAGCGTGTTCAAGTACTTGGTTGTCGCTCCAGGAAACTTGCCCTTTTGTGCAAGTACCGATTTAGTAAAGAGCGGTTGGGCTTTCGTTTTGCTCGTGGCAACTTGGTTGTCTGCCCAAAAATTGGCATTGAAGGCGTCGACAGGAATTGCACCAGCGGCGGTAACACCACCGTAGAAGACTGGGTCAATCATTGCCGAAGTGCCAATGGTTGGAATCATTTTGTTTCCATTGAGTTGGTAGATTTCCTTAAGGAGTGCGACACCAGCAGATCCAAGTGCTTCCATCAAGATCGCATCTGGCTTTGCAGCAACAATTGCTTGCGCTTCAGTTTGGAAAGTACCGGCGTTCATATCCAGGGTCTGGTTCGAAACTACTTTGATACCAGCCTTAGAGAGAGCGGCCAGGCCTGGGGCAACGAAGGTCTGAGAACCAGCGTCATTACCGAAAGCAAGGGCAACGCTCTTGTAACCATTGGTCTTGGCAATAGCGACCATGGCAACTGCGTCAGCTGCATCTGGTGGTACTAGTCGGAAGAAGTATGGAAACTTAACGCTGTCAAACTCTGACTCTCCGGTCATACAGAATGAAACCGTGGTGTTGGCTCCAAAGACTGGCACGACGGTTGAAGCCTCATCTGAGGTACAACCAATGACGAAGGCCAAGTTCTTTGTTGTTGCGTATAGCTGTCGAACTGCTGGAACTGCGTCAGCGGGGTCGCCACGCGTATCGGACGTTTTACAGGTGAATTTTTGTCCCAGAATTCCACCGATTGCGTTGATCTGTTGTGTAGCGGCAAGGCACGCAACTTGGTACTTAGGTCCAAGCGCAGCGTCAGCACCCGTAAAGGGAGCAACAACGCCGATTGTGAGTGTGGCGCCAGCTGCAAGTGCTGGTGACGCAGGTATCGCAATTGCCACTAAAGCAACTGCAAGTACTGCGGTCAGCCTTGTGGTCAACTTGCGCCGGTTGGACTTCGGGGAAATCCCCGAAGTCTGTGAATATTTGCTCATTGTTCCTCCCCGTTCATTTGACGTGCTTCTGCGCTATGCAGATTTTTAGAAATTTGCTCCTTCAGGTTTGACCGGTTTCCAAGGCCAATTTGTCGGGGCACCTACTTCGGCGACGACTCGGTTTGAGATCGTTCCGATACCTTCAACGGTGACCTCGATGAGATCTCCGGGAAGGAGGTATACCGGTGGTTTGCGGGCAAAACCCACTCCGCCTGGTGTTCCGCTTGCGATTACGTCGCCGGGGCGCAGTGTTGTGAATGAGGAGAAGTATTCGACTGCTCTAGCAACGCTGACGATCATGTCCGCAGTTGACGCGGATTGCATTATTTTGCCATTCAAAGTGCTCGAAATTGCCAGGTTCTCGACATCAACTTCATCGGTCGTCACCAGTTCCGGGCCGATGGGCATGGTGCCCTCAAAGTTCTTACCTGGCGTCCACTGCGTTGCAGCGCGTTGCCATTCACGAGCGGACCCCTCATTCATCACGCTGTATCCAAGAATTGCCTTATACGCATCTTCTGCTTTGATGTAACGACCACCGGCGCCGATGATGATGGCGAGTTCGGCTTCGAAGTCGAGGCAGTCAGTGAGATCTGGCTTAACCAAATCGTCGTAGGCCCCGATGACGCTTCCTGCGCCGCGAACAAATGATTCTGGCCACTTAGGGACTGCCCGACCGCCCTCGATCGCATGGTCAGCGTAGTTGACGCCAACGCAGAGAATTCTTGGAGGGTTTGGAGTGAGGGCGTCAAAATCAGCGTGAGCAAATTCTTTTCCTGCACCTAGCGAAGCTTTTCGTGCTGCTTCTAATGCCGCGCTACCTCCCGCAGCAAGTCCATTAAGAGTTACAAGCGAAGCATCGCCAGTGGCATCAGCCAGATCTACATACCCCGATGTGGCTTTAACGTGTAGTCGAGAACCGCGCGATGTTCTAATTGTTGCAAAACGCATGAATACATACCCCCAGTTAAAAGAAATTTTTATCTTGACATCAAGATAAGAGGGGTGGCACTACATGTCAATGGTTTCCATATAACTTTTTAAGAACAAGTTCCCGACCTGACATCGAGAGTGTGAATCCTCGAGTGGTACGGAAAAATGACGTGCACATCTAGAGGATGGATTGGACGAAATCCTCAAACGCCCTCTTCGCCTCGTCCAGTTCTGGCGCGAGTGTGAGAATCAGGCTGAGCAGGATTCGCGCTTTTATTCCGTCGAGGGAGCCAGCCGAAACTGCTCCGCGCGAGAGAACATCTTGTTCCGAGCCAGGGAAAGCGTATGTCTGGCGTAAGAGTTCTCCTGCGCCTGTCCGTGAGGTCAAGATGACGGGGATGCGTGAGGCCAGGTCTTCGATGGCTGGCACCACACGTGCAGGAACATGGCCACCGCCGAATCCTTCAATCACCACTCCCTTGTAACCCAGTGATTCGATTTCACCCAAGATCAGAGCGTCATCTCCGAGGGCACAGGTGACAACTGCAACGGGTGGGACAACCGTGGAAGGTCCGTGCTCAATCGTCTTCATCTTCGATATCCGGTAAGGGATGTGTACTCGACCTTCACTTATCCAACCAATGGGTCCGATAGTCGGCGACTGGAAAGTTCCTAGAGTAGAAGTATGGGTTTTCCGAACGAAACGGGCGGTATGGACTTCCTCGTTCAATACGACGAGGACCCCAAGGCCCACGGCTGCTTCCGAAATTGCGACCTGCACCGCAGAGAGAAGGTTTGCGGGTCCGTCAGAACTTACCTGCGTGGGGTTTCGCATCGCGCCCGTCACAACTATCGGGCGGCCACCGGGTGTCAAGAGATCTAAGACAAAGGCCGACTCTTCGATCGAGTCTGTGCCTTGGGTAATGACAACGCCAACGCTGCCGTCGCTGAATGCCACCTCGATTGCGGAAGCGAGTGCGAACAAGTCGGAGAAATTCAGATCACCCGATGGGACCTGACGAAAAGCAACTGGCTCTATTTGCGCAATTACTTCCAACTGCGGCACTGAGGCAAGGATCTCCTGCGCATTCAACTGCGGCACGACGCCACCGGATTTGGCTGACGTGGAAGTCGAGGCAATTGTGCCCCCCAATGTGAAGAGAGTTACTTTCGGCAGAGACAAGGTGACCCCCTTCAATTGGATGGCTCTACTTTAGGCGCTCACCAGAGGTTGCATCGAAAAGGTGGATTTCTGCGGGGTTTGCGACAACGGAGATTGTTGTCCCTGGCTTTGGAGGATTCTTGGGATCCCACCGCACAATTACCTGTGCCTCATCTGCAGAGAATGCAAACTTTACAGTTGGGTCAGCAGGTTTTCCATAAACGAATGCATCGGCACCCAACTCTTCAACAACTTCAACGAGTACGTGGAATCCGGCGCTGGCTGGGGTAAAGCCTTCAGGACGAATACCCACAATGACGGAATTACCGGCATTTGCAGGTACGGGAACGGAGAGATCGCCCAACTTTGCCTGACCATCCGAGACAGGTGCCAGAAGTAAGTTCATGGCCGGGGAGCCGATAAATCCAGCCACAAATGCGTTTGCGGGATTATCGTAAAGATTGCGTGGGGTATCTACTTGCTGAAGCAGACCGTCTTTGAGGACAGCAACTCGATCGCCCATCGTCATCGCCTCGACTTGATCGTGGGTTACATACACGGTTGTGATTCCCAGTCGTCGCTGGAGAGCAGCAATTTGCGTTCGTGTGGCAACGCGCAATTTGGCGTCCAAGTTGGAGAGTGGCTCGTCCATGAGGAAAACTTGCGGTTCGCGAACGATGGCTCGACCCATGGCAACGCGCTGGCGCTGCCCACCAGAGAGTGCTTTTGGTTTGCGATCTAGATAAGGCTCAAGATCCAACAATTTTGCGGCTTCATTGACGCGGCGTTCGCGCTCTTCTTTTGGTGTGCCAGCAATTTTAAGTGCGAAGCCCATGTTCTCGGCGACGGTCATGTGCGGATAAAGGGCGTAGGACTGGAACACCATCGCGATGTCGCGATCTTTGGGAGCGACATTTGTAACATCGCGATCGCCAATCAAAATCCGTCCGTTATCAATTTCCTCTAATCCGGCGAGCATTCGAAGTGAAGTAGATTTTCCACATCCAGAAGGTCCGACTAAAACAAGAAATTCCCCGTCATTGACAACGAGATCCAGCTTGTCAACGGCAGGGACGGTGGTTCCGGGGTAGATACGCGTTGCTTTATCAAAAACGACTGAAGCCATGGCTAACAACTCCTTCTCCGGGCAGGTACGTGCCCGACGGTCCGTTGGATGAAGGTCACCTCGTCATTCCCATTGGGATTTGGCGAGGACTGCCCGTGAGGTCACGCCTCAGAGCCAGTGGCTGGAGGCTACGCTACGCAGGATAGATAAGGAAGCCCTCACGCCCGATACCCTTTCATCTATGGCTGCGCCCTCAAGTCTTCATTCGAATCAGTCTCTATTCACCGATATTGCGGTGGTTTCCGGACTCATTCTCCTCGCGGCCCTCTTTGTTGCAGCCGAGATCGCGCTGATCTCCCTGCGCGAGAGCCAGGTGAGGCAGATGGCAACCCGGGGTCGGAGAGGCGCCCGGGTGGCGGCGCTCGCCGCAAACCCCAATCGTTTCCTCGCGGCCGCACAAGTCGGCGTGACTGTCTGCGGTTTCCTCTCCGCCGCATTAGGCGCCGAGCGGATCGGCACGTTCGTGGAACCGTGGCTGCAGAGACTGGGTCTTTCCGTAACATGGAGTAACACCCTGTCTTTACTGGGTATCACCTTGGTGATTGCGTATTTCTCCTTGGTCTTTGGCGAACTAGTTCCCAAACGCCTGGCTCTCTCTCGCACGGAAGAAATCGCACTCGCGGCCGCACCCATCATCGATGTACTTGCAATGATCTTCAGACCGGTCATCTGGTTGCTCTCGCATTCCACCAATCTCATTGTCAGGATCTTTGGTATCGATCCTGAAGAACCGCGAAGCCAGATGTCCGAGGAGGAACTCCTCGATCTTGTCACGGGCCACGCCGCTCTCACGGTTGAAGAGCGGGATATCGTAGAGGAAGTCTTTAACGCCAGCGATCGTCAGGTGCATGAAGTCATGGTGCCGCGCACGGAAGTCGATTTCATGGATGGCTCGCTCACTATCAGTAAGGCGATTGCCCTTGCGGTAGATAAAGCCCACTCGCGATATCCCGTAGTCAGAGGGTCAAGTGATGAAGTCATCGGCTTCATACATGTTCGTGACCTTCTGGACACCTCATTAGCGGGCAATGCCGGAAAAATTCAAGAATTAGTCCGACCCATTATGTTCTTGCCGGGTACCAAAGGCGTTCTGCCAGCCCTTACAGAGATGCGCCATCAACATCAGCATGTGGCTATCGTCTTGGATGAATACGGGGGTACAGATGGCATCGTCACAATGGAAGATCTAGTCGAGTGTCTAATCGGGGATATTCGCGATGAATACGATCCAGATCTACCCGAAGTGTTGCACGAATCTCGTACCGGTGACTTCGAGGTTGATGGCTTGGTTTCCATTGAAGATCTGCGTGACCAGAGTGGTCTTGACATTCCGGAAGGTCCGTACGAAACCGCAAGTGGCTTTGTGATGCATCATCTGGGAAGAATTCCGCAAGTGAATGATGTTGTAGGCGTAAATGATATTCGCGTTACTGTCCTAAGTATGGAAGGCAAGCGAGCGGGGCAACTATTGATCTCCCGGTCGGGTTAATCCATGCGAGAATTGACGACATGACCCGCAAAAGAGTCCTCTCAGGTATTCAACCAACTCACGATTCTTTCCATCTAGGAAATTATCTTGGGGCAGTCAAACAGTGGATCGATTTGCAACGAGAGCATGATGCGTATTACTGCGTCGCCGACCTCCATGCACTCACTGTTGAAACCGATCCGGCAATTTTACGCAAGCGCACGCTTGCCTCGGTCGCCCAGCTCTTGGCTCTGGGAATTAACACCGAAAAATGCACTCTCTTTCTACAATCTCACGTGCCTCAACATAATCAACTGGGTTGGGTCATGGAATGTCTGGCGGGTTTCGGCGAAGCCAGTCGAATGACGCAATTTAAGGACAAGTCACAGAAGAACGGCACCGATCGGACTGTCGTCGGGCTTTTTACTTATCCAATGTTGCAGGCCGCCGATATTCTTCTATATCAAGCCGACCTAGTTCCAATAGGCGAGGATCAGCGCCAACATATCGAGATCACCCGCGACCTGGCGATTCGATTCAACAACCGGTATGGCCAAACGTTCACAGTCCCTGAGGCATATATCTTGAAAAGTGGAGCAAAGATCTACGACCTCCAAGATCCGACTTCGAAAATGAGTAAGTCTGCCGCATCCATGCAGGGTGTTATTGAAATTATGGATGCACCCGAAATCAATGCCAAAAAGATTAAGAGCGCTGTCACAGATACTGGACGTGAAGTGCGTTTTGACGAGAAGGGCAAACCTGGAATCAGCAATCTCCTGACTATTCACTGCGTCCTCTCGGGTCGTTCGATTGCTGATCTTGAGTCTGATTTTGAGGGAAAGGGATACGGGGATTTCAAAGCGGTTGTGGCGGAAGTTGTTGTCGAGTATTTCCGTCCGATTCGTCAGCGGACCTTGGATATATTAGGTGACGAATCCAGTTTGCTTGCCTTACTTCACGAAGGTGCTGCCAAAGCGAGTGCCGTAGCCGAGAGAACGTTGAGCCAGACCTACGCAAATCTAGGGCTCGTTCAATGAAATGGCTTCGGCAGGCATCTATTGGAATTCTGGCCGCGGTGCTGTGCGCGACTTTTGTTCCAGCGGCGCATGCAGCTCGCATACTCTCTGTCGGCGTTGCTTATGACACGGGAGGCCCTGGCGATCATTCTTATAACGACGCGGTTGCGGCTGGAATTGCAGAGGCAAAAAAACTTAATGTGATTTCTGTCCGCGCGACGGTCACTGTTGGATCCGAATCAGATCGAGAACTTCGAATTCGCTCGCTGATTAAGAAGGGGTGCGATCTCGTCATCGTCGTCGGAGGCGATTACGCAACAGCGGTTAAGATTTTGGCTAAGGGTAACCCCACGCGTCAATTTGCGATTGTCAATGACGCAACCGTCAATTTACGCAACGTCGAGTCTTTGGTCTTTTCCGAACGTCAAGGTGGCTATCTCGCTGGAGTCGCCGCCGCACTCATGTCGAAAACCGGAAAAATTGGATTAATTGGGACGAAGGGTCAGGTCAAGGACTCTAGGACCGGGTTTATTTCTGGCGCTCGCTCGACGAAGAAATCGATTGTGATACAGACGAGGTATAGAAAGCAGCTGTGGGGAACTCTGGCCACGTCGATGATTGCCGATGGAGTCGACGTCATTTTTCTTACCACGACAGGATCGGATGCTGAGGTTTTTACTGCTGTGACCAGCGCTAACACTCATGGGAAGAACGTTGGTCTCATTGGTATTGAGCCAGACCAATACCTCACCCTGGTCGCGAGTGCGAGAAAATACATCCTCGCCTCCGTGGTCAAAAGAGCAGACAGAGTAGTAGTCGATGCGATTACCAAAGCAGTAGCTGGTCAGACACTCAAGGATGCTCTGGATCCCCTAACTGGTGCTCATGGTCGCCGTTATGGAATTGCAGATGGTGGAATTGAAATCTCTCTCTGGGCGGCCACGATTGCCAAGTACAACCAGGCGATAAATGCAGCCGCGCTCAAGGCTGGAGAACTTTAAACTAGTGGTTGAGTGTTATCGAACCGTTATTCCCCACACCTGTTTTTACACCACCACTTCTCTCATAAATTAATGGCCTACTACTAGGCTGGAGTTACATCAATTTCCCGTGAGACACACGGGATCCTGGGAGGAAAATTGAAGAAGTCATTGCGTTATGTTGCCGTTCTAGCGGCAACCACTCTTTCGTTTGGTATTTCCGTGGCACCAGCAGCCCATGCCGCAATTGTGCCAGTTAAAGCGTGTTTAGCACTCGATACAGGCGGTGTGGACGACAAGTCATTTAACGCATCTGCTTGGGCGGGCGCGCAAGCTGCAGCTACAAAAACCACAACGGTTAAGTATCTTGCAGCTCAATCTGACGCCGATTATGCACCAAACATCAAGAAACTTGTTGATGATAAGTGCACGATTATCGTTGGTGTTGGTTTTCTCATCAACGGTGCGATCGTTGCTGCCGCAAAGGCCAACCCACATACCAAGTTTGCAATTGTCGACGAAGATGGAATGGATCACGGGGCCGATGGTTCCGTTTATCCTGGAACAGCTTTCCCAAATCTCAAGGGAATTCAGTTTGCAACTGACCAGTCTGCCTTCCAAGCCGGATATCTCGCTGCTGGTTTCACCAAGACTGGCAAAGTAGCCACCTACGGCGGATTGAATATTCCACCAGTTTCTATCTTCATGGATGGTTTTGCCAAAGGCGTCGCTTACTACAACAAAATTAAGGCCAAGAAGGTTGTTGTTCTCGGCTGGGATACCGTCAAGAAAGACGGGACTTTTGTTGGAGGATTTGGCGACCATGTCAAGGCACTTCAAATATCTAAGAACTTCGAGCAGCAGGGTGCAGATGTAATATTCCCTGTTGCTGGTGGTCTAGGTGGAGACACTGCTGGTCAGTCAATGATCAGCAAGAAATCGGTAACAATCTGGGTTGACTCAGATGGTTTTGTTCAAGTTCCCAAGTACCGCTCTGTTCTCCTAACCTCAGTAGTCAAGGGCGTTGGAACATCCGTAACAGCAGTGATCAAGAGTGTTGCTGCCGGTAAGTTCTCGGGCACTGGCTACCGCGGCACATTGGCTAATAGGGGCACATTCTTAGCTCCGTACCATGATTTGGCTAAGAAAGTTCCAGCCAAGTTGCAGAATGAAGTTCGAGCAATTGGAAAAGATATTCAGTCTGGCAAACTAAAAGTCTAATAAAACTGCCTCACTAAAAGAACTGAACGAATTGGGATTTCCAATTCGTTCAGTTCTTTCTGCCCTTTTAGTTATGCGTAATAAGTTGTAGATTTCCCTATGTGGCACTCGAACTCCGTGGAATCACCAAACGTTTTGGAGCTCTTGTTGCTAATGATGGGATCGACCTGAAGGTTGCAGACGGTGAGATTCATGCGATCCTAGGTGAGAATGGTGCAGGTAAGTCGACTCTCATGAATATTGTTTATGGCTTACTAGCTCCTGATTCTGGATCCATTCTTGTCGATGGTAAAGAAATTACAGTGGATAGCCCAGGCGATGCTCTGGCGGCGGGAATTGGGATGGTCCACCAGCATTTCATGTTGATTCCTGTCTTTACAGTGGCGGAAAATATTGTGCTTGGGCACGAAAAGACCAGGAGGTTTGGGCTATTGGATTTGGAGACTGCGAAAGATGAGATTCGTCGCGTCTCAAAGGAATTCAATTTTGATGTTGATCCCGACGCAGTCGTAGAGACCCTTCCGGTGGGCATTCAACAACGGGTAGAGATCATCCGAGCGTTGATTTACGATGCAAAAATTCTGATTCTGGACGAGCCGACAGCTGTACTCACTCCGCAGGAAACCGATGAATTGCTCAAAAATATGAAGAGCTTGCGGGATAAAGGAACATCCATAGTTTTCATTACTCACAAATTACGGGAAGTTAAGGAGGCGGCTGACAAGATCACCGTCATTCGCCTTGGAAAGGTCGTTGGCAATCCTTCGCCCACGGTCTCGCCGGAAGAATTGGCCTCGCTTATGGTAGGCCGGCCGATTGCGCTTGAAATCATTCAACAGTCTGCAAACCCTGGATCAGTAATCCTTTCGGTAAAAGACCTCAATGTTCATGACGTGACAGGGCGCCGTCTGGTGAAAGAGGTCAGTTTCGAAGTCCGTGCGGGTGAGGTTGTTGCAGTTGCCGGCGTGCAAGGCAATGGTCAAAGCCAACTTGCGGAGGCGATGGTGGGGTTGCAGGAATTTGTGGATGGAACAATTACATTGGATGGAATAGACATCACCTCGGTATCTGTCCACGACGCCTTAAGTGCCGGCATCGCATATGTCCCCGAATCACGGGAATTGGATGGACTTATCAGCTCCTTCTCCGTTGCCGAAAATCTTATTCTTGATGTTCACGATCTGCCACCATATGCGAAAGGTCCCGTGCTGTTTCCAGCGATAGTGGACCGTGAGGCAGAGTTGCGTGTGAAGGAATTCGATGTTCGCCTGCAGAGTGTTCAAGATCCTGCATCATCTCTCTCCGGTGGAAACAAACAGAAGGTCGTCCTTGCGCGCGAACTATCACGTCCCGTGAAACTAGTGGTTGCTTGCCAACCTACTCGAGGTTTGGATGTTGGTTCCATCGAATTTGTTCATAACAGAATTATTGCTGAACGTGATTCGGGTCGAGCGGTACTGTTATTCAGTACCGAGCTAGATGAAGTTATGGATTTAGCCGATCGCATCGCAGTCATGTATCAAGGGGAAATAATCGCGATGGTTCCCGCAACAACCTCCCGCGAAGACATAGGTCTGTTGATGGCTGGTGTTCGTCCCGATGAAAAGCAGAGTGCTTAGATGAAGATTAGGGGATCAAGTGTTTTGCGAAAGATCGCCCTCCCTGGTCTGGCTTTTGTTCTAGCTCTCTTTGTCAGCGGATTGCTTATTGCCTTCTCTGATCCGAAAGTTCTGCATCTTTCCCGCTCGCCATTTAAGTTTCTAGGCGCCGCTTTGAGTTCGGCTGGAGATGCCTATCTGGCTCTCTTTCAGGGCGCTATCTATGATCCGAATCTGGCCCATGGGGGATTCTTCAATGGTTTTTACCCCTTTTCAGAGACCCTTGTTTCAACCGCGCCGCTAATTTTGGCTGGATTATCCGTGGCGCTGGCATTCCGAGCGGGGCTATTTAACATCGGCGCGCAAGGACAGTTTATTTTTGGTGCAATCGGCGCATCAGTCGTCGGTTTCAAAGCGGATCTTCCAGTTGGAGTCCATGTTGTTGCAGCGATATTAACCGGGATGCTTTTTGCTGGAATTTGGGGTGGTTTTGTTGGATTGTTGAAAGCACGCACAGGTGCTCATGAAGTAATTGTAACGATCATGATGAATTACATCGCTGGATATTTTCTCTTATGGTTACTAAGTACGACCCCATTCTTGCGCAGGGGAAGACAGGACCCGATTGCTCCTGAAGTCAGAGCCAGTGCTCGGCTACCGCTTTTGGCTGGTGCCAACATGCGAGTCAACCTGGGAATTTTTATTGCACTTGGGGCAGCTGGGGCGGTGTGGTACCTGCTCAATCGCACCATCTGGGGTTTTCGATTCCGTGCCGTCGGAGCAAATGCGTCAGCCGCCAGAACTGCGGGCATATCTGTCCCATTTGTAATGACATCGGTCATGGCAATTGCCGGGATGTTAGCTGGGCTGGGTGGTGCAGTACAGATTCTGGGAAGTCAGTACGCGCTCACGGCCGGAGTTGGCGGCAGTTTCGGTTTCGACGCCATCACCGTTGCTCTTCTTGGTCGATCCAACCCCATCGGGACTGTTTTTGCAGCGCTACTTTTTGGAGGATTGCGGGCCGGAGGATTAACCATGCAGGCCAATACCGATACTCCACTTGATTTGATCCTGATTATCCAGGCGCTGGTCGTCCTCTTTATTGCCGCTCCTGCCGTGGTCAAAGCGGTCTTCCGAATGAAAGCGTTACAAACTGGCGCTGGAATTGTGTCAAAGGGCTGGAACGGTTGATGTCGAAGATAGAAGTTAGGGCCCTATCGGCGCCTGAACGCCGACGCCGCCGGGGAATTTTTACGATGTTCGCCTTAGCCACGGGAGCGCTCATCGCATTCGGCATAATTCCCAAACAGAATGCCAAAGTCACCTTTGGTTTTGTCATGGATAGAGAATGGATCGCATTTCACGAGATCTCTCTCAATTCAAAGGTTGGATCCCTCGGTTTTGCGATTGTTGCCCTGCTAACAGCAACCGGCGCCTACCTTCAATTTAGGGCTCGAAAAACGATCCGTTTAGCCAGCGGAATCTTCAGCTTTACATTCTTGATGTCCTTCCTCTGCTGGGTAGCCAGCGGAAAATTCATCCCATTCACTGGCTTGCTGCAGGGTGGCTTACTTTTATCGGTTCCGCTTATTTACGGGGCCATGGCAGGGGTCCTCTCTGAACGCTCGGGAGTTATCAATATTGCAATTGAAGGGCAACTATTGGCCGGAGCATTCGCCTCTGGAGTACTGGCAAGTTTGACGCAAAAGACGTGGGTTGGCCTGATCATTGCTCCCTTTGCGGGGGCAATAATTTCCTGGCTTTTGGCGCTCTTTGCGATTCGCTTTGGAGTTGACCAAGTAATTCTGGGATTCGTGCTCAATGTGCTGGTTATCGGTCTGACGGATTTCCTCTACAAGCGCCTGCTGATTCCCTATCAAGATACGTGGAATTCGGCTCCGAGTCTTTCGCCCATCAAAATCCCAATTCTCTGGAAGATTCCATTGCTTGGTCCGATTTTCTTTGATCAAACGATAATTGTTTATCTTATGTACATGCTTGTCGCAGGTATCCACCTCGCCCTTTTCAGTTCAAAGTGGGGACTGCGAATCCGCGCGGTAGGTGAGCACCCCACGGCCGCAGAGAGCGTGGGGATCAATGTCAACAAAGTCCGTTTTCGCAACGTTGTTCTCGCAGGCGCGATTGCAGGTCTTGGTGGCGCGTATTTCACTTTAGGAGCGGTCGGAACATTTGGCAAAGAAATGACTGCCGGAAAAGGGTTCATCGCGCTGGCTGCGTTGATCTTCGGTAGGTGGAGTCCGTTGGGAGCCGTAGCCGCTGCGCTTATTTTTGGTTTTGCCGACAATTTGCAGAGTGTCCTTTCAATTACCGGTACTCCTATCCCCTCGGAGTTCATGTTAATGGTTCCCTACATCGCAACCATCATCGCTGTCTCAGGATTCGTCGGACGAGTAAGAGCTCCTGCTGCTGACGGGGTTCCATATAAGCGAGGAGGGAGTCATTGATGGACATTGATTGGGAGAACCTCCACAATCAGGCGGTCGGTGCGATGAAAAGTGCGTACGCTCCTTATTCCAAGTTCCCCGTCGGTGCCGCAGCCATTGTTAATGATGGACGAGTGGTACGCGGCTGCAACGTGGAGAATGCAAGTTACGGAATTACGCTCTGTGCCGAGTGCGGTCTCATATCGGAGCTGATCGCAACGGGAGGAGGGCGCTTAGTCGCATTTTCTTGTGTCGATATCCACGAAAATCCATTGATGCCCTGTGGCCGCTGTCGCCAACTTCTTTTTGAACATGGCGGAGGGTCACTAGCCATCATGAGCGATTCGGGCATTCGATTGCTCTCGGAGTTGCTTCCGTGGGCATTTGGTCCTGAGGAGATGAAGCGACGCCTTGATTGAGCCGTTTGCAGCAGTTGAAATCATTGCGAGAAAACGCGATCGCAATGAGTTAAGCGATGCGCAGATTGACTGGGTAGTTTCTGCTTATACCCGTGGGGCTGTCGCCGATGAGCAGATGTCTGCACTGCTTATGGCGATCTTTCTCAACGGCATGAATTCGCGCGAAATATCGCGATGGACCAATGCCATGATAAACAGCGGCGAACGTATGAATTGGTCGACTCTCGATAGGCCAACTGCCGATAAGCATTCCACCGGCGGAGTGGGTGACAAGATCACCCTCCCATTAGCCCCATTGGTGGCAGCTTGCGGTGGGGCTGTTCCGCAGTTGTCGGGTCGGGGTTTGGGCCATACCGGTGGCACATTGGATAAATTGGAGGCTATTCCAGGATGGCGGGCTGAATTAACCAACCAGGAAATGCTGGCCGTATTGCTCGATTGCGGGGCAGTCATCTGTGCAGCCAGTTCGGGCTTAGCACCTGCTGATAAGAAACTCTACGCCTTGCGTGATGTCACCGCGACGGTTGAAGCTATTCCATTGATTGCCTCATCCATCATGAGTAAGAAGATTGCCGAGGGGACATCGACGCTGATCCTGGATGTGAAAACCGGAAACGGCGCATTTATGAGCGATCCAATCCAGGCGGGAATATTGGCGCGCACGATGGTGCAACTCGGCCGCGATGCTGGAGTGAAGACCCGTGCCCTCGTCACCGCAATGGACGTGCCATTGGGTTTGAAAGTCGGCAATGCTCTGGAAGTGCAGGAAGCAGTTGAAGTTTTGGCTGGAGGCGGGCCGAGTGACGTTGTAGAACTCACTCTCTTGTTAGCGCGCGAAATGATTGAGGCAGCGGGGATTGTGGGAAAGGACCCTGAGCGATCATTGAAAGATGGAAGCGCAATGGATGTTTGGCGGCGGATGATTGCCGCACAAGGTGGAGATCCCGATGCCGCTCTTCCTGTTGCTCGGGAAGAATATCGAGTGACTGCTGATCA
Organism: Candidatus Nanopelagicaceae bacterium; assembly: GCA_036382195.1. GTDB lineage: Bacteria > Actinomycetota > Actinomycetes > Nanopelagicales > Nanopelagicaceae > QYPT01. The sequence goes on from DASVIG010000030.1 coordinate 15,270, forward strand.
ATCAGGAACGATGATCGGGATGAACGCGATGAAAGTTGGTGTGGCTGCTTGGCGACTTGGCGCGGGACGCTCTCGCCAGGGGGAGAAAGTGCAAGCTGGCGCTGGTATCGAACTGCATGCTAAGCCTGGTGCGGAAATTTCCTCTGGCCAACTCTTGATGACGCTTCACAGTGATGACGCGGAACGATTTCCCCGGGCACTGGCGATCCTTGAAGGATGCGTGACTATTGTCGCCGGTGGCACTGTAGATCGATTACCTTTAGTTGTGGAGAGAATCCAAGCATGAGCGACCTTCTCAAGATCCCGACCTCAGAGCAGATAAAGCGGCTGCCCAAAGCGCTGCTCCATGATCATCTCGACGGCGGTTTGCGGCCCCAGACCATCATTGAGATTGCAGCGGAAATTGGATACTCCTCATTGCCGACGGTTAACGCAGAAGAGTTGGGAATCTGGTTTCGTGAGGCGTGTGACTCCGGCTCCCTGGTGCGATACCTCGACACCTTTACCCACACAATTGCCGTGATGCAGAGGCGCAAAGACATCCTCCGAGTTGCTCGCGAGTGTGTCGTCGACCTGGCCCGCGATGGTGTGATTTATGCAGAGGTTCGTGGCGCCCCTGAACGCT
>DASVIG010000031.1:0-5991 GCA_036382195.1 Candidatus Nanopelagicaceae bacterium
CCAGCAACTGCTACTACTAAATCTTGTGGGATATAGCGCTTCTTGTAATAGTTGAAAACATTCTTGCGCGGCATTTCCCTTATAGATTGGACGGTGCCAAGAATCGAACGGCCCAGATGGGTGTCCCCATAATAGGTTTGGGCGAAGAGGTCATGTACTTGATCGCTGGGATCATCATCGAGCATTGCAATCTCTTCGAGAACAACTTTCCGCTCAGCATCAACGTCGAGGGCCGTCACTTTCGAGGAGGTGATGAGATCGGAGATGACATCAATCGCCATCGGAAGATCGGTATCGATTACCCGCGCATAAAAACAGGTGTACTCCTTGCTGGTGAAAGCATTCATCTCTCCACCCACTGACTCGATTGCCGATGAAATCTCCAGGGCAGTGCGAGTTTTGGTTCCCTTGAACAGCAGATGCTCTAAAAAGTGAGAAGCCCCGGCGACGGCCGGGGTTTCATCACGCGAACCTACGTTGACCCAGATACCAATCGCAGCACTGCGTACCGAGGAGACTTCCTCCGTGACGATACGCAGGCCGCTAGGTAGAACTGTGCGTCGAACGCTCACTGGTATTCGACTATTTATTCAGCAGAAATTGCGGAGTCTTCGAGGACTGGAATAAGCGACAACTTACCCTTGGGATCGATTTCGCCGATCTCCACTTGAATCTTGTCACCAACCTTCATTACTTCTTCGAGGTTATCAATGCGCTTGCCACCATGCATCTTCCGTATCTGGGAGACGTGGAGAAGGCCATCTTTGCCTGGAAGCAGTGAAATAAAGGCACCAAAAGCTGCGAGTTTCACGACTGTTCCGAGGTAACGCTCCCCCACTTCTGGCATCTGAGGATTGGCAATGGCGTTGATCTGGGCACGAGCGGCTTCTGCCATCGGGCCATCAGTTGCACCGATGTAGATCGTTCCGTCATCTTCAATGGAGATCTCGGCGCCAGTTTCATCCTGAATCTGGTTGATGATCTTGCCCTTTGGTCCGATGACGGCACCAATCTGGTCAACCGGGATCTTGATGGAAATGATGCGTGGCGCATATGGGCTCATCTCATCTGGGGTGTCAATGGCCTCTGCCATGACATCCAGAATTGCCAAACGAGCTTCCTTTGCTTGATGCAATGCGCCGGCTAGAACTGATGCGGGAATTCCATCGAGTTTGGTATCAAGTTGAAGGGCCGTGACGAATTCGCGGGTACCTGCGACCTTGAAGTCCATATCGCCGAATGCGTCTTCCGCACCAAGGATGTCGGTGAGGGCAACATATTCAACTTTGCCGTCAACATCATCGGAGATAAGACCCATGGCAATACCAGCGACAGGTGCACGTAGCGGCACACCAGCGTTGAGGAGTGCCAAGGTCGAGGCGCAGACAGAACCCATGGATGTTGATCCATTGGAACCTAGAGCTTCAGATACCTGACGGATCGCATAAGGGAATTCCTCGCGACTTGGAAGAACTGGCAGCAGCGCACGCTCTGCAAGTGCTCCGTGGCCGATTTCGCGGCGCTTGGGAGTGCCGACGCGGCCTGTCTCACCGGTTGAATATGGTGGGAAGTTGTAATTGTGCATGTAGCGCTTATGGCGTTCAGGGTTCAAGGTGTCGAGCTGCTGCTCCATCTTGAGCATGTTCAAAGTGGTAATCCCCAAGATCTGAGTTTCACCGCGCTCGAAGATTGCCGAACCGTGCACGCGAGGAACAACTTCCACCTCAGCCGACAACGGACGGATGTCGCGAAGTCCACGGCCATCCATACGGATTTTGTCGCGCAACACTCGTTGACGGACCAAGGTTTTGGTCAATGAACGAAATGCCGCTGGGATTTCCTTCTCGCGGCCTTCAAATTTAAGGGCAAGAGACTCTTTCACTGAAGCGCTCAACCGATTGGTTTCAGTCTCGCGCTCTTGCTTACCGGCAATTGTCAATGCTTTTGCCAGGTCTGCACTCACTGATGAAGTAACTGCATCCAAGACATCTGATTGGTAGTCCAAGAAGATGGGGAACTCAGCAGTTGGCTTGGCAGCCAACTTGGCAACAGTCATTTGGGCTTCGCAGAGTGCACGGATAAATGGCTTGGAAGCCTCGAGGCCTTGAGCAACAACTTCCTCAGTAGGAGTAGGTGCTCCGCCCTTGATGAGCGCGATCGTGTGAATCGTTGCTTCTGCCTCAACCATCATGATGGCAACGTCATCGCCAGCGATCCGTCCTGCGACCACCATGTCGAAGACTGCATTTTCAAGTTGTGAGTGGTCAGGGAACGCGACCCATTGGCCAGAGATCAAAGCGACACGCACGCCACCGATTGGCCCAGAGAATGGCAATCCTGCTAACTGCGTTGACATAGATGCGGCGTTAATAGCAACAACGTCATACATGTGATCTGGGTTCAGTGCCATAACGGTGACGACAACCTGAACTTCGTTACGGAGTCCCTTAACAAAGGACGGACGAAGTGGGCGATCGATGAGACGGCAGGTGAGAATCGCATCCTCAGAGGGACGGCCTTCACGACGGAAGAACGACCCTGGAATGCGACCAATTGCGTACATACGCTCTTCTACATCCACTGTGAGTGGGAAGAAGTCGAATTGATCCTTTGGTTGCTTGGATACCGTCGTAGCCGAAAGCAGCATGGTCTCATCATCGAGATAGACGACCGTGCTTCCGCCTGCTTGACGGGCTAAACGCCCTGTTTCAAAACGTATTTCTCTTTTTCCAAATTTTCCGTTATCAATTAATGCAACGGCTGATGAAATTTCTTGACCCTCCATGGGTCACTCCTGTTCTCGATCAACCCTAGGAGCGTAATGAATCTTCGATCGAAGCCCACGGACACTCACTAACTTCAAGTTCCGTAAACCACTACCGAGGACCATTGCTCCCGGTCGATCGGTGTAATTAGCGGCGAATACCGAGTTTTTCGATAATCGCTCTGTAACGTTCGATGTTTGTCTTTGCGAGGTACTGAAGAATTCGGCGACGCTGACCCACTAGAAGAAGCAGACCACGACGGTTGTGGTGATCGTGCTTATTGGTCTTTAAATGTTCTGTGATTTCTTCGATGCGCTTGGATAGCAAAGCGACCTGAGTTTCAGGACTTCCCGTGTCAGTAGGTGAATTACCGTACTTTGCGATGATTTCTTTCTTTACTTCTGGCGTTAGTGCCATTTCTTGGTACTCCTTCTACTGTTCACGAGGGCTTCCGGTGTGCCTCACGGAAACTCGCTTTCTCGTCTGGACGGGGCAAAGGCTACCAGCGCACGCTCCAACCAGTGAAATCGAGGCTTACTGGGTCAGTATCCGTGCTTGATCACAGTCCTTTTTCATCTGCTCCAGCAATGGATCAAGACCATCAAACTTGAGAGTATCGCGCAATCGCCAGCCGAAATCGATACGTGCAGTGCGATCGTAGAGTTCAAGACCCACTTGATCCAGGGCGTATGCCTCAACCTGTCGGGTTCGCTCCCCCGCAAATGTTGGATTGGTGCCAATCGATATGGCAGCTGGCCAACGCTTGGATTCGACCTCTAACCAGCCGGCATATATCCCATCTGACGGAATCGTGTTCGTAGTCGCTGAATAACCTAGATTGGCGGTCGGGTAGCCGATAACACGGCCACGTTTCTCACCGTGGACAACAACTCCCTCAACCCGATGGGGCCGCGAGAGAAGTTTATTGGCCGTTTCAACCTCACCGCGCGCTACAGCTGCCCTGATCCGAGTAGAGGAAACGACGGCGCCATCAACTTCCTTAAGCGGCACCTCCTGGGCTAGAAAATTGTTGCGGAGCCCCGCAGCCACAAGATCGCTCACGTGCCCGGCGGCCTTATTGCCATAGGTGAAGTTTTCGCCGACCACTACACCCGAAATCTGCAATCGCTTCATGAGAATGTCTTCCACAAAATCTTCAGGCGATTCAGCCGCAAATTCACGGTCGAATTCGCAAACGACAACTGCATCGACTCCATATTCCTTGAGCAACTCAATCCGCCGCTCCAGGGTTAACAGCATGGTGGGTGCTTTGTCTGGTGCAAAAATGTGCGTGGGGTGAGGATCGAAAGTGAATGCAATCACACCTTTGCCGTTACTCACCTCCTTGGCACGATCCAAAATGGACTGGTGGCCGAGGTGAACTCCATCGAAAATCCCGATCGCAACCGTGGCTCCAACAATTTGCTCTCCACGCCATTGCAGTCGATTCATCTGCTTATTATCGCATTCTCACGACTTGGCCGTGAATACGGCGATTGGTCGCGCACTTCCGTCGCGATTACTTAGCAGGGCGACAATTCGTCCTTGAGACATTGCGGCGGTGACATCACCAGATTTTCCAAGGGTCAGAGAGCGCCCGAAAGAGAGTTCAATGGCTTCTTCGCCAGTAACTTCACGGATAGGAAAGATCGCCGACGCAACTTCGGCAATTGTGAGTGGTTCAAAGGCGTTGGCCTTGAGTTCCTCAATTGAAATCGAGCCGGGGAGACCGAAGCTTGCCACCCGCGTGCGGCGCAGGGCGTTGAGATGACCGCCGACGCCTAGTGCAATTCCACAATCTCTGGCTATTGCACGGATAAATGTCCCTGCCGAACAGGTCACCTCAATATCAACTTCTATCCGTTGGTGAATTCGGCGAATCGCTCTGACATCCAACTGCGAAATTGTCACCTTTTTGGGTGGGAGTTGGACATCCTCCCCAGCACGTACCCGGGCATAAGCGCGCTCGCCATGGACTTTGACGGCGGAGACCGAACTGGGACGCTGGGCGATTACCCCATGCATCGCTGAAAGGGCCTGGTTAATCTCCTCATCCGTAATTGTCTCAAGTTGCTCTGAAGTTGCCGTCGTCAAGACTTCGCCTTCAGCATCGTCTGTGACGGTACTGGCTCCCAGAACAATGGTGGCCGTATATGACTTATCTCCATCGGTGATGTACTGCAATAGGCGAGTTCCATTTCCAAATCCGAGGATGAGAACTCCGGTTGCCATCGGGTCGAGAGTTCCAGCATGCCCCACTTTCCGTGTTCCAAGGGAACGCCGTGCGATTGCCACGACATCATGACTTGTCATGCCCGCAGATTTGTCAATGACGAGAAAACCGTCAGTCGTCAAACTTCTCATCCGCAATTTCGCGAGGCGCCTTATATGGATCGGGTTCGCCAGCATATTTTGCATTGGCGCGCAGAGCGATCACTTCAGCATCTCTCTGATGGACAGTCTCCAACAGGGACTCCAGAGCAAGCGCACTTTCAGGAAGTCCATCGGGAAAGAACGCAATGGAGGGAGTAACCCGTACAGCAAGATCTCTGCCTACCGCGGCACGGATGACACCCCGCGCGCTTTCTAGCGCAGCGGCGGTGGATTCGCGCTGTTCCTCGTCTCCCAGAACCGTGTAAAAGATGGATGCATGCTGCAAGTCACCAGTTACGCGAGTATCTGTAATCGTGACAAACCCCAGGCGAGGATCTTTGATCTTCCCCTCCAGGAGTTGGGCCACGACCACCTTGATGCGGTCGGCAACTTTCTGCGAACGATGAGATTGGCTCACGGCTAAACTCGCTTCTTCTCTCGCATTTCAAATATCTGTACCACGTCACCGATTTGGACATCCTTGTAGGACCCAACACCGATTCCGCACTCAAAGCCCTCGCGGACTTCGGTGGCATCATCCTTGAATCGCTTGAGAGACTCAATCGTGAGGTTGTCGACGACAAGTTCACCACCACGAAGCAATCGGGCTTTGGCATTGCGTCGCATAATTCCGTCGAGAACGATGGCACCGGCAATATTGCCAAACTTGCTGGATTTGAAAATCTCGCGAATTTCGGCATTTCCAAGAATCACTTCTTCGAACTCCGGCTTGAGCAAGCCTTTGAGCGCAAGTTCGATATCTTCAATCGCCTGATAGATAACGGAGTAGAAGCGGACTTCCACTCCCTCTTGATCGGCGAATATAGCCGTCTGCGGTTCGGGCTTCACGTTA
>DASVIG010000032.1:0-8099 GCA_036382195.1 Candidatus Nanopelagicaceae bacterium
ACTGGTCGGAGATTGGCACCTAGTTCACCTAGGCGCTTTTGCGACCGGGGGTGCCGGGTTGATTTTGGTCGAAGCGACGGGCGTCGTTCCCGAAGGTCGAATCTCAATCGGGTGCCCCGGAATCTGGAGTCAGAAACATGCCGATGCCTTTCGACCAATTGTTGATTTCGCGCACACGATGGGGCGAACTATTGGAATCCAGTTGGCTCATGCGGGGCGTAAAGCTTCAACAATGCGTCCGTGGGATGACCACCTGACCGCAGGTGCGAACGAAGGTGGTTGGCAGAGTGTTGCTCCCAGCCCAATTCCATTTCACAATATGCAGGTACCTCACGAGTTAACTCTGTCCGAAATAGCCGAGTTGACCGAAAGTTTTGTATTGGCTGCGCAGCGGGCAGTCAAAGTTGGCTTCGATGTCATTGAAATCCACGCAGCACACGGGTATCTCTTTCATCAATTCCTCTCTCCATTGACCAATGAGAGAAGCGATATTTATGGTGGGGACTTTGACCGTAGGACCCGCTTTCTCCGTGAAGTGGCCCAGAGAATTCGCCAGGCAATACCGGAAGGCACTCCCCTCTTTGTGCGAATATCGGCAACGGATTGGGTAGAAGGTGGCTGGGACCTACCTGATGCGATTTCTTTGGCTCGGGAGCTAAAGACGATTGGCGTAGATCTGATTGACGTCTCCAGCGGCGGACTTATTCACAATGCCAAGGTCCCAGCGGGTCCTGGCTATCACGTGCCTTTTTCGGCAGCAATCAAGAAAGAGACTGGGATCCTTACTTCGGCAGTCGGCCTCATTACGGACGCACATCAAGCCCAGGAAATCATTTCCTCAGGTAAAGCAGATGCGGTGATGTTAGCTCGGGCAATGTTACGAAATCCTCGATGGGCCTTGGCTGCCGCAGAGGAACTCGGAGAGCACATTCCCTGGCCGCTGCAGTATGAACGAGCTAGGAAAGTTGTCGCTAAGCCCAATCAATAATCTTTGCCTTGATATCGGAATCCTCACTATGTGCGTGAACTGCACAAACTCGATGGTAACCATCTGCAATCACCAGCGGAATTGCCTTGGAACCATTTCCTCGCACAAGGAGAATCGGAGAAAGTGGAATTGAATTTTCAATCTTCTTCAAGTCACGATCCACATGATAATTCCCTCGATCTTGGAGCGTCAGACCCGCTGCTCGAATCACGTCCTTTGCCTTCACCTCAATCATCGGGGCGGACTTGAAACGTGTTATCAGTTTCTTTGCTGTAGATAGATCGCAGAGGAGAGAAAGGTAGGAAAGAGCCCCCGTGTAATCCTGATCTTCAGGAACCTCTACCCACTTGATCTTCTTCATTGGGCAACTTCAGAATTCTTGATCACAAATGACGAGACCAATAGCGTGATTAGTGCACTTAACATAATTGCCCCTGACTGTCCTGCGCTAAGTATTCCACTCGCGCTTCCCAGGGTAACAGCGGCTGCTGGGATCCCCAGTTGGGCAGTGGATGCGATGGAGAATTTTAAAGATTGGCCAAAAACAATTGCAGATATATGAACGAGAAATGCCCCGAGTACAAGGAATAAAGCCAATAAAAGCGTATTCCTATCGTGAAAGGTGTCGCGAATGTTTATCTCAGCACCCAACCAAAGAAAGAATATTGGCGCAAAAAAACCGTCGGAAACTGCAAAGAGTTGTCGAGCCAGCCGGCGTGGGACTCCCACACTTGCAAGGACAACTCCCAGAGAGAATCCCGCTACGAGTAGGGAGGAATGGAGCCGGAGCGCCATTGCCGAAGCTAGGAGGAGGATTCCCAAACTTATTCGCAGCTCCAAACCAAAGTTCAATCTCTTCGACGTTTTGCGGACCAATGCGATCCATCCCTTATCTTTAGCGACCTTGAGAAAAAGGTAAAACGCGAGCGAAAAGAGCATTACCGCGAAGGCACCCAAAAGCGCACTAGACCCGTTGGAATTCTGGGTAAGGAAAGGGAGATAGATAAAACTAAGGCAGTCTGCAAGTGTCACTTGCGCGAGTAACACCGATAAATTGACGGACCTCTTAAAATTTGTGATGAGCGGGACTACAAAAGCTGCTGAGCTCGAGAACATTACGAGGCTGAGTAATTTCCAATTATGAACATTTGTCAGATGCGATATCCCCACGCCAATTGCAAGGGAAACAACCAGGTTGAGGAACAAAATTTTTGCAGCGATAGAGATTATTTTTCGGCTCACCAACGTTCGGAAATTCACATGACTGCCCGCCGTCATCATCACCAGGGCAAATCCAATTGAAGAAAAGAACACTAACGTCGGGTCAGTTGTTGGAACGACGTCAAATCCACTCCTTCCAAGGAGCACGCCGATCAAGATCTCACCCGCTGCCACGGGCACGCCATACTTCTTTGGAATTGCAAGGAGTGGGCCACAGATGCCTGCGAAGACCAGGGCGCCCAGCAATCCAATGCTCATGCTGGAAAGTTTAATCAGTAATAGGAGAAATGAGCCGATCCTCGTCCTTAGGAAGCGATCGCAAGAGAAGTGTCGTCAAGGCCAAAAGCATGGAAAGGACTACGAATATGGGACGGGCTGCAACCAGGAAACTAGTGCGAGCAATCGAACTAAAGTGAATCACCGGGCTGTTGAGAGGCGTAAGTCGGAAACCACCTCTGACATGCCACCTGGTAAAAAGGAGAGCCAGGGATAAGCCTGCACCCAACACCCCGCCAAATTGACGGACAAAGGTGTTAATCGATGAGCCTGAACCCCTATGCAAATCTCCTAGCGCGTAAGGCGCGGTAACCGAGGTGAATTGAGTGACGAGCCCCGATCCCAGGCCAATAGCGGTAACCGCGATAACTACGGCGGCCGTAGTGGAGTTGATATAGAGCAATAAAAATCCGACTGCATAAGCCATCATTCCCGTGATCACAATCCAACGGTACTTGCCTTGTTTAGAGATTGATCGGTTTCCGATTCCAGAACCCAGAAGATTACCAAAACCCATCGGCAGCAAAATGGAACCGGCGACAAGTGGGGTGACGCCGTGCATGACCTGCATCAAGAGCGGAATCATCGCTAAACCAACAAACATTCCAGCATTCCCCACCATGCTGGCGACAAGTGTGAGAGAGAAAAGTCGATTTCGAAAAAATGATAGCGGCATGAGAGCGGTCATTCCCTGCCTTCGTTCCACAAAAAAGAAGCAGACAAGAGCGAGAACAATTACCACATCCAGTTCGGATTTCAATCGAAGTAACAGAGGTGAATCCGAGGCCTCCGAACGCATCAGCAATGACGTTATAAAGATGGTGAAGAAGAAGACACCTAACCAATCGAACTTTTCTCGCTTCAATCGCTGCTTTACATGAAGATAGGCAAGGGCCAAAATCAATGCGACTAAAGTAATCGGAATATTAATAATGAAGATCCAACGCCAACCGGCAACGCCAAATATCTTGCTCTGCGTAGCAATGACTCCGCCGATCAAGGGTCCCAAGAGACTGGCAGAGCCAAATATCGCCACAAAAAGCAGAACATATTTGGATCTTTCGCGGGGGGGTAGAAGATCGGCGATCACCGCAAAAGCGAGAGAGAAGAGCCCTCCCGCACCCAACCCCTGCACGATGCGCCCGGAAAGAAGAACCGACATATTTGGAGAGAAGATCGCCACTAATGAGCCTGCGAGAAAGAGTGTGAGCGCCGCGAGGAATAATGGCCGTCGGCCAAAGCCGTCAGAGAGTCGACCGTAGATTGGCGTGGTGACGAGCGAAGGCAAAAGGTATGCCGTGAGCAACCAGGCCTGACTGTGCAGTGCATTAAAAGAGGATGCAATTGTTGGACTGGCGGTAGCCATGACGGTTTGATCCAAAGCCGCCAGAAAAATTCCGACGGCCAGTCCAAGGAGAATCTTTATTGGAGCGACAGAGGTTCCCTGTTTAGGAGCGATTTTCACGGTTCAACTACGCGCTACATCTATAGTTTGAGCCACCGCCGGAAGATTCCCGCGAGAATTCGGACAACAGTCCTGTTTGCAGACATCACTCCATGGACCCAGGGGTGACAGCGCCCTGCGTTCCGCTGAATTTAGGCGCTCTCGGAGTAACTCAACTATGCCCGACACAAACTCGTGACTTGCACCAGGGGTTGCCACACGAATGAAGCGGAGACCGAGTTCTTCGGCAGTTTGAGCCGCTTCATGATCGAGATCCCATATGACTTCAATGTGGTCGCTTACAAACCCAATCGGGATGACAATTACGGCAGCGGTCTGCGAATTAGCAAGTGCGCGTAAGGCATCGCTTATGTCAGGTTCCAACCAAGGCGTCTGCGGCGCACCGCTCCGCGATTGATAAACCAGGGACCAGTGAGGAATCTCGCCGCCCCATGTTGAACGTGCCCCGTCCAGGACACATTGGGCCACTGCTAGATGTTGAGCCACGTATGTTCCCTCAGCAAGACTGCCACGTGAGTCGGCGGGACCCGAAGTCTCCGCCATTGAAAGTGGAATTGAGTGCGTCGTGAAAAGAATCTCTGTTTGGGCTGGCTCAACACCTTCAGCACGCAATTTCTGGAGCGCTTGGACTAAGCCATTACTAAATGGAAGAACAAAACCAGGATGATCAAAATAATGTCGGATCTTGTCGATGGTCATCGACTCAGTAAGCCCGGCCTCATCCAGCGCTTTTGCTAGGTTTTCGCGGTACTGGCGACAGCCCGAATAAGAAGAGTAAGCACTCGTCACAACTGCAAGCACGTTCTTGTGACCATCTGCATGCATCTGGCGCAGTGACTCCACAAAAAACGGTTCTGAATTGCGATTTCCCCAATACACCGGAATTTCTATACCTTGGGCTAGTAGTTCTCTGCGAAGTTCTGCGAGCAATTGACGGTTCTGCTCATTAATGGGACTAACGCCGCCAAGTGTCACATAATGGCGAGATACTTCCTCCAACCGCTCGAGAGGAATCCCGCGCCCGGCCGTAACACGTTCCAAGAATGGGATGACTTCCTCCAAAGATTCTGGGCCGCCAAATGAAGCAAGTAAGATGGCGTCATAGGTCATGAGATCAAACTCCCTATTGACGCTGGATCGATCCTCCGCCCGGTATAAAAAGGAATCTCTTCGCGCACATGCAGACGTGCTTTTGTCGATCGCAAGTCGCGCATCAAGTCCACCAGGTCGAATAGTTCATTGGATTCAAGGGCCAGAATCCACTCGTAATCTCCAAGCGCGAAAGCCGCGACGGTGTTGCTCAGAACTCCTGAAAAATCGCGGCCGGCCATTCCGTGCTCCACAAGGAGGGCGCGGCGTTCTTCTTCCGGGAGCAAGTACCAATCGTACGATCGAACGAAGGGGTAAACGGTGAGCCAATCGTGAGGTTCCGCACCCGCCATAAATGCCGGCACATGACCTTTGTTAAATTCAGCCGGACGATGCAGGGCCATGGCCGCCCATGCGGTTTCCATACAACTACCGAAAGTGGAACGCTTTATCTCTCTCAACGTGGATTGAATGAGCTCGGCTTGCGGAGCGTGCAACCAGAACATGATGTCTGCGTTTGCGCGCATTCCTGAAACATCGTATATCCCACGGAGTTGAACATCCTCCAGAGCTGCTTTATCTATTATCTTCAAGAGTTCTTTGACGCAAGATTCTGGCTGCTGTGCATAGCCAATACGGCGAAAAACAGTCCACGAGGTATATCGGATCGTCTCGTTGATTTCTTTGGCTAAATTCTTCCGGCTCGGTTCGGTCATTCGAGCATTATGCCAGCCGCAGGGCGAGCGCCATTCTCGGCTTGACTACCTAACCGTCTTTGAATGTGAAAGGCTCTCAGGTGGCAGTAATGCGTCAATTATTTCCCGTAGAGAGGTCCTACATGCTCGCATTTTCGAAGGTGGACCCACCTTTCGCCGTCGCAGTCGTCGGTGGCGGCATCAGCGGACTAATGTGCGCCCGGCGCCTAAGCCAGGGCGGAGCTAACGTGACCATTTTCGAAAAAGCTCCCGTACTTGGCGGAGAGATCCATACCGCCACCGTCGCCGGACATCGAATCGACATGGGGGCCGAAGCTGTCCATCTCTCCGCACCTGGGATGAAAGATCTGCTCTCCGAGTTGGGCCTGCTTGAGGATCTCGTTCACTCCAATCCGGGTAAGTCCTGGCTCTGGACTGCACGCGGTCTGCGTCGTCTTCCCGCAGGAGTGGGACCATCTGGACCGCGTCACTTGAAACCCGTTCTTGGATCAGGCGTGATGTCATTTCGAGGTCTGGCCAGAGCCGCATTGGAGCCCGTCATTCCTAGGCGCGCTTTAGTAGGCGATGTTGGGGTCGGTGAATTTGTAGGACGACGCTTTGGTAAAGAAGTTGTCGAGCGATTTGTCGATCCGGTCCTTGGTAGTTTGCACGCAGGCAATGTCAACAAGTTGAGTCTTCGAACGATCACTCCGGAACTCGCGGCCATCGCCGATTCTCGGAGTTCAGTGATGATGTCTCGACGGGGCCAAAAGAGCGGACCTCCTATGTCGTTTGCAACATGGCCAGGTGGATTGTCCACCTTGGTGGAACGACTCTTGGTTGGGACTGATGTCATAGTCAGAACATCAACCGAAGTTCAATCAGTGAAGACCATTTCTGGCGGGCGTTTCCGATTGAATCTCGCCGACGATACAGACGTGGAAGTAGATGCAGTAGTCCTCGCAGTCCCGGCGAGAGTCGCTGCCAAGTTGATAAAAGGTTTCGCCAGCAATGCTGCAGAGATCTTGGCTCGCATCCGCTATGCCACTGTAGTCACTGTCATTGTTGCTTACCCTCGCGCGGCGGTACAAGCCGTACCGGCCCTACAAGGAACCGGACTTCTAGTTCCCTCGTCACGACGTCGACTTCTCAAAGCCGCAACCTTCCTCACCACCAAATGGCCACATCTTTCAGATGCAAATTATTTCCTTATGCGTCTATCCAGCGGCCGGGCTGATGAGCGAGAGATTGAAAACCTGAATGATGACGCATTAATCGCCCGCCTGCATAGCGATTTGGTTGATGCAACTGGAATCACTGCCGAACCATCTCACTTCCATGTACAGCGGTGGGAGGAAGCGATCCCCCAACTTGAGATCGGGCACCTTGAACGAATTGCGGCGGCGCGCGAAGATCTAGGTCGTGAGCCAGGAATCACGCTTGCGGGAGCCTCGTATGACGGAATCGGTATCACGGCATGCATGCGTTCAGGTGAACGTGCAGCACAATCAACTTTGACTCTTATCGCCAAGTAACTGCGCGCCACCAACAAATGCCGGGATGAGAGTTACATGGAGCTAACGCATAAGACCAAGACATGGATTTCACTCTGGACTGTCTATATTCTCTGGGGATCAACTTATTTCGGTATCGCAATTTCAGTCAAATCAATGCCGTCCCTACTTGCCATGGGGCTTCGGTTCACGAGCGCAGCTGTTTTGATAGGTACTTTCATACTCATAAAGAAAGGTGTCCGCGAATTTCGAATCCCTCGCCGAGAGATAATCACGGCAGGAATATTCGGTTCACTTCGATTAGGAATTGGCCTCGGAGCAGTCTCGTCGGCTGAACACACCGTGCCAAGTGGGGTCGTTGCTCTCATATTCTGTTGCCTACCGCTCTGGGTTTCCCTGTTTCGAGCCATGTCCGGCGATAGGCCGACAAAACTAGCGATGCTCGGAATTGCTATCGGATTTATTGGAGTGGTGATCCTGATCAAACCAGGGGAAATCACTGCTGTGGCAGGGTCAAATAGTCTCAAACTCTGGTTTTGGGTTGCAGTGGTTCTCTTTGGAAATTTCTGTTGGGCGTTGGGAACTTTTCTAGCGCCTAAATATCCCATGCCCAAGAATGCGTTTGTCGCAACCTTCTACGAGATGCTTATTGGGGGTACATTTCTATTCATCACTGGATTACTGGCAAGCGAGAAGTTCTCCAGTTTCACCTCAAGCACTCCGTCGAGCTGGTTCGCACTTTTATATTTGGCCATTTTTGGATCGCTTGTCGGCTATAGCGCTTATATATGGCTTGTCTCAAATGCACCTGTAAGCCTGACGGCTACTTACGCCTACGTAAATCCGGTAAT
>DASVIG010000033.1:0-3803 GCA_036382195.1 Candidatus Nanopelagicaceae bacterium
CCGACTGACCGATGAGGAGTTGCTCCGAGTTCTGGCCATCGCGGCTGGTAAGGGCGTGCTCGTGAACGTGCACGCGGAGGACGGTGCACTGGTCGACTACTTGTCCGATGCGCTGATCGCAACCGGGCAAACGGGCATCGATCAACTCGGACCCTCCCGGCCGCCCCGTGCCGAGGCCTTGGCCACCGAGAAGATGGTCACATACGCTGGTGCCATCGGCTGCCCGCTTTACATTGTCCATCTGTCCTCGCTGGAGGCACTAAACGCAGTCCGACGCGGCCGATCGGCTGGCATTGAGGTGTATGTCGAGACCCGTCCGGCCTATCTTTACCTCGATGAGGGCGTTTATGGGCTGCCGGGGCAAGAGGGCAATCGCTACGCCTGCTGGCCGCCGCTGCGAAGTGTGGCTGACCAGGATGTTTTATGGGACGCGATCGGTAATGGTGAAGTCCAGTGCTACGCCACCGACCACACCACGTGGACGCTGGCCGAAAAGATGGATCCCAAACTCATGTTCAACCAAGTCCCAGGTGGAATTTCCAATGTTCAAACCAGCCTCGGCATGCTTTTCAGCGAAGGCGTGAGTCGTGGACGCATGTCGCTGGCACGTTTCGTTGAAGTTACAGCGCAGACACCGGCTCGACTATTCGGGTTGTGGCCACGCAAGGGCGTAATCCAACTCGGAGCGGATGCAGATATCGTGATTGTGGATCCGCAACTTTCATATCGGGTAGTGAGCGAACGGATGGAGTCTGCCTCGGACTTCGACCCGTACGATGGCTATGAATCTTCCGGGTGGCCAGTCTTAACGATGTCACGCGGCCAGATCGTCGTAGCCGATCAGCAGTTGCTCGGCAGCGCCGAACATGGCCGGTTCTATCACCGAGCTCCGTTCGAGTCGCTTCCACTGGGAACTATTTAGGCAATCTCGACATTCCTCCGTCGGCAACGTTGCGGTCCAAAATCTGCTCCTCTCAAATGTTCTTAGGCTTCGCGACCTGGCATAAGTTTTCCGTGATTAGTGGCCTGTCCTAGGTGGTGGCATCCGCCAGCTTGATCAATTTGTTCTGTCAAGAATCAGGTGGAGTAATACAAAAAATTTGTGCGTTGTGAGGGATCTGCCCCCACTTTGCTGGGTGGAGCGCCAATCCGTTAAAATCTCACATTCGTAAGTAAGAGGCACCGTTGTAATCTAGAACTGTTCCACTTGCCCACTCAGCATCAGGGGATGCCAGGAAGTAAACAGCCTTGGAAAGTTCCTTCGGTGTGGCAACACGATTAAAGGGACTTTGTTGGCGTATCTCATCACCGGATTGGCCATGCAATAATTCTGCGGCCATTTCCGTATCGACAAACCCGGGTGCCAGGGTTGTGACGGCAATCTTTAGCGGGGCTAATGCTTGAGCAATCGACTGACCGAATGCCACGATCCCAGCCTTGCTAGCCCCGTAGGCAGGACTTTTTGGTTCGCCACGAAAAGCACCACGCGAACCGATATTCACGATCCTCGAATCTGCATCTCTAGGCATATATTGCAATGCGCACCAAGTTACATTGGAAGCGCCAATCAAATTCACACCTAGGGTATTGGCCCATGCTTCTTGCCACTGCTCGTAAGTTGCGGATTCAATGGCATGATCAAAGAAAACACCCGCGTTATTGATGAGCACATTAATTTGTCCAAAAGCGCGCGCAACCTCATCAACCATATTCTTAATCTCTTGGGGGTTACGAAGATCGGCCCGGGCAATAATGTGATCATCTCCGGGTAAAGTGTGCACGACTTCTTCGGCTCGCGATTGGGCCGCACTGTAATGCACCGCAATTCGATCACCATGGGATGCAAATTCTTGCGCGATCGCGGCACCGATACCTCGAGAGCCGCCAGTAACTAGTATCGTTCTCCGCGATTCCATGGGGGAACGGTAGTTCATTTCCATCCTGAAGTGAAAAACCTCTGGATATGTTAAAGCAGCTCGGCGATCCCAGCTACTAAGCGGTCAACTTCTGCGTGGGTACTGTAGGGTGCGAGGCCCGCGCGTAGCGCCCCCGCATCTCCAAGGCCAAGGGCACGAGAAACTTCGAGGGCGTAGAAGTTAGAAGCTGGCGCATTTATATTTTTAGTTGCTAAATGCCGATAGACCGTCGCGGCGTCAATACCAGCAAAGGTCATGAATAACGTTGGAGTGCGATGTGCGGCATGACCATACGTAGTCACACCTGGCAGAGCCGTGATCGCTTTTTCCATGTATTCGAAGAGATTATTTTCATACACCTCGAGCGCTTTCATAGAAGAAAGGATCCGTTCACGACGAGTACCGCTCTGGTTAGGAAGTAGATCTGCGATGAAATCTATCGCTGCTGTAACCGCAGCCATAGATTCGTAGGGCAGAGTTCCAAATTCAAATCGATCCGGCACAGCATTCGTCGATGGAAGTAGCTTGTCATTGCTCAAGGTTTCAAGAAGTGCCGGCGTCGCGCCTAGTGCTGCGCAATGAGGTCCGAGTAATTTGTAGGCGGAGAATCCGTAAAAATCGGCTCCCATCTCTTTCATGCTCACGGGTGTGTGAGGTGTGAGGTGAACGCCATCTACATAAAGCAGTGCACCGATTGCATGCACCGATTTGGCAATGGCGGTGACATCCGGTCGAGTTCCCAGCACGTTTGACGCCCCCGTTAGTGCAACTAATCGAGTCTTGGTACTTAATACATTTTCGATTGCGGCCGCCGGTAATTCGCCAGTCGCGATGTCGAAGTCGGCCCATCGAACTTTTGCGCCAACAGATTCGGCAGCTTGAACCCAGGGGCGAATATTCGAATCATGGTCAAGACGAGTCACGACAATTTCATCGCCTGGCTTCCAACTCTTAGCCAGGGTGCGTGAGAAATCGTAAGTCAGTTGCGTCCAACTTCGTCCGTAGACCACGCCCTTGGGATCGACATCAATGAGATCGGCGACAGCTTGGCGAAAGTCCAGAACAACTTCCTCAGCGTTACGTTCGGCTTGAGTAACGCTGCCGCGATTGGCAATGGATGCGATGAGGGTGTTGCCAATGGCCGTGCCCACCGATTGCGGAACTTGAGATCCGCCAGGACCATCAAAATGTGCAGCACCAGAATTTAGTGAAGGGAACTCGGAGCGTATTCGATCAACGTTATAGGACATAGAACGATAGTAGCGAAATCAGCGCTTAAGGGAGTAGGCCCGATCTGTATTTTTGTGTCCAAAGGCAACGAATACTCGCTTTGTGTAGACCAAAGATCATTCGTCGTTGCTGACCCAATTTCCAAGAATTTCAAATAGACCATTCCAAAAAAATCGAGTTCCTAAATAGGTAAGTTCGGATAGTCCCTACGCAACTGAGGAGAAAAGTATTTTATGAAATGTGGCCAACTCCAACGACTCAGCAAGAATGGCGTGAGATCGCGCGACGGCGTAACTAATTGCCAATCCGACATCTTACGCTGGAACGCGATCTGGGTTATCGGGCGTTCGCCGCTAGATTCAAAGGCGTAGAGGGATGCTCTCCAAAGGACTGAGACATAATGGTGCTTGGAAATCTAAATCGTGCTGAAATTCATGATGTGGGAGATCAGATTGAATCATGGAAGAGCAACAGTTTTACGTTGACTTCAGGAAGGCTCGCTGGAGATTGTCACAGCTAATACCAACCATGAACGGATTGGCGTGAGACGCCGAAACGATTGGCCATCTCTGAGCCGCTCCCACACTTCCTGTATTTCCTCTGGAGCAAAACGTCTCATTGCACCCTCCTGACGAATTATGAAAAAGTACTAAATTC
>DASVIG010000034.1:0-10333 GCA_036382195.1 Candidatus Nanopelagicaceae bacterium
CGGATCGAGGCCGAGAGTTCCGGCTGCGATAATCGCAATATCCAAGTCTCCAAGCGCAAAGAGTTGATCAACGAGTTCGCGATGCGTCTCCGTCTGCTCTGCCTGGAAATTCACCGGCAGAAGTTGGATGCGTGCTGGTAAAAATTCCTGGAAGGCTTCGACCGCCTTCTGAGGGTCTCGTGCTGCCAAATAACAGGTTGCCATGTTTTCCAGTGGAAGGTGTCGCAGGATCGATTCCCCAATTTCACTGGTGGCCCCAAGAAGGGCGACGGTTTGAGGGTTCTGAAATCCATTCAGCATATTCGTAATCTCCTCGCTTGATCTGACTGCCATAAACCTCGTGGATCCATATCGCTGCGAATATTGCGCCACTCATCCAGGCGCGGATACATGATGGGAAGGAACTCAGGTCTCAACCGTGCATCCTTGATGAGATAGATCCGACCACCCCTGACACATAACTGTTCATCCAATTCATTCAGTGTCCGCTCCAAATTCTCCACCTTGGTGGGAATATCAAGGGCCAATGTCCACCCTGGCGCAGGGAAACTCAGATGGCCTAGGGATCCTTTCCCAAACCTTTTCAACACCCCAAGAAATGAAGCCGCGCCGATTTCTTTCATCTTGCCGAGCACATGCTCAAGAAAATCTTCATTTTCATCCGGCACGACGAATTGATACTGGAGGAACCCTGTATTGCCATATATCCGATTCCAGTTCTGAATGCGATCGAGTGGATGCATGAAGGATTCAAGGGATGACAGACCATGGGCTAAGGGCTTTCGAAACCACATTTCGTTGAATGCTCGAACACTGTGACGGTTGATGAGTGAGTGATTTCCAATCTCTGGAAATCGTAACTGCGGACTTTCTTTTGACCGCGGTTTTTTTAAACGCATATTTTCTTTGAAAGATCCTTCAAAG
Source organism: Candidatus Nanopelagicaceae bacterium (assembly GCA_036382195.1). Classification (GTDB taxonomy): domain Bacteria; phylum Actinomycetota; class Actinomycetes; order Nanopelagicales; family Nanopelagicaceae; genus QYPT01. Next base: position 925 of record DASVIG010000034.1, read on the forward strand.
TAATTGCCTTTGCTGACAATACCCCGTCCTCTAAAATCTCCCGAAAGATCGATCCATGCGACGGTATGTTGGAATTGTCCATCCGCAGCCTTCAACATCGCGAGCATTGATCCAAGATCATCGGCACGTGTTTCTTCGACCGAGACAGAAGGACTCTCGATCTGCACCAATCGCAGATCGGCTTCCAGGATCACGCCCGTGAGTCCCAATCCGCCTACCGTCGCCCAGAAGTGTGGTGACGTTGGTCCATCGGGAAAAATATCGCGAACTTCGCCATCGGAATAGAGAAGTCGAATCCTCGTAACGCAGGATGAGAATGATCCCGTCAAATGGTGCGATTTACCGTGGATATCGGCGGCTATTGCACCGCCAATGGTGACGAATCCGGTGCCCGGAACGACTGGCGGAAAGAGCTGGTGTTCGCGCGCCGCTTTTTCTAAGGTGCGGATCGAAACCCCAGCTCCGATCGTGACGGACTGGGTATCTGGGTAGATCGCAATCTCGGAGAAGTTTTCCATGTCGATAGATAGACCACCGATATTAAGGGCCGAATCCCCGTAACTTCGCCGAAGTCCAAAGGCAAGAACGCCACGAGAATCCCTCTGATTTAGGACCTCCTGTTGTAATTCATCCAGTGAAAGTGGCTTGCTGGTCGTGGAATCTGAATGGATGCTCCGCCCCCACCCTGCGGACTGCGTTTGCTCTGACGGCATATTCATAGATTCTTAGTAGACAGAGAAGAAGAGGAGGATGGCGGTGGCAATTCCACTGGCGACAAGCGTCACATCGTGCAGCAAGAGATCCTCCGGGATCTCTCCTTCTCCTTTTTCCACGAGCCAGACGTATCTAAAAAGCGCCAAACAGACTGGAAGTAGAGAGATTTGAGCGTATGGTCTTGGTTCAGGTAGCTCGAAAGCCCAGAGGCTGTAACCGGTCAGAGTCACGCTCGCGGAAACTGCGAGAACAAATCTAAGGAACGGGAGTGGGTACTCACGGATAACGGGCCTGACATCGACATTCACCAGGCTCTCTGCTTCAGCCAGCCTCTTGGCTGTCACTATGACAAGAGAGCCGAATGTTGTGACCACGAGGAACCATTTCGAAATCGGAGTATTTGTAGCAAGACCACCGCCGATCGCCCGCATCACGAATCCAAGGGCCACGATAAGCAGTTCAATCACGGGTTGATGCTTGAGGCCCAAGGAGTAGGAGAGAGTCAGCGCCAGATAGCATAAAAGCGCGATCTGGAAAGATAGTGAAAGTGCGCTTGCGGCAACAATGCCAATGGCTGCGCAAAGGACGAGAACACCCATCGCTTGACGCGTGGAGATGCGGCCGGAGGCCAGGGGCCGGCCTGATTTTTTAGGATTTCCTCTATCTCGCTCTATGTCCTTCACGTCGTTGATGATGTAACCCACGCTCGAAGCAAAAGAAAAAGCTACAAAAGCAATCAATGTCCGACTTAACGTGTTGCCATGAAAAAGATTTCCGGCTGCCAGTGGGGCGGTAAAAACAAGGAGGTTTTTGACCCATTGTTTTGGGCGCATGGTCATGAGCAGTGGAGGAGTTGCTAGACGCACTTTTACACCCGCTCGCATTTCATGAAATGGTAAAGATGAGTCTAACTGTAGAGCCCGTGAGATTAAGAGGAGTTACTTCAAATTAAAGAGCGGTGCCGTGATGTGCCAACCAATATCCGTATGGCGACCGATGAGGACGAAGAGGATGAGTGCCGCCCCTGCAAGTGCTATGTCCTTGTTGAAGGCAACCTTTTCGGTCATCTTGCCTTCTGGGGTTGTCTCTTTCCAGTAGTTATGCATGATGAGGGCCGTCGGGATTAAGAAGATTGCAATCAAAAGTGCGCCTAAGTCGGCATAGATGCCAAGGGCAACAAAAATGCCACCAAGCAGAATCATCAAACCAGTAACCACCACTGCAAGTTTTGCTGCAGGAACTTTCTTGTACGTGGAGTAGCCAGCCATGGCTTCCAACTTCGTAAGGTGGCCTATCCCACCCATGACGAAGAGGTACGCGAAAAGAATTCTGCCAATTGCCAGTACTGCATTCATGGAACTCCTTATAGAGGAAAGGGAATTATTGGGGGAGTGTGCTCTTATATTAGAGAAAAAGGTTGAAATTTCAACTATATTTCGGTATCGACACGCGGTGTAAGCGCTCATAGTGACCAGGAGATGAGCGGAGTAGCTCCCACTTGCCTCTGTCAGGGCTAGGGGCTATTTTTCGAACATATGTTCGAAAACCAGATCCCAGCCCAGCAGGAGCCAGAGATGGCAAAGCCTGCCATCAAGCGTGCCCAGGTGAGCCAGGTAGGACCCCATGAGGTCCTAGCCGATGGCATCACCCCGATGGAGTTCACCTTCCGGGGCAGAAGGTTCCGTATTCACGCCGTTCTTTCGCGTTGGTGCGAAGCCGGGGGATGGTGGAATCGTATTAGCGATGGAATCTACCGACCAGATGATGGAGCTCGCGCACTCTGGAGAGTAGAGGCGGCACCTATCGGCGCACTCACCACCTTCGAACTTGAACGTGATGAAGTCACTGGCAATTGGCGCATCACCGTCATCTAATGGACACTTTCACACATCTGCGCACGTGCAGTGCCTACTCGCTGAAATACGGCACCACCCAACCTCGCGATCTTGTTATGCGTGCAAGCGAGTATGAAATGCCAGCGATGGCACTGACCGATCGTGATGGTTTAGCTGGTGCAATTCGCTTTGCTCAAAGTTGCGTCGATTACGGTATTGCGCCGATTATCGGCATTGATCTTGCTATCGATTTAGCTCGCCCCTCCTTTAATGAAGTAGCCAGAAAGAATCTTCCGCGCATCACACTTCTAGCTCATAGCAATGGTGGATGGCGCTCGCTCTGTCGACTGCTCACTTCATTGCATACATATAAAGGATCGTCAGATTCATTGCTCAAACGCAGCGGCAGTCCAATCTTGACCCTGGATTTCCTCCAGCACTTTAGCGAGTACAGCCAGAATCTTCTGGTTCTACATGGTCCGGAATCACCGATTGGCGCTGCTATTGCACTACGCCGACCAGATCTGGCTCTTGAACGTTTTGTTCAAACCCGCGAATTTTTCGCCGATCATGCCATCGAATGCGTGTCGCACTTAGTCCCAGGCGACGGCCCCCGTTCTACCGCGCATGCTGCAAGGTCGCTGATTTTTGCACGTGACCAGAGAATTCCTGCAGTGATTACCAACGCAGTACGCATGCGTGATCGCGAAGATGGTCCTATCGCCGATATCTTGGATTCTGCGCGTCAATTAGTTCCGTTGCATGCTCGCCATGTCGAACGTAAGAATGCAGAGGGCTTTCTCAAATCCAGTGCTGAAATGGTGGCACTGGCAGAGGAAATTTCCCGGGCCGCAGGCGAACGCACGGCGCGCGAACTTCTGGCGACAACCCACGAGTGGGCCGAGCGGGCACGTCTTACTCCCAAGGATTTTGGATTGGGCGGTATCCACTTACCCGAACCCCATGTGGTCGGTGCCGATTCAGCTTTGCAGATGCGGACATTGCTACGTAGCCGTTCTGAAGCAGGACTCAACTGGCGCTACAGCGATGCTCCAACCATTGCCCGCGCCCGTCAACGTTTAGATGACGAACTCGCCACTGTTGCAACCTTGGGTTATGAGTCCTACTTCCTCACCGTTGCAGATATAACCGATATGGCCCGCGACCGCGGTATACGAGTTGCTGCACGGGGGAGCGGCGCTGGTTCCCTCATCTGTCATCTTCTAGGAATCTCTGGGGTTGATCCACTGCGTCATGGACTATTGATGGAGCGCTTCTGTTCGCCCCTTCGACTAGCACTTCCCGATATTGATATTGATGTGGAATCTGCCCGACGGCTTGAAATTTATGATTTGGTTTTTAACCGCTATGGCGACTCTAATTGGAGCGTTCCAGGCAATACTTCGCGCTGTGCCACTGTTGCGATGATCGACACTTACCGCGCCCGCCACGCAATTCGCGATACTGGCGCGGCACTCGGATTGCCCTCTGTCGAGATTGACCTGATTGCAAAATCATTGCCCCATGTTCGCGCCCGCAACATCTCTGAGGCTCTGGCTAGTCTTCCTGAACTGCGCAACCTCAATCTCTCATCACCGCTTACTGCCATGACTATCTCCTTGGCGCAACGTTTGGATGGCCTTCCTCGGCATTTGGCGATGCATCCCTGTGCAGTTGTTCTATCGGACGGCGCTTTCCTTGATCGTGCGCCATTGCAAGTTAATGCTGGCGGTTATCCCATGGTGGAGTTCGATAAAGACGATGTAGAAGCAGTGGGTTTACTTAAACTCGACATTCTGGGTGTGCGGATGCAGTCCACTATTGCCTACGCCGTTAATGAGATTGATCGCCTTGGTGAGGGATCACTCGATATCGATGCAGTGCCATTGGATGATCAGGCGACTTTCGACCTTATTTCCTCCACTCGTACACTTGGCATTTTTCAAATTGAAAGCCCAGGACAACGCGAGCTTGTCGGAAAACTTGCGCCCGTAACATTTACTGACTTAATTGTCGATATCTCGCTCTTTCGTCCAGGGCCCGTAAAAAGCGACATGATCACGCCCTTTCTTTTCGCACGGCATGGCTGGCGAAAAGCGCAGATTATTCATCCCGATCTTTACGAAACTCTGCGCGAAACCGAAGGCGTTGTTGTTTTTCACGAGCAGGTGATCTCGATTATTTCGATCCTTACCGGTGCATCTCTTGCGCAGGCCGATGAAAAACGGCGTGCGCTTGGTGATAAGCAGAGTCAACAGGAAATCTGCGACTGGTTTTATCCTGCGGCGTTGGCTCGTGGTTATGACATTGCAACGGTCGATGCCGTTTGGGGGATTTTGCGAGCTTTTGCTTCCTTTGGTTTCTGCAAAGCACACGCTGCAGCTTTTGCCCTGCCGACATATCAGTCGGCCTGGCTTAAAGCACACCACCCAGCCGCATTTATCGCTGGCGTCTTGACGCACGATCCCGGGATGTATCCCAAACGTCTGATTCTCGATGATGCGCGTCAATTGGGCATCACTATTCTGGGCGTGGACGTCAATCGTTCGACAGCTTCCTACCGTGTCGAACGAGTAGACCCAGTAACTTCGCGTGCTCCCATCTCGCTTTTTGACGGGGCAAGTACTGGGCGGACGCTGATCTTGCCCGATGCACGTGGATTCGCAATTCGCATGTCCCTGACTGATTTATCCGGCATTAGTGCGAATGAGGTTGAAACGATTGTCGTTGGAGCACCCTATTTAGATTTGACCGATTTTCATCTGCGCGCAGGTGCATCACATCCCACAACGGAGCGACTCATTCTTGTAGGTGCTTTTGACGATCTCCATCGAGTTACGCAGAACAAGATAAATCGGCGAGATCTACTTCTGCATTTAAGTGATCTTTATAGATCGCCAATGCGTTCATTAGGAGGTATGCAACTCAATTTTGGTTTTATTCCCCCTGCTCTCATTTCAAGCGGTTTACCCGATCTGGATGAGAGTGAAAAAGTACGTCACGAGATTGATCATTTGGGAATGGACGTATCGCACCATCTTCTTGAATTTTATGCCGATTTCCTCAATCAGATTGGCGCAGTGAGATCCTCTGATCTTCTTGCCCAGCGCTCTGGCACATCAGTCTTGGTTGCGGGGGTGAAAGTAGCGCTACAGACTCCGCCAGTTCGATCGGGCAAGCGCGTCATTTTTCTCACTATTGATGACGGCTATGGTTGCAGCGATGCCACATTCTTTACCGATGTCCAGCGCGATTATGCCGATGTTCTCTTTAACTCCTGGTTGTTTCTGGTACGCGGAGAAGTACGACGCACTGGCCCGCGTGGAATTTCGCTTCGCGCAACGGAGGTCTGGGAACTCGGTGCTGCTTACGAAAAACACACACGTAATAGAAGTACGCTCGTAACGTGACAACTGCCACGATTCTCCATGTTGATATGGATGCGTTCTTTGCCTCAGTGGCCGAACGCGATGATCCTTCGCTTAAAGGCAAAGCGGTTGTGGTTGGAGCAGGAGTGCGTGGCGTTGTTCTCTCTGCTAATTATCTAGCGCGCACCTATGGGATTCACGCGGCGATGCCTGTCGGTCGTGCCCAACGCTTGGCACCGCACGCCATTTTTGTTAATCCTCACCATGCCCGCTACAGCGAAATCTCCGAGCACGTCATGGAAATTTTTCATTCGTACACACCGCATGTCGAACCCCTCTCGTTGGATGAGGCATTTTTGGATGTGACCGGCTCAGAGCGTCTGCTCGGCACTGGTCGCCAGATTGCCACGGCGATTCGGGCGAAAGTGGAATCGCAAGAAGGCATCACCTGTTCGGTAGGAATCGCCCCGTCCAAGTTCATCGCCAAACTTGCATCAGGCCGCTGTAAACCCAACGGCATGCTTGAAATTCCCACGGATCGAATTCTCAATTTTCTCCATCCGCTCCCAGTTTCTTCCATCTGGGGAGTCGGACCAAAAACCACAGAGTCGCTCGAACAACTGGGTTTGCGAACTGTGGCCGATGTTGCGAATACACCGCGATCCACTCTGATACGCGCTCTTGGGGAAGCCAACGGGGCCTCCCTCTATGAACTGGCGTGGGGTCGCGACTATCGCGACGTAGTGTCAGACGAACCAGAGAAGAGCATCAGTGCCGCTGAAACTTTTGATCGTGATATTGATGATGTAGAAATGATTTTGAAAGAATTTTTGAGCTTATGCGAAAAGGCGACTTCGCGACTGAGAGAGAGATTTCTCTACGCGAAGACGGTTTCTATCAAGGTGCGTTACACCGACTTCACAACGGTGAATCGCTCGAAAACTCTCGCCCTTCCCATCGATAGCACTCATGAAACTTACGAGGTCGTAAAGAATTTGTATTATTCCCTCCGTCTGGATCGAGTCCGTCTACGCCTGGTGGGTGTGAGTCTGGAGAACCTTTGCTCAGAAACGGCTGAGCAATTGATATTAGGGGCCCGCGAACGCGGATGGCGTGAAGCCGAAAGTGCCGTGGATCGGGCCCAAGCCCGATTTGGCCGCGGAAGCGTGCGACCAGCCCGTTTGTTCAAGGCAGAGGATGAGCACTGAGGGGCTCCTAACCATGAGTATGCAATCGTCGCCGACATGTTCTATTGTGAGCGTAGGAACGAGTTAAGGAGAGTGAAATGTCGCTATCAGAGCACGAGCGCAAACTCTTGGCGCAGATGGAAGAAGCTCTTTCGGCAGACGATCCTCATCTTGTATCCACGCTTACCGGAAATCGTCTTTACCCAGGGCGAAACCGTTTCATTTTTGGTGTGACTCTGGTCTTAGCAGGTCTTGCCACGCTCTTTGGTGGTCTTATTGTTAAGACAATACCAATCGGAATCCTTGGATTTATTATTTCTCTTGTTGGTGTAACGCTTGCGATTTCTGCTATTTCAGGTTTAAAAGGTTTGCGTATTCAGCGAAAGCGAGGCCGTACCAATTTGAACTCGCGCTTAGAAGATCGTTGGGAGCGACGCAACTTCGATAATTAGTTTTTCTTTTTTGACAGCCCCTCTTTCGGCGATGTCGCCGACATGGTTATGCTCCGTGATGTGAGAAGGCATTCCCCAACTTTTCCGACCACGTGCAGGCATGGTCGTCGGATACGCGCGCGGTTTTGTTTCGCGCGCCAAAGAGGTGTCTGATGTCTAGCGGTGAACTCTTCAATGTTGACGTGCAGTTCACTAAGGCGCTTGCCGACATTTCCGGCGTTCCATTTGTTGAACTTTTCAATTATCCAATTGACCGTACAGCAGTTTCCATGATCGCTCCGGCAATCTGTCGCCGTCACGTTGTATTGCCGATTGGGTTCGACAATGGGCGTCTCGTTCTGGCGATGGCCGACCCCGGCAATGTGGTTGCGATGGATGATGTGCGAGCTGCGGCCAGGATGCAGGTAGAAGTGGTCGGCGCTGAGCGCAGCGACCTGCTGGCTGCGATTGATCGATTGCTCCGGGCAGATGACGAACTTAGCGATCTCACGACTGCCTTGGTTGAAAAGAATGCGCCTGAGGATACGTCGGAATTTGGCGCTGTCGATTCACCCGATAGCCAAGTTCCCATCGTGCGTTTTGTGAATCTCCTCGTGAGCCAAGCTATTCAGGATCATGCATCCGATATTCACATCGAACCGGCTGAGCATGATCTTCGAGTGCGCTATCGCATTGATGGCGTTCTTCATGAAATGCAGGTAGCACCGAAGAGTATTCAGAGCGGCGTGATTTCACGGCTCAAGATCATGAGCGATATTGATATTGCCGAACGTCGCAAGCCGCAAGATGGACGTATGTCAGTGCGCCATGGTGGTCGCAAGATTGATTTGCGCGTCGCAACCCTGCCCACCGTATGGGGAGAGAAGATTGTTATGCGAATTCTTGACAACCCAAACTCGAGTTTGGATGTGCGTGACCTCGCGCTACTTGATCGCAATTTTAAGGCTTACCAAACTTCTTACTCCAAGCCTTACGGCATGATCTTGATCACCGGTCCAACTGGATCCGGTAAATCAACAACTCTCTACACAACCCTTGGCGCAGTTGCTCGTCCAGAAATTAACGTAATCACCGTCGAAGATCCAGTTGAATATCGAATGAAGGGGATCAATCAGGTTCAAGTGAATCCGAAGGCGGGTCTCACTTTTGCTAGTGCCCTCCGTTCGATTCTGCGAAGTGACCCGGACGTGGTACTAATCGGCGAGATTCGAGATCATGAGACCGCCCAAATAGCGGTCGAAGCCTCGTTAACCGGCCACTTAGTTCTCTCCACGCTTCATACCAACGACGCACCTAGCGCAATAACTCGGTTGACCGAGATGGATATTGAGCCCTTCCTGGTTGGGTCGGCTTTGGACTGCGTCATGGCCCAACGCCTCACTCGTCGTCTCTGCACCCATTGCAAGCAACCAGTAGTACACGATCCGGAATATCTGGCAAATCTTCGTTTTGGTTTTGATTCAGAGCAGGCGCCGCCGACGATCTTCAAACCAGTTGGCTGCACATCATGTTCCAATACGGGCTATCGCGGTCGTATCGCCGTGCACGAAGTAATGACGGTGACGGAGGAGATCGAACGTTTAGCAGTGGCTCGTGCTTCCAGTGCCGAAATCGGGAGAACGGCGCGGGAGCAAGGCATGATCACTTTACGTGAAGATGGTTGGGCCAAAGTGAAGTTGGGCTTGACCTCAGTTGAGGAAATTTTGCGGGTAGTTGCATGATGTCTCCAACTCTTCGGCACCCTGACCCCGACCTCATTGCAGCATTGCAGGAAGTGGTAGCGCAAGGTGCATCCGATCTTCATCTAAGTGTTGATTCGCCGCCGATGCTCCGAATAGATGGAAGCCTTCGAC
>DASVIG010000035.1:0-11485 GCA_036382195.1 Candidatus Nanopelagicaceae bacterium
TCCGCAGCGGTCTGATATCTATCGACTGGTTTCTTCGCCAGAGCAACGGAGAGGAGAATATCCACTCCTGGAGGCAATTCGGGGTTGAGGGTGCTCGGTTTAATGAGATCTCCGGATACGTGCTGAAAGGCAATAGAGACCGGGGTATCTCCGGCATATGGAGGGCGACCGGTGAGGACTTCGTACAGTAGACAGCCTACGGAGTAGATATCACTTCGATGATCGGCGACCTCTCCCATCGCTTGTTCCGGTGAAAGGTACTGCGCAGTCCCAACAACATTCCATGTGCTTGTAAGCGTCGCCCCAAAATCATCTAATGCGCGTGCGATACCAAAGTCCATTACCTTTACATCACCTTGATCGGTGATCATTACGTTGGCAGGCTTGATGTCGCGGTGAACAATTCCGCGCTCGTGCGAATATTCAAGGGCTGCCAAAATTCCTTCACCGATTTCAAGGGCGCGATCAAGTGGGAGCTGATCTCCGCGGTAAATAAGTTCGCGCAGTGTGTGGCCCGATATCAACTCCATGACGATATATGGCGCCGGTTTTTCTCCAGAGTCATACACGGCGACGATCCCGGGATGGTTGAGTCCGGCTGCCGCAAGCGCCTCTTTCCGAAAGCGCGCAACAAAAGAGGGATCTCGAGCTAAATCACTCCGCAGGACCTTAATTGCTACCTTACGAGATAGACGTTCGTCTTTTGCAACGTAGACATCGGCCATTCCTCCCGTGCCGATCATTTCGCCGAGCTTGTAGCGACCACCCAGTAATGTGCTCACTCAGCGGCTCCTAAAAATGTAGTTTTTGTTGAGATATTTTTATCCACAACGTCGGCAATGATAATCGTGACATTATCAGGAGCGCCTGCGGAAAGTACCTCGTTGATCAAGTGAGTGACCGCTCCATCGCGATCGGCGATCTTCATCCCAGCTTTAATCTCTTTCTGATTCAAGATTCCTGAGAGACCATCACTACAGAGTAAGAATCGATCGAGCGGGTTGACTTCATAAACCATGAGCACCGGAGTGAGAGAACCTTCACCCATGACCGCTTGAGTCAGGAAGGCCCGTTGCGGATGTTCGGCTACCTCCTCTGGTGAGGCAACGCCTTGATCGAGCAGTTCCTGCTGCACTGTGTGATCTCTACTAAGTTGCTGTAAAACATTTCCGCGTAAGCGGTAGCAGCGGGAATCACCGATATGCAAGAGAGCGACATTATTTCCAAGGGGGTTTGCGTAAAACATCAACGCGCTGAGTGTGGTTCCCATTCCAGACAACGTCTCATCTTCTTGCGCAACTCTTCCAATCTCACGATCAATGTCATAGAGCGAATTAAGAAGTAAATCTTCCACTGAGTCCGGGTCAAGGCTGGCGTTATCCAACATTGAGGTCAAAGAAGAGAGTGTTCTGATCGCTAATGCCGATGCAACTTCGCCCCCTGCGTGTCCGCCCATTCCATCTGCGATTGCGAGCAAGCGAGAATGCACCAGCGCGGAATCTTCATTTCCGGAACGGACCAGGCCAACGACAGAGCGCGCTGAGACGGCAAAACCCGCGGATGCCCCTTTGCTCACTTGCTCTCCTTCACCTGATCGAATTCTTGAACGCCAGCCTAATGGTGCTAATCTCGCTCACGACAGGCGTGAGTGGCGGAACGGCAGACGCGCACGGTTCAGGTCCGTGTACTCGCAAGGGTGTGGGGGTTCAAATCCCCTCTCGCGCACGATTTAACGCTGGCGACATTACCGATTCAGCGGGGACATATCGGCATATCGATCGCCAACTGGAGCGGCCAAGCCGTCAAGAGTTTTGAGTTGGTCCTGGGTCAGTTTGATGGCCGCCGCGGCAACATTTTCCTCAAGATAGTTGATGCGCTTGGTTCCTGGAATAGGGGCGATGTCCTCGCCTTGCGCGAGGAGCCAGGCCAGTGCAACCTGCCCAGGTTTTACTCCCAGTTCAGCGGCTACGGCGTCCACCTGCTCGACGATACGAATATTGGTTTGTAGATTTTCACCTTTGAACCGTGGGTTATTCCGCCTGAAATCTGCTTCATCTAGCTGGTCTAGTGATCGGATGGTGCCCGTCAAGAAACCTCTTCCCAGCGGAGAATAAGGAACGAAACCAATCCCGAGTTCACGGACCACGGGTAGAATTTCAGCTTCAGGTTCTCGTGACCAGAGGGAATATTCCGTTTGGAGTGCGGTCACCGGGTGGACTGCGTTTGCTCGACGAATGGTTTCGGGAGCCGCTTCCGAGAGACCTATATGTCTGATTTTGCCTTCGGCGACCAGTTCACTCAGGGCCCCCATGGTTTCTTCGATTGGCGTTTGCGGATCCATCCGGTGCTGGTAATAGAGGTCGATGTAATCCGTGTTAAGGCGTTTCAATGATCCATCAATAGAGAGTCGGACGTTCTCTGCACTGCCGTCTATGCCGCGACTATTGTCGCTACGGTGCAAGAGTGTGCCAAATTTGGTGGCAATCACTACCTCTTCGCGGTGACCAGCCAGGGCTCGTCCCAGAAGTACTTCATTGGTGTACGGACCATATATTTCGGCCGTATCAAAGAAGGTAACCCCGAGATCTAGCGCTCGGTGAATGGTCTTGATTGCACCGGCATCATCCTGCCCGCTCCCCGTGTAGAAGGCCGACATTCCCATGCATCCTAAACCCAGGCGAGAGACCTCAAGTTGCTGCCTGCCTAGTTTTACTTTTTTCATAGTTGAACCTTCCCTCGACCGTCATATATTTAAATTATACAATTTACATTACTTGCGATTGTGCGGATTCACGTGATGCAACAAATGCACGGACGCACTTCTCAACATCCTCTTCGGTGTGTGCTGCTGATAGTTGCACTCGGATCCGAGCTTTTCCGTGGGAAACCACCGGGTAACTGAATGCCGTCACATAAACGCCATGATCCAGCATACGATCGGCCATCTGACCGGCCAATGTCGCATCACCAAACATGACGGGGACTATCGGATGTTCGCCCTCCAGGAGATCGAACCCCTCCTGCACCATACGACGACGAAACAGTGCGGCATTGGCCTGCAATTGCATCCGCAGATCTTGGCTGGCATCGACCAGATCGATTGCCGCCAGAGTGCCAGCTACTACCGCCGGCGCCAGCGAGTTCGAGAACAAATATGGTCTTGCACGTTGACGTAACATCGCAATAATTTCAACTCGGCCGCTGACATATCCGCCCGATGCACCTCCAAGTGCCTTACCGAATGTCCCAGTTGTGAAGTCCACGCGACCTTCCACTCCTGCGAGTTCTGGAGTTCCGTGGCCGTGTTCGCCTATGAAACCGACCGCATGTGAATCATCGACCATGACTAGCGCGCCGTATTTTTCGGCAAGGTCGCATATCGCCTGCAAAGGGGCGAGATAGCCGTCCATAGAGAAAACTCCGTCGGTCACAATGACTCGCTGCCTAGCATCTTTAGCCGCGATGAGATGCGCCTTTAACTGCTCCATGTCGCGGTTGGCATATCGGTACCGCTGTGCTTTACACAGTCGGATGCCATCAATGATGGAGGCATGGTTGAGTTCATCCGAAATGATCGCATCCTCTTCATTGAAGAGTGCCTCGAACACTCCTCCGTTGGCGTCAAAACAGGAAGAGAAGAGGATGGTGTCCTCTGTACCAAGGAATGCGGACATTCGGCGTTCTAGGTCAATATGCAGTTCTTGGGTACCGCAGATAAAACGGACGCTTGCCAGGCCAAATCCCCACTCATCCATTGCAGTTTTAGCGGCTGAGATGATCGTGGGGTGATTGGCCAGACCTAAATAGTTGTTTGCGCAAAAATTAAGTACCTCTTTATTGTTCGTGCGAATATGTGACGACTGCGCGGAACTGAGTTTCCGTTCTTGCTTAAACAAACCTGCAGTATGCATCTCATCGAGTTTCTCTTGCAACTGAGTCTTTAAGGTGTCATACATGGGCTTCCTCCCAGTTGAGAACTACTTTGCCACCCGTGCCCGCCCGCGCGGTCGCAAAAGCCTCTTCCCATTGCGTGATGGGGAAACGGTCAGTTATTACGGTAGAAAGTGCTTCCCGTAGCCATTGACTAGATTGCAACATGGCGCTCATGGCTACCCACGTTTCATACATTTCTCGGCCGTAAATTCCTTTGATTGTGATCATGTGAGTAACGACCTTGGCCCAATCCAGATTGATCGGCTCACTTGGCAGCCCCAGCATTGCAACCCGTCCGCCATGGTTCAGGTTCAAAATCATTTCGGGAAGAGCGCTGGGGTGTCCCGACATCTCAAAGCCGACATCGAATCCTTCATGCATGCCAAGTGCCTTCTGAACATCAGCAATTCGAGATTTGACAACATTGACCGTGAGGTCGGCGCCCATTTTCCTTGCAAGTGCCAGTCGCGGTTCGGATATATCAGTGACAACGATGAAACGAGCACCAACATGTCGTGCTACTGCCGCAGCCATAAGACCGATGGGCCCGGCTCCGGTGATGAGTACATCTTCTCCCACCAGTGGAAAGCTCAGCGCGGTATGAACCGCATTGCCGAAAGGATCGAAGATCGCACCAAGATCTGGATCGATCTGATTTTGGTGGACCCACACATTGGATTCGGGAATAACAATGAATTGTGCAAATGCACCATCTCGATTTACACCGACACCGGATGTACGGATGCACATATGCCGACGTCCTGCACGACAATTACGACAGGTGCCGCAGACGATGTGTCCTTCACCAGAGACTCGAGCACCGACACTGACATCCCGAACATCAGCGCCCACTTCAACAACCTCACCGTAAAATTCATGGCCGGGGATTATTGGAGGCGTGATGCTGCTGGATGCCCATGCATCCCACGATTGGATGTGGAGATCAGTTCCGCAGATTCCAGTGCGTAGGACGCGGATTTTGACATCACGATCTCCTACCTGTGGCTCTGGTCGTTCTGTAAGTTCGAGCCCTGGTGTGTCAGTTGGTTTAAAGAGAGCGAGCAATGGATTCCTTTCATTGAACTGATCGTTCGCTGCTTATGCCCGCTCGTCAAGTAAAAGTGGAGTAAGGCTCTCGGGCGGAAATTCCTCCGGCCATTCGGGGTTCTCCCGTCCGATACCTAAAGAGATTACAAATGATGCTCGCTCTTGGGGGCTGTCGCTTCCATGGCCACCTTCGTCGACATGACCATGGTCCGTTGTCAGGACCATCAGCCATTTCTCGCCATGTTCTTCAACTCGTTGTGTGATGGCGGTGTGGAGCCGCGATAGGTGAGCATCGATACGGCTTATTGCCTCGACGTAGTGAGGCCCAGTTACACCTTTGGTATGGCCAGCCTCGTCTGCATCGCAGAAATAAATGAAACTGACATCCGGTCCGAAATTCTCTATGGCATACACCGCAGCATCAGCGATCTCTGCATCAATGCGCTGGTAACCATAGGTCTCGCCATCCCGCGAGATGACACGGTGACGATTGGCCCTCTGCTGTTCACGTCGCTCGTGAATGACAGGACCAATGCCCGTTGGATCTACCAGGGGCGGCCATCCGGCTGCCGCAAATGTCGTGGTGGATTGATCTTGATAAAAGGCCAGGCTGAGCAAGTCTGGACGATTGAGGAGGTTGTGACCCACAAAGTAATTGTTAGAAACGGCGTGTTGCTCATGCGTGGAGCCTGTAAGCAATGTCGACCAGCCGGGACCAGAGAGGGTAGGAGGATCCATTGTCATCGCCGTGAACTGCCCGGCACTCCTTACGGCAGCCAGTGTCGGAGCCAGACGAGAATCCAAGGCGGTACGCAGGATAAGACCGTCGATTCCGATGAGAAGAATTTTGGTTTTCATACTGCGCCTTACAATAACGCTTATGGCCGAAGAGATAAAGATGAAAGCGATCCAGATCGATAGCAATGCTGCGTTGATCGTGATTGACGTGCAGGTGGGTTTTGATGATCCTGCATTTTTAGGTAAACGGAACAACCCATCGGCCGATGAGAACATCCAATCCTTGATCAAGCAATGGGAGAAGCACCGCCGTCCAATCGTCGTCGTTCAACATAACTCCAAATCCGCGACAAGTTCCCTCCATCCCTTTAAGCCGGGGAATTTTCTAAAGCCTTATGTAAAAGCCATCACACCTGCATTGCGAGTTACCAAAACCGTCAACTCTGCTTTTTATGGTGAACCGGATTTGCACCAATGGCTGCAGGGAGAAAATATTAAAGAAGTCGTCATTATCGGTATTCAAACAAATATGTGCTGTGAGACAACGGCCCGTATGGCTGGCAATCTGGGATATAACGTCATATTTGTTCCGGATGCAATGCACACTTTCGACCTCGAGGGTCCAAACGGAGAAGTACTCACGGCGGACGAACTCTCCCGCGCAACTGTGATCAACTTGCATGGCGGAGGATTCGCAAAAATCGCTCTCACTTCCGACCTGACCGCGGACGATCGCTGAATATCAATGTCCTTCAATCAACCGAGAATCTATGCCCACCGAGGGGCCTCTGCAGATTTCCCCGAACACACCCGTGAAGCGTATGTAGCCGCCATCGAACAAGGCGCCGATGGTTTCGAGTGTGATATTCGTCTGACCAAAGACTCGATTCCAATTCTCTGGCACGATTCCACATTGGAACGTATGGCAGGAGTATCCGGCGACATCGCAGCTCTGACGATCCAAGAGATCCGCCGCCATTACCCCCAAGTGATGTTGCTCGATGAGTTGCTCGATTTGGCAACCGCTCATAAAAAGGATTTAGCGATAGAGACAAAACATCCCGTCCCTACAGGGCGGGAGATTGAGAGTGTTCTATTAGCAAAATTGGATGATAGACGACCAGAGATTGCGGAGTCGGGAATCGAAATTTCAGTAATGTCATTCTCATGGTTTGCTATTGAAAGCGTTCGCAGATCTATGAAGGAGATGAATACGGTAATGCTGCTCAATCCGAGAATGGCCAAGATCACCAAGCGGTTCACCTCGGCACAAACTCTTGGACCCAGCATCGAATTGATAAGAAAGAAACCTCAATTCATCAGCGCAGCTAAAAAAGAAGGAAAACGGCTCTTCATTTGGACGGTAGATGCCCCCGAAGATGTTGAATTCTGCGCCCTAAATGGCATTGACGTTGTAATAACAAATAAACCGACTCAAGCGCGGAAGGTGCTCGGCTATCCTTGACCAATGAGCACCTATGCCTATCTCGGTCCAATCGGGACCTTTACTGAGGCAGCGCTCCAGAAGATCACGGATTCAGAGGACCAACTCATCCCCTACGCGAATGTCACAGCGACACTGGATGCTGTTAGAAATGGTCAAGCTCAATTTGCCTTAGTCCCCATCGAGAATTCCGTCGAAGGCGTAGTTGCACGAACGCTCGATGAACTGGCCACTGGCCAACCACTTATCATCACAGGGGAAGTGACCTTACCCGTGTCATTTGCATTGATGACCAAGGCCGACACGGTAGAAATAAAGCGAATTGCTACGCACCCGCACGCTGAATCGCAATGCCGTACCTATATTGCAACGCATTATCCCAACGCAGAAATCATTGCCACGACTTCGACAGCTGCTGCAGCAGAGGCACTTGGGCGCGGTGATTTCGATGCGGCAATTGCAGCGCCAGTTGCTGCAGGCCATTACGGCCTAAAGATTGTTGCAGAGCACATTGGCGATAATGAAGGGGCGGTAACGCGTTTCGTTCTCGTATCCACACTTGGGACACATCCTGCTCCAACTGGACACGATCGAACATCTTTGGCTGCATTTATTGGGATCGATCATGCGGGAGCGTTGCTAGAGGTACTTACAGAGTTTGCCGTGCGAGGCGTGAACCTCACTTTCATACAGAGTCGACCGACAGGTCGCGAGCTCGGTCACTACCATTTCATCATTGATGCAGAAGGTCATATTGATGAAGCACGGGTAGGCGATGCTCTTACCGGGCTACGTCGCATCTGTGAAGATATTCGTTTCCTTGGTTCCTATCCTCGCGCCGACAAGGTAGCCCCAACTTCCACTCTCAGCATGAGTGACGTGGCCTTTGCTGAATCCAGAAAGTGGCTCCGCGATGTACGCGAAGGGAGGGTCACATGATCGATATTAAGTACATCCGTGAAAATCCCGAGACAGTCCGTGCTTCTCAACGTGGCCGCGGGGAGGATCCATCCATTGTTGACCAGGTATTGGCCGCCGATGAAGCGCGTCGCAATGCCATAGTTGAATTTGAGGCTCTGCGGGCCGAGCAGAATATTTTTTCGAAATCGGTCGGTGCTGCTAAAGGTGACGAGAGAGCGGCACTGCTCGAAAGTGGAAAATCCCTCTCCGCCGATGTAAAAGCAGCCGATACCCGTAGGGCAGAAGCCGATACCAAATCTCAAGAACTGACCCTTCTCTTGTCCAACCTCCTAGATCCTTCCGCACCGATCGGAGGCGAGGCAGATTTTGTCGTGCTCGAGCATGTTGGTACTCCCAGAGATTTTTCCCAAGATGGGTTTAAACCAAAAGACCATGTGGAACTGGGTAAACTTTTAGGAGCGATTGACACCGAACGCGGCGCAAAAGTCTCTGGTGCGCGTTTCTATTACTTGACTGGCGTAGGGGCGCTTTTGGAGTTTGCTCTTGTGAATTACGCAATTTCCAGCGCAGTGAAGGCTGGTTTTATTCCGATGATTACACCCGTGTTAGTGAAGCCACCAGCAATGGAAGGCACCGGATTTCTCGGCCAAGCCGCCGAGAATGTCTTTGCTTTGGAGAAAGATGACTTTTATCTGGTAGGCACTAGCGAAGTTCCACTTGCAGCTTTTCATATGGACGAGATTCTCGATGGTGAAAAACTCCCTTTGCGATATGCCGGCTATTCCACATGTTTCCGTCGGGAAGCAGGGACATATGGAAAGGACACACGAGGAATTATCCGCGTCCATCAGTTCGACAAAGTCGAGATGTTCGTTTTCTGCAAACCAGAGGATGCAGTAGCAGAACACCAACGTATATTGCAGTGGGAGAAAGATTTCATTTCGGCTATGGACATCCCTTTTAGGGTTATTGACGTGGCTTCAGGAGATCTTGGTTCGAGTGCAACTCGCAAATTTGACTGTGAAGCGTGGATTCCTACACAAGGTACTTACCGCGAAGTTACAAGTACGTCGAATTGCACAGAGTTCCAAGCCCGCCGCCTCAATATCCGTATGAAAGACGGGCAGAGCACCAAGCCAGTTGCGACTTTGAACGGCACACTTGTCGCAATTCCACGGATGATTGTTGCGATTTTAGAGAACCATCAGAACGCAGATGGAACGGTAAACGTCCCGGCTTCTCTACGGCCATTCTTAGGAATGACAAGATTTGAGCTGGTGTGAATTCTCGCCCCAAATTAATTGCTAGTGATTTAGATGGCACGATCGTTGCTCATTATGGCGATATATCTCAACGGACCATAGATGTCTTTCTCCGCGCTCACGAGATGGGTATCCACATCTTCTTTGTGACAGGGCGACCGCCACGTTGGATGCCGGAGATTAGAGCGGCATTCGGGATTGGTTCGGCCATTTGTGGCAATGGGGCAATGCTCTATGACCTCCATGAAGATAAAGTTCTGGAAGAGTGGCTCCTTTCGGTCGATGCACAGAAGGAAACTGTCGCGAAATTGCGAAGCGCTATTCCGTCGATCTCATTCGCAGTTGAAAGCCACGACTACTTCCATCGCGAGAAGGCATATATTCCTCGCTGGGATGTGGGGTTGGATAACGTGGGCGTTGATTGCATCGAAGATTTGATGACGATGCCAGCTCTCAAGTTACTGGCACGCTGTTCTGAACAAGAACTTTCTTCCGATGAAATGCTGGCGATTGCACATCATGAACTAGATGGCATTGTCACGGTCACCCATTCCAATCCACATGACTCTCTCCTTGAGATATCGGCTCTTGGTGTTTCCAAAGGAGCAACTCTGGCAAAAATGGCCGAACGACTTGGAGTTGATGCAAAAGACTGTGTTGCCTTCGGCGATAATCCCAATGATTTTTCGATGCTGGAATGGGCGGGTCGTTCATATGCGATGGCCGACGGCCATCCAGACGGCAAGTTGTATGCAAAAGCCATCGCCCCTTCACATCTAGATGATGGGGTGGCGGTAATCCTGGAGGAACTTCTCCAACTTCCTGCCTAAGTAAAAGTTGGGTAGATTACGCCGCGGAGGGCTCGCATAGCGGCCGAGTGCACCGGTCTTGAAAACCGGCAAGGGAAACCTTCGAGGGTTCAAATCCCTCGCCCTCCGCTCTTTTCCACTTATGTGGTTGATTTCATAGTGAAATACGCATGAGTACGACTAGTAACTCCCCTCCCTTAGCAGGAAACTAATCCTTTGGCCCCTTGTTTTCACGGCAGGTAAAAGGAGTTGGTTCATGGCAGGAGTGTTTTCACCATCGCGCGCAAAAATCGCAGCACGCACTTTACGTACGGATCGTTGGTGGTTACAGCCGGCGATAACTTTTGCGGTGCTTGTCGCGTTCATCATTTATGCGACATTGCGAGCATTTGAATCGAAGTTCTATTTCG
The DNA here is from genome assembly GCA_036382195.1 of Candidatus Nanopelagicaceae bacterium. Lineage (GTDB taxonomy): Bacteria > Actinomycetota > Actinomycetes > Nanopelagicales > Nanopelagicaceae > QYPT01. The sequence goes on from DASVIG010000035.1 coordinate 10,565, forward strand.
CCAAGCCGCTAATTTCACCCTTCTATTCGCCATGCCTAACTGCGGCCTGTCCTGAAGGTGGATCTCTACTTGGCCATCCATTTGGATCAATTGCGCTTTTCGGAATGGCGGTCTCACCGGCGCTCTTTATCCTTATATTCCCTCTCGGCTTCCGAATGACCTGCTATTACTACCGCAAGGCCTACTACCGTTCCTTCTGGCAGTCACCGCCAGCATGTGCAGTTGCCGAACCCCATAAGACTTATACGGGTGAAACAAAGGCACCGCTCATCATTCAAAATGGCCACCGCTGGTTCTTCCTTGCAGGATTAGTTTTCAACGTCATCTTGACTATTGACGCAATCTTGGCTTTTCGTAATGCGCAGGATCAATGGGGTCACATGAGTGTCGGAACTCTGGTCCTGCTTACCAACGCGACTCTGCTCTGGCTGTACTCGGCCTCATGTCACACCTGCCGCCATACCATCGGCGGTCGGTTGCGCCATTTCTCCAAACACCCGATGCGCTACAAGATGTGGACGTGGGTTTCAATTCTCAACCATCGCCATCCTACGTTTGCATGGATTTCGCTCTTTGGCGTTGCCTTAGCCGATGTCTATGTGCGCGCGGTTTCGTCTGGTTCTATCACCAATTTCTATTTCTTTTAATCGGTAACGGGGAGCGTTTATGAGTAATTTAGAGCGACATACATACGACGTCGTTGTTATTGGTGCAGGCGGCGCAGGACTTCGCGCAGCAATCGAAGCACGTGAAGCTGGACTGCGTGTAGCAATCATTTGTAAGTCCCTCTTCGGTAAAGCACACACCGTTATGGCTGAAGGTGGCGTCTCCGCCTCAATGGGAAACGTAAATTCCGCCGACAACTGGATGGTGCATTTTCGCGACACGATGCGTGGAGGCAAGTTTCTCAACCATTGGCGG
>DASVIG010000036.1:0-4823 GCA_036382195.1 Candidatus Nanopelagicaceae bacterium
GCGACTGAACAATCACTTGACAACTTCCCTCGCTGTTCCAGGTAGCGAATCCGCCAAAGCAGATGAAATTCTGCTGGATAGATTTAAAGAGAATACCGAAGGCACTTTCACCGTCCTCCTGAATTTCAAGAAAGCTTCCGAGGTGGAAATTTCGGGATTTGAGGCGAAAATAGCGGCTGCGGCTTCGCACATTCCGACGGCTAAGGTGACTCAACAGCGAGCCGTCGGAGGGGTGCTTTTTGCCAATATCGGTACTTCCTTGAAGTTGGCTGATGCCGCCGCATATACGGGGAAGTTCAGGCAAGCACTCATCATCCAGGGGTTACATGGAACTTTGGTAACCGGTCCGCCCGCAATTTATCGCGACGTCACCCCAGTGCTCAATTCTGACTTGCACCGCGGTCAAGTTCTCGCAGTTCTACTGGCACTTCTCCTTTTGATGTTGGTGCTTGGAACCTGCTGGGCGGTGTTGGTTCCAATCTTTTTTGCGACTGCCACCATTTCACTTGCCCTAGCAGTCGTCTATTTGCTCGCCCAAAGAGTCTTGATGGTCCTGTACATTCCCAACATAATCGAACTCATCGGACTTGGTCTGGCAATTGACTACTCGCTGCTCATCGTTCATCGATATCGTCGAGAGATCACGGAAGAAGTCAATGTCAGCGTGGACGATGCCATCGTGAAAACAATGGAGACTGCTGGTCGCACGGTAATGCTCTCTGGATTCATCGTTTCCATCGGTCTAGCAACCCTCCTTCTTGTTCCAGTTCCATTTGTTCGTTCCCTCGGCGCGGCAGGATTGGTTGTGCCAGTCCTCTCCGTTCTTGCGGCACTCACCCTTCAGCCGGCTCTGCTTTCCTTCCTCGGCCGGGGCGGAGTTACGCCCAAGGGTTTCCGGGGTTTGCTCTCAGGAAGGAATGTGATGACGGGGAGGTTCGCAAAAATCGCCTACGTAGTGATTCGACGGCCGATCCCCGTCCTGCTTTCCTCATTGGCGGCACTTGCGATCGTTGCTTCCTCAACTATCTGGCTCCAAGTAACCCCAAGTTCATTGACGGCCAGACCTGTAGGGCTGGAATCATCACGGGCCCTCGCGATGGTGACCGAGCAGGTTGGTCCCGGGGTCATCACTCCCAATGAGATTGTGATTGATCTGGGAGCGCCTAATCGGGTAGCTACCCCATCGGTAAGGCAAGCGCGGTTAAACCTGGCCAAGGAGATTCTTACCGACCCTGAAGTCCTCGTTGTCGCCACTGGAGAGAAAGCTCCCTACATCGATGACACTGGTCGATATCTTCGGATCTTCGTAGTTGGACGTCACGACCTAGGCGCGGAAGTATCTCAACAACTAGTGCATGCACTACGCAATCAATACATAACACACGCCACTTTTCCAGGTGAACCGAAGATTTATCTCGGCGGACAATCAGCCCAAGGAGTGGACCTCCTTGCCAGCATTCACACATCATTTCCTTGGATCATTCTGCTTGCGCTGGCCATCGCCTACATAGCCTTGCTGAGAGCCTTCCGCTCCGTCATTCTGCCGTTGAAAGCCATTCTCTTGGACTTGGCATCTATAGCGGTGGCTTACGGATCGCTGGTCCTGGTATTTCGATTTGGCGTAGGGTCGTCAATTCTAGGTACTTATCAGTTGGATCAGATTGAGGCTTGGGTTCTCATCTTCCTATTCGTCCTACTCTTTGGTTTATCGATGGATTACGAAGTCTTCATTGTGTCGAGAATGAGAGAGGCACGGAGTCGAGGAGCAACAAATAATGAGGCCATTGTCGAAGGTCTCGCACATACTGCAGGCGTGGTAACTGCAGCAGCAATCATTTTAGTTGGCGCGCTCAGCGGCCTCGTTATTGGCCATTTTGCCGGACTACAGCAACTTGGAGTCGGCCTGATGATTGGCGTCCTGATTGATGCGACCATAATTCGCGTTCTACTTCTTCCAAGCGCAATGGTGCTACTCGGCCGATGGAACTGGTGGTTACCCGCTTCAATCGCCAAGTTGGCAAGAACTAAGGCCTCGCCCCTCGAGAAGAGAGAAGCAAGGCCTTAGTTTCGGAATGAACTTTTGCCTAATTACTTTGTGATGGTAATTGCGAAATGGACTGCAGGTGGTTGATATCCAAGTGCCAATCCTGGAATATCGCTCTGGTTAGTGAGTATTGGCAACATTCCGTAGGGAGTATTAGCAAATGATGGCTGATTCGTATACAGCACGGGGTGGAGGTCAATGATGTGAGTTCCTGGTGCACCGGTCGCAATCAAGTGCACGACCATGTACCCGTTGGAGTTGAATCCGCACCCGTATCCGATGTAACTATTGTCGTAAGTAACGGCCATAGTGTTATCCAGTTGAGTCCAACCAACACCCTTCATGGCGATCGTAAATTCTTCGCCAACTTTGAATTTCGATTTTGGGACTCCGGAGCCGTCACGTAATTCAGGAGCATTGGAGGAATCTGCCTTGGCAATTCCCGCGCTGAGAGTCTTCCCCTTCTTGTCTTTATAGAGAAAGATGCTCTCTTTTACATAGAACGAGGCTTGCGCTTCAACGACCTCGCCCTGCTTGACTTGAACCACATGCCATCCACCGAGGTTATCTGGGATTGTGACTTCCTGATCGATTGTTCCGTTGGCGGGAGCGGCAGAGCCCATCGGAACCCCGTTGTAAACCCAGCAAGTTCCCGTGCAATTCACGCGGTTACCAACAACGGTTGACCAGACGATCTGATGTGTCCCTGTCGTTGTCAATCCGGTGACGTTGAGTTTCACCTTAGCACCCACGACGCCGCTGTTCTGAGACAGGGTCGCGACGGCCGCAGTGTTCGGATCTAACCCCACTTGGGAGAGTGTGGTGCGCTGTGTGACAGATGGCTCGACCGCCGCAGGAAATTCAATGGAAGCTGCAGGAGCGCCAGCATCCTTCGTTACTTTGAATGCAGCAGAGGATCCCTTTCCCCATGGAACCGGAGATTGCTTGATATTCATGTACTGCACGCCAATACCTGCCGTTAATGCCACATAATGTGTTCCAACTGGCCCGGCTGCGCGGATTTTGAATATGGCAGTTCCTCGAGTCCAGATAGCTTGGGCTTCACCAGCAAAAGCATTATCCCAGAGTACAGAGACGCCTCCTGTGTAGAGATTTGGACCCATGCTGGTGTAGGTAATAGTTATAGGGGTTCCAATCGGCCCACTGGATGGCGAAATGGAGAGAGTGGGGTTCATTTGGAATCCACCATGCGCAATGGCTGCGCCATCTTTAATGGCATAGATGTCGTGAACTCCGCCAAAATCGCGAGGGACCGTCGTTTTATAAGCAAAAGTGCCATTGGCGTCCGTTGTCACGGTCACGACGTCAACATTGTATTTAATGTATTTCGCGCCCATGTAATTAACTGTGTTGGGCTGAACGTCAACGATCCAAGCGCCATCTGCCGTTGACCATGTCAGTGGAAGTGAGGTACTGGCAGGCAGTCCCTTCCCAGTGATGGTAATAGGCGTTCCTTCTGGTCCTTGATTTGGCGTGACATCCAAACTCGTCATGTTGGTATCAGAAACAGTGAAGGTGGCTGATTTGACCCCAGTAAATGGCAATGCGGGCACACCCACCAGTCCCTTAGGTGCGGTTAAAGTGATAGGTGATGTTGTCGTATCAGCGCCTAATGCCGGCGTGATCATCGTGGCTGACATTATGGACGCTGCTATCACGCGGAGAAGAATAATTCTCTGTCGCCGTGATACGAATTTCGATTTCATTATTTCCTCTTCATTCTCCGGGATGAAACTAAGGACTTCCTAGTTATTAACCCAAAAACTTGCTATTTCTCGAAATCCGAGCCGGTGATCCTAGGGAAGTCCCCGACTCGGATTTCAAGCGTTCAGTATTGCGATAGATCAGGGTGTTGGTACTGCGTACAGCGTCACTTGCGAATTGGCAGTGAAGTTCGATTGCCACGTACCAACCTCACCCTTGAGCGCAGGACTTACCTTGATATTTCTGTAATAGCTCACACGCTCGTAAACCGGCTTTCCGTTCTCAAGTACACGCACGCCATTTACAACCTTTCGTACCAACCTGGTGGACAGGACTCGTACTGCGTCCTGATCTTTTCCAATCATGGTTACCTTAAAATTGACGACGCCTAATGTGCTGTAAAGACCGGGCGTTGTACCCGTCTTTATAATTCCCGACCAAAAGGCGACTCCACTGTGGTTTCCATAGGTAAGTGCGATTGGATCCTTGATCCCCGCGACTTCGATATAGGCCTTCGCAGTATTCGAAGAATCCAAAACAGCGCCACCTAGGGCCTCGTTGTTTCCATATACGCGGAAGACGATTGTCTGCCCGAGAATGAATTGGCTCGTCACTGCGCAACTAACGCCGAATCGCGGTGCAAGCACCCCGGTTGATCCGCTGGCTAGGACAGTATCGACATAAATATGGATTGGCGAAATTACTCCCTGAACTGGAATACCGACTTTTACATTGAATGGAGCAGCATTGACCGAGGTAAATGCGACAGGGTCAGTCGGTGTAAGTGTCGCATCTAGGACCACGGCTCCGCTGACTGCCGGCAACCATGAACACTTTGCCACGAACGGCGTGGCCGTGGTGGTTGCAACTGCCTCACAACCTTTGATGATGACTCCTGCCGCTGAGAACTTAACTGCTCCTGCGGCACTCGCTGTGGCAACAATGGCTGCTGGATCAAGTCCCAGGACAGCACTTCCACCGGAGAGCACAACGGTTGGAGTTTCCGCGGCATATGCGGGTACTCCCCCGACCGCTGCACCACCGACTACTGCAA
>DASVIG010000037.1:0-3821 GCA_036382195.1 Candidatus Nanopelagicaceae bacterium
AATAACGAAAGTCTATGTAGCATCAACCTCGCAACGTAAGATTCTTGGTTTTGCATATATGGGTCCATGTCGGGATGGCGATTTAGTCGAGCAGGACGTATTCGAACTTTATGCGATATATCTCTCCCCAGAAGTTTGGGGCAAGGGCATCGGCGGAAAATTGCTCAATGCTGCTGTTGCAGAGATGCCAGATACCAGCCGTTCAATATCGCTCTGGGTGCTAAGCGGAAACCTTCGAGGACGAGCATTCTACGAAAGCCACGGCTTCGAACCTGACGGAGAAAGTAAAATGGCCAATCTCCTTGGGTACCAACTGGAAGAGGTTCGCTACCGTAAGAATTTACCGCTCCTTCGCAGACTCTTATCTACGCGCAGCTAGAAAGCCAATTTCAAGATCGGCTTTAATATCGGCCAAATTCTCAAGTCCGATGCTGAGCCGAACAAGTCCAGGAGTAATTCCCGCATGGAGTTGCTCTTGTTCATTCAATTGCGAATGTGTTGTGGAAGCAGGATGAATTACCAGCGAGCGAACATCGCCGATATTTGCAACATGACTGAATAACTTGAGTCCTTCTACAAATTTTCTGCCTGCTGCAATGCCGCCTTTGAGTTCAAAGGAGAGAACAGCTCCGGGGCCTTTCGGTGCATACTTCTTCGCGAGGGCGTTCCATTTTGAAGACTGTAACCCGGCATAACTCACACTCTCGACATCCACATGCTGCTCCAACCATTCGGCTATCACTTGAGTGCTCTCGATATGCCGTTGCATCCGCAGACTCAAGGTCTCCAACCCATGGGCCAATAACCAGGCATTAAAGGGAGAAACTGAGGCTCCAATATCACGGAGCAACTGCAGACGAGCCTTAAAAATGAAGGCCAGGTTTGCACCAAAGTCCGATCCGACTCCCAGAGTTTTCGCGTACACCAGACCGTTATAGCTCTTGTCCGGTTCGTTAAAGCCTTTGAATTTCTCGGGATATTTTGCGAAGTCGAAATTACCCGAATCAATAATGGCACCTACCATCGCATTGCCATGCCCTGACAAGAATTTTGTAGCAGCATGGGTCACAATGTCTGCGCCGTAGTCGATCGGTTTGGTCAAATAAGGTGTGGCAATGGTGTTATCAACAATCCATGGAACTCCCACCTCATGGGCGATCTTGCCAATCCCCTCGATATCGAGGACGACCGCTAAAGGATTCGAAATACCTTCACCAAAGAAAGCTTTGGTATTCGGGCGAACGGCCCTCCGCCACGCGTCCAATTCTTTGGCATCATCTACGAAAGTCACCTCGACCCCAAATTTGGGCAGAGTGTAATTGAACAAGTTGTATGTGCCGCCGTATACATTGGGACTGGCGACGACATGATCACCGGCTTCTGCGACATTCATGATTGCAAATGCCGTTGCCGCCATGCCAGATGCCACTAATAATGCGCCTACACCGCCTTCTAGTGCTGCGAGTCGCTTCTCAACCGCGTCCTGAGTTGGATTGTTGATACGTGTATAGATGTTGCCGAGTTCTGCCAGACCGAAGAGATTCGCTGCATGCTGGGTATCACGGAATTGATAGGCAGTCGTTTGATAGATGGGGAGATTTCGAGAACCCGTTACGGCATCTGGCGTCTGTCCCGCATGAATTTGTAGAGTTTCAAATCCCCAATTTGGGGCGTCCGCGATCATGGATAGAGACCGCGAAGTTGATGTGCTTCTGCAACTCGGCTCACACCCAACATATGAGCAGCTTCTCGCCAGGTTACTTTCTGATCACGAGCCAATTCCTCAACTTCAATAATCGCTTTCATAAGTATTCGGTTGAGGTTCTCCCTCACCTCATCTGCGCTCCAGAAGTAATTCTGCTTATCCTGCACCCACTCAAAATAGGAAACGATAACTCCACCAGAGTTCGCGAGGATATCGGGAACTACCAGGATTCCATTGCTATTGAGGATGGCATCACCCTCGGGAGTAGTTGGAGCATTGGCGCCCTCTACGACGATCTTCGCCTTAATATCGGGAGCGGAAGCCTCGGTTATGGAGTCGGCCAGTGCCGCGGGAATGAGGACATCCACATCCAAATGAAGCAATTCATTGTTGGTCAAAGTATCTGTATCGGGAGTGCCAATAATACTGCCTGCCGTTTTGGAATGTTCAAAAACATCGTTGACCGATTTGAAGCCAGTTACTCCCCCATGGACGTCGCTGACTGCGACGACCGTAAGCCCCATTTTTTGTAGAGCAACTGCGGCCCAATAACCGACTTTTCCAAACCCTTGAATCGCAACAGTGGCACCTTGCGGATCCATTCCTCGTATCCTTAACGCCTCCAGTGTAGAAATGGCAACACCGTCACCTGTGGCAGAAGCCCGCCCGAGAGATCCACCAAGGACTATCGGCTTGCCAGTGACGACTCCAGGAACAGAAAAACCAGCGTTGACCGAATATGTGTCCATCATCCAAGCCATGTTTCTTTCATCGGTTCCGACATCAGGTGCTGGGATATCCCTTTCAGGTCCGATGATCGGCAAAATTTCCGAGGTGTAACGACGTGTCAATCGTTCGTTTTCGGCCAATGAGAGGGTGTGGGCATCTACGGCTACTCCACCTTTTGATCCACCGTACGGCAGATTGGTAAGTGCACATTTCCATGTCATTAACATGGCGAGTGCGATCGTCTCCTCTAAATCAATATCTTGGTGAAAACGCACTCCGCCTTTTGCGGGGCCTCGAGTTGTTGAATACTGGACACGGTAGCCCTTATACATTTCGACTCTTCCATCATCGCGCCGAAGTGGGACCGCCACTTCTAAAATACGTCTTGGGGTAGAAAGTGTGGTCCAATCATTCTCGGAAAGTTTTAGTTGATCTACTGCTCTGCGTAATTGGGCAAGCGCGGTTGCCATAGGTGACTCCGTTGTCATGTCTCTAACATAGTACTGAGTAGTCAAAATATGAAGGAAAATAGCGCAGGAACCACTAACATCCGAGCATGACTTCGCTCGCCACCGTAAGGCTCATCTGATGAATAAACAACGTTTCCTGCCGATCGTCTACATCGCGTTGACCTGGAACTTGATTCTCGATGGCGCCGCGGCACTCAATGTCTCGTCATTTCTGCATATTGTTGCGAATGGTCAATATACCTCCTTGCCAAGTTTTCTGCGTTTTGCATATGCAATTCAAACGTTGCTCGTTATATTTCAATTTTATTTTATTACCGAGCTATACCGTCGGAATGGCTCGTGGTCCAAGGTAAGTTATCTTCTCGCCAGAATATTCTTTGTCCTTGCCGTGCTCAGTACTATCGTCAATTCCATATCGAAAAGTCCAGGAGAACGATGGAATGCGATAGCGGCGGCAATCATCGCGTATGGATTCTACTTTCTAGGCGACATCAATTCTCGTCCAACCCATTAATGAGGCCTGCGTAACGAAACCAAGATATCCGTCCTTTGAGGGCAGCGAGAGAGAATTGCTAGAAAACCACCTGGAACACAACAGGTTGACCGCCGGCATAACGGACATCTGGATATCTATCGAGAACTACTGGATAGAACTGCAGATGGGGACTAACCCTCGGCTACGATCAGCGTCGTGACCAGCGCCCAGCAGATACCTCTGGTGGTGATTGATCACTTCCGAATGGACTTTGGCAAGAAGACCGTAATTCGAGACCTCTCATTCAATATCCGCACGGGCGAGACTTTCGGGCTTCTTGGAAGCAATGGTTCCGGAAAGACGACGACAATCCGCGCACTGCTTGGTATTTATCAAGCAACCGCAGGTGTACTGAATATCAATGGGCATCCGTTTCGGCCAG
>DASVIG010000038.1:0-10360 GCA_036382195.1 Candidatus Nanopelagicaceae bacterium
GGCTGTGATTGCTTCGGTCACTATCCCACGCCCCATTTGAACGAGGAAGAAAACTTCCCAAATATGCGCGCCAGCATCTGCAACTATCTTTGCGACCTCTGCAAGTTCATCAACGTTAGATCTCATAACCGTCGTATTTACCTGAACAGTTAAGCCGGCTGCAGTCAGAGCTCGGATGGCTTCCACCGTTTTTTCAAAATGCCCTGGGATGCCACGAACTCCCTCATGAGTGGCAGCAACTGCGCCATCCAAACTAATAGAGACTGCTTTGACTCCACTTTCTAGAATTCTTTGGATCATCTCCGCCGTTAGAGATGGAGTGACCGACGGCGAAAGCGCAACTGGAACACCTAATTGGGTAGCGTGCTCGACCAGGTCAAAAATGTCGGGGCGGAGCAGGCAATCCCCTCCAGTCAGAACGAGAATTGGATAAGGACGGCCAAAACCGGCAACTTCATCAATGAGTTTGAATCCCTCGGAGGTAGTGAGTTCGCCAGGCAAGGCTTCCGGCGTAGCACTGGCCCGGCAGTGTTTACATGCCAATAGGCAGGCACGAGTGGTCTCCCAGAAGACCAGCATCGGTCGTTGCGCATAATCTAGTCGAGGGCCTGAAGTTCCCATCACGCCATTTCCTGGATTATGCGCCATTTCTATCTCCGTCTCGAATTCTCAATGGTGATCATTACATCAATCACCATGAACAAATGCAACCAAGCGTGTGAGGCGATCCGGATCCGCATCTGGCGGCACCCCGTGGCCAAGATTTACAACATGAGCAGGTGCAGATGATCCACGATCCATGACATCAGTCACATGAGCCTCTAATACCTCCCATGGTGCGGAAAGCAGTTCTGGATCGATATTTCCCTGCAACGGAACTTTGCCTCCAAGGATTTCATTTGCCACATCAAGCGGCGTCTGTGCATCTACCCCCATCACCGTCGCTCCGACTTCTAACATCTCTTGCAACAGTGGTCTTGATTTTGTTCCAAAATGAACCCGGGGAACTGGCAAATCTGAAACTTGGGTCATCACCAAGCGAGAATGTGGAGCAGCAAAAGTTAAATAATCAGCAACAGATAACTTGCCCACCCATGAATCGAAAAGTTGCAGCGCACTCGCACCGGCTAAGGCTTGTGCCCGAAGGAATTGACTTGTAACGCCCGCCACCCAGTTCAATATGTCATGCCAAAGTTCTGGATCTTGGGCCATCAAATTGCGACTATGAGGAAGGTCGCGAGATGGGCCGCCTTCAATCAAGTAAGACGCCAAAGTGAATGGGGCGCCACCGAATCCGATTAACGGAGTACTTCCAAGTTCGGCCACCGCCAGATTCACTGCATCGGTAATCGGTTGGAGATCCTGCAAATTCAATTCACGTAATTGATTGAACGCTTCTCTTGTACGCACTGGCGCCGCAACGACCGGCCCAATTCCTGCGACAATATCCACGCCAACTCCAGCCAGGCGCAGTGGGATCACAATGTCACTAAAAAATATCGCCGCGTCCACATGATGGCGGCGTACTGGTTGAAGGGTTATCTCAGCCGCGATTTCCGGTCTCAGGCATGACTCCAACATGGGCACGCCTTCACGGATTGCCCGGTACTCAGGGAGCGAGCGCCCAGCTTGGCGCATCATCCAGATAGGAAGCCTTTCCCGCCGGATCCCCCGATAGGCCTCAATGACTAGAGATTTGGACGTGCCGCCTGTGACCAAAGGGTGGGATTGGGGTAATTCCATGTAGACATCATGCCAGTGGATTGGACCTAAGATGTGCGGGTGACGTTGGTACTCATTGGTGGGAGTCACCTCGACCTCTCACTTAGCAACCTCGAGATCTTAGAGCGCAACGTAGATCTGATTCGCGAACGATTTTTTACAGCCGAGACCTTGCAACAGGGAATCAACGGCGGGGTGCTAGTTGCCACTTGCAATCGATTCGAAGCATATTTGGATATCGAGAGATTCCATGATGCGATCGACTGCGCAATCAACATTATCGGCGAAGTCTCAGGGATAAATGCCGAAGAGTGCCGCGGATTATTGAGCGTTTCGATCGGCGCCTCCGTTACGGAGCATCTCTTCTCGGTCGCAGCCGGACTCGAATCCATGATTGTCGGTGAGGTTGAAATCGCCGGCCAGGTCCGAACAGCATTCAAGAAGGCCCAAGAAGAGAGGACGACGACATCGCAACTCGAACTTCTCTTCCAACGAGCTGCAGCAGTCTCTAAGAAGGTTGCGACCTCGACAGGTTTAGGAGCCGCTGGTCGCTCCATTGTCACAGTCGCGCTTGATCTGGTCGAACAACGCCATGGTTCCCTTGTAGGAAAGCGCCCTCTTCTCCTTGGTACCGGCGCATACGCTCGAGTCGTTGTAGCAGCACTACAGAGGTACAAATGCGGAGAGATCGGGGTCTTCTCCTCCAGTGGTCGAGCAGAAACTTTCAGCCAATCTCATGGAACATTGACGGTGGAGCGCATCAATCTTGAAGAAGCCATCGGAAATTCCGATTTGATTGTCGCCTGTAGCGGCAGCAAGAACCACCTCCTCTATTCATCAACATTCTCTGCCAGGACTGCCAGCATGCCCACGATCCCCATCATTGACGTTGCACTGACTTCGGATTTGGCGCCCGACGTCAAAGAGCTACATTTCACCGACGTCATTGACCTGGAAATAATCCGTTTGCATGCCCCAGGTGAACATGAAGAAGCGATAACTCTCGCCCGGGAAATAGTCCGTCAATCAGCGGAGGAATTTGAGAAGATGCAACTTTCTCGCTCAATTGACCCGGCGATAACCCTTATGCGCGCCCACGTCGAACAGTTGATTGAAAACGAAGTCGAGCGCGTGCGCTCCCGCAGCGGAAACGGGGCTGCCGATGAGGTATCGCTCTCGTTGCACCGAGTCACCAACGCTCTCTTGCATACTCCTTCGGTCAGAGCTCGCTCACTGACTCGAACCGAGAATCAAGAGGAATATAGACGGGCAATCCAACTACTTTTTGGCATTGATTCTGACGCTACAGACGATGTCTAATCGCACTTTACGTCTCGGTACTCGAGGCAGTTTGTTAGCAAGAACTCAGTCAGGCATGATTTCAGAGCAGTTGCAGCAACTTACTGATTACGAAGTTACCGAAAATATCATTAGGACTGAGGGCGATGACGTCACCGCGGTATTGACCAAACTCGCCAGACCCGGAGTTTTCGTCACCGCGCTGCGAGCCGCGCTCTTACGAGGCGAAGTAGATTTCTTGGTCCACTCCTACAAAGATTTGCCATCAATGCCTGCCCCAGGAATCACCCTCGTTGCAGTTCCCGCACGGGAGGATCACCGAGATGTATTAATTTCTCGGAGTGGTCTGGGCCTTCTTCAACTTCCACCCGGTTCTCTAGTTGGAACTTCATCTCCCCGTCGTGCTTCGCGAATTCAACATATCCGGCCCGATTTGAGGGTATCCCCGATTCGAGGAAACATTGACTCGCGATTGAGAAAGATACATGAGGGTGAATTTGATGCAGGTGTCCTAGCCGCAGCTGGATTGAATCGAGTTCAGCGGGCAGCGGAGGTGACGGAATATTTCACCATCGAGCAGTTGCTACCGGCTCCGGCTCAAGGGGCTTTGGCCGTCGAGTGCCGAAGCGATGATATGGAACTTCTGGGACTACTAGCCAAACTCGATCACCAACTCACTCGGTTGACCACAACGGCTGAACGCGCAATCCTGGTTGGAATCAATGCCACCTGCTCAACCGCCATTGGAGCATTTGCTCAATACAACGAGGGAACCCTGACGCTGACTGCTGAACTCTCCGATGGAGCAGAGGATGAACACGAACGGTTCTCTTTATCTCAGAGTGCAATCAATTTAATGGATTACGAGAAAGCCCACCTTCTTGGTATCTCTGTGGCTGAACTCATCCGGAACACTTCCCTGGGCAAGAGGTTGGGCTCGACATATGAGTAAACCAGTCCTGCTCATTCGCGCACACGGTAACGAGGAAGATGCACAGGCGTTAGCGGACATAGGGGTGCGTTCATTGATCGATCCTTATCTGCAGATCTCAGCCGCCGATGACGCAGAGCAAGCAAAGACCCTTCTCTCCTTACTCACATCCAGCCCCGATCCACTCTGGCTGATCGCCACGTCCGCAAATGCCATTAACTACTGGGCGCAAGTGATTGGAGAGGAACTCCTTCGTAAGAGCATTACGGTTCGAAAGAATTTGCAGTTTGCAGCTATCGGGGAACGAACCTCAGATACATTGCGGCAATATGGTGCACGGGAGATCCTCGTTCCCACCGAAGCCACGGGTCTGGCGCTGGCGAACCTTCTGATTTCAGAACACCCAAGCGGACATGCCTTAATTCCTGGAGGCAATTTGGCAATGAAGGATCTCCCCACATCTCTCTCTGCTTCGGGATGGCACACGACCTCCGCAGTCGTTTATACGACGAAGACGGTGGTGCATGTGCCAGCATCAGCACAGCTTCTTCGAGATCAAGAAATCGCCGCGGTGCTTTTACGCTCTCCCAGCGCGGTGAGAGCGCTGACTCACTTTGTGCCTTCCCCGAAAATTCCGCTAGTTTGTGCAGGTGAAACGACGGCGCGAGCTGTTGAAGCGCAGGGTCTAGCGGTCGCAGCAGTTTCGAGTGGACCCACTCCCAGGGGTGTAGCGGATACTCTTCGGGAACTCCTGGAAAGGTAAGAGAATGGACATTGTTGAAAGACCACGGAGACTTCGTGGCACATCGATACTGCGTGCAATGGTCCGTGAGACCAGACTCGACCCAGCTTCGCTCGTGCTCCCTCTTTTCATTCGTGAAGGAATCCAGGAACCACGCCCCATCGCTGGGATGCCCGGAGTTCTTCAACATACAAAGGACTCCTTTCGTAGAGAGATCGATCTGGCAGTAAAGGCAGGAATTGGCGGCGTCATGATCTTCGGCATTCCGGAGAAGCGAGATGCCTCGGGAAGCGAAGCTCTAAATCCAAACGGTGTTCTTGCCTCCGCCATTAAGGATGCGCGAACGCAAGTAGGAGATGACTTGGTAATCATGGGTGACCTCTGCCTCGATGAATTTACAGATCACGGACATTGCGGCGTCCTAAACTCCAAGGGTGCCGTTGATAATGATGCCACGCTGGAAATTTACGGACAGATGGGTCAAATTCTGGCTGAAGCCGGCGCCCATGTGGTGGGCATGAGTGGAATGATGGACGGGCAAGTCGGAGCAGTCCGCAAGGCACTTGATACCGGTGGATTCGTCGACGTACTTATTCTGGCTTATGCGGCAAAATTTGCTTCTGCTTTCTATGGCCCCTTCCGTGACGCCGTTGAATCACAATTGCAAGGTGATCGTCGGACCTATCAAGAGGACCCCGGCAATTTCAAAGAAGCACTCCGTGAAGTCCGACTCGATGTTGCACAAGGCGCCGACATCATCATGGTGAAGCCGGCCCTTGCTTATCTGGATATTTTGTATGCCACATCCCAAATGGTCGATGTTCCGACTGCTAGCTACATTGTTTCTGGCGAGATGGCCATGGTTGAAGCTGCAGCGGCAGAAGGTTCACTTGACCGCGAAAGAGGCATTCTTGAAATACTCTCTTCAGTCCAACGTGCAGGTGCTTCCATCATCTGTACCTATTGGGCTCTGGAGGCCGCCGAACTAATCAAGAAAAACTTGCGATGACCAAAGTGCGCAGCACGAAAGAGTCGGAGTATTGGCATCATCGTGCGTTACAGGTAATACCTGGCGGAGTCAGTTCGCCGGTTCGGGCATTCGCCGCAGTCGGTGGGACGCCCCGTTACTTTGTCCGCGGAGTTGGTTCTCGGATATTTGACGTAGATGGAAATGAATACGTAGATCTTGTTGGCTCATGGGGGCCAATGATTGTCGGCCACGCCCACCCCGAAGTCGTCCGTAAGGTTGCAGAAAGCGCTGCTCTATCCTCATCTTTTGGAGCGCCCGGCCCCAATGAGGTTCTCTTGGCAGAGGCGATCATCCATCGTGTGAGCGCCGTCGAGAAAGTTCGTTTTGTATCCTCCGGAACAGAAGCAGTAATGACTGCGATCCGTCTTGCACGTGCGGCGACCGACCGAAATATTATTGTGAAATTTGCTGGTTGCTACCACGGACATTCAGATGCACTTCTGGTCCAGGCAGGCTCCGGGGTCATCACGCTTGGCCTACCCAATTCACCGGGTGTCACGCCGGGACAGACGCAGGATACTGTCGTACTTGCCTATAACGATGCCGACGCTGTGACAAGTTTCTTTGCGCAACGGGGCCATGAAATTGCCGCCGTAATAACGGAGGCGGTTCCAGCAAATATGGGAGTAGTCCCACCCAACGCGGGATTCAACGCGCTGTTGTCCCGCCTCTGCCGCGAGAGTGGTGCATTGCTCATTCTGGATGAAGTGATGACCGGCTTCCGAGTCTCCTCCGGAGGCTGGTGGCATCTTGTCCATGAGCAGGAGAATTGGACCCCGGATTTATTTACCTATGGGAAAGTCATCGGTGGCGGTTATCCAGTAGCTGCAATTGCCGGACCGGCCAAGATCATGGATTTGTTAGCGCCTTTGGGTTCGGTCTATCAAGCCGGAACACTCAGCGGAAATCCTGTTGCTACGGCAGCTGGTTTAGCTACTCTCGAACTCTGCGATGACTCTCTTTATGAAAGGCTGAACCAGCGTGCAGGCGAAGTGAGTTCCATTATTTCATCGGCCCTTGGCAAGGAAGGAGTTGCCCATCAATCGCAGATGGCTGGCAACCTCTTCTCTTTCTTCTTCACCGAATCTCCCGTTCGCTCTTTTGCAGATGCAATGAAGCAGAACACAGAACAGTTTTCAGCTTTCTTTCATGCAATGTTGGACAATGGCGTTTCCCTGCCTCCGTCGGCATTTGAAGCTTGGTTTGTATCCGGCGCTCATACTGAAAAAGATCTCGAGCAAATTGCAATCGCGGCCGCAATCGCGGCGCGCGCTGCTGCGTCGGTAGCGAAAACCCTTTAGTTTCACGCTGACGTTGGGAATGATTCCCAATATTTTCACAGTCTTGAATCCTTCTGCTCTCAGTCTGCGCCAATAACGTCCGTATTGACAGATCAAGATCCGAATTCACAAGTTACGAAAGAGGTTTAAAATGAGTGCTTTTTCACGGAAAATGAAGATCAGCGCAATCGGTGCTTCAGTAATTCTCGGCCTCGGCGTCTCTGCAGCAATCATGATTCCATCGGCAAATGCCCAGAACCCAACTATCCAAACGAGGGCATCCTCTTCGCTGCCATCAGTCCCCACTCTGCCCTCGATAGCCAAAATGCCTTCGGGTTCAACTGCCGGTGATGCCGCGGAGATCAATGATGGTCCGGATGCAGTTTCTAGCGAGTTGGAGACAGGTAATCGGCCAACTGCAGTTGCCAGCAATGTGCCTTCGCCTGTTATACCCACAGCTATCACCGCCGAAGGAGATTCTGAGAACAGCCAAGTTTCTAATGGCGAGAATTCACAGAACAACGACTAATCAGTAAGTAAATCCCTCAAGAATGGATGCGCCCCCTGTAGAAGCCGGAACTTCTGCAGGGGGCGCACGTCATGGAACTTTGAGGTCTAGCTCTGCACTTTAGGCCTACTTCTTAGCCAATCTGTTGGCATGGGCTACATCACGAATTGCCTGGATGACAAACGAGTCGGTGTACGTAGCTTGCAAATTAACCGCAGCTTGAACTGCAGCTGAATATCCGTTTCCTTTTGCAAGGACTTTAAGGATGTTTGCTGGCGCACCTGGAACCATACGCCCAGATGGGTTGTACATTGCCTTCTCATCAGCTAGCGCCTTTGCGTATGCGTCTATCCCGATTCCTGCATAGTAGTCAACTGGCATCTTCAGCGAGATCTGCATCGGCGTACTTGTCTTTATGAATTGCATGGTGTCGTAGAACGCGTCCACGACCTTCTGAACGGTTGCTTTGTTCGCTGCAACCCAATCAGCCCGGCCATAAACACAAGTTGCAACATATGGGCCACCCAAAGCACGGCGGGTGAGGTTTCCATAGCGCATATCAACCAATACATATCCCAGACCGGTCGATAAAACGCGCGAAATTGTTGGCTCCGTCGTCATACCGCAGTCAATTGATTTCTGCTGCATCGCTGCCACGAAAGTATCGCCAGCGCCTACAACTATCGAGTGCACTTGAGTGAGCGGAACGCCTGCTTTAGAGGCGATTGCCTTGGTAAGGAAGTTTGTGGATGAGCCAAGTCCAGTTACACCTGCATTCACGCCACTCTTCCAATCTTTTGGCGACTTGAACTTTGATTTCAAATCGGTGCGGCAGAGTTCCACTTCACCTGGTGACTGAAGCAGCGTGGCAACATCTATGGTGCTCTTGCCTTTTGTCTGAAGGTCAATATTGTGATCGTAGAAACCAAGTACAAGATCAACTTGACCGGCCAACATCGCGGTCTCAGCATTTACCCCTGATGGCTCATCTGAAAGCTGGACGTTAACGCCGTACTTCTTGAAATTGCCCAATATCTCGCTGAGTTTGGCAGGCATGTAAATCTGCTTATTCAACCCGCCTACCATGATTCTTACTGTCGGGATGCTGGCGGCAGCTTTTGCCGCAGTTCCCATGGTGATCGTGAGACAGAGCGCTAAAGTACTGACGAGAGCGATCTGTCGATATCCTCTTCTCATTCCATTCTCCCCTTTTCTGGATTTCTATATTTCTGTTCCAGAAACCTGTGTTGGTCGCCAATTCAGAAGGCGATCTTCCATTTTCGTAATTAGCCATTCAGCGCTTAACGCCATAACGGCGATAATCAACATGGCTGCATATACGCCATTGGGATTGAATGTGCCCTGGGCTGTGGCGATGATGAGACCCAATCCGTGTTGGGATCCTAAGAATTCACCGACAATCGCTCCGATAAGTGCAAATCCGAAACTGACATGCATGCTCGCAGTAATCCACGAGAGAGCTGACGGCATGACGACACTCCGCGTCACTTGTCGCTTGGATGCGCCTAGGAGTCGGGCATTTGAAATCAACTTCCTATCTGCTTCCCGCGTCCCTTGGAATGCATTGAAAAAGACGGGAAAGAAGACCAAGACAAATGCAAGGGCAACCTTCGATATTGTTCCTAAACCCAGCCACACGATAAATATGGAACCCAAGATGATACGAGGAATGGAATTGGAGACTTTGATGTATGGGGCAAAGACCTCGGCAGCCAATCGATTCCGACCAAGGAATACCCCGAAAATTATGCCCAGGATTACTCCGGCTAAGAAACCAAGTGTCGCCTCTTCGAACGTCACCCAAGCGTTAAGCCAGATTGATCCAACATCGGTTCCATGCTGAAACCACACGGCCAATTGGTGAGCTACCCCGGTAGGTTTACCGAAGAAGAATGGATCCAAAATCTTCTTATCTGTGAGAAATTGCCAACTCCCCAATAACGCGATGGATATCGCGATTTGGAGAGCACCAATCTTCATTCTTCGAATGCGAGTCTTGCTTTTCAGCGATTCATCGCTCTGATATTCCTCGGTCATGTCATATCCCCGTTGCTAATAATTGACGTTGATAAGCAATATCAACTTCGTCCCGTAGCTCGCTCCATATTTCCTGGTAAATCTTTAAGAACTCCTCAGTGAAGCGAATATCTCTAGCCTTACGGGGGCGCGGTAAATTAATCGCAAAATCCGCCTTAACCTTGGCTGGACCTGCAGTCAAAACAATCACTCGATCGGATAATGCAATCGCCTCTTCGAGATCGTGGGTGACGAATAGAACGGTTGATCCTGTGCTCTCCCACAGTGCGAGCAACTCATCGGTCATGATCGCCCTAGTTTGTACATCGAGAGCGCTGAAAGGCTCGTCCATCAACAGAAGGCGAGGCGCATTAATGAGCGTTTGTGCTAGCGCGACTCGCTTCTTCATTCCTCCCGAGAGTTGGTGAGGAAAGTGCTTTTCAAACCCCACAAGTCCGACTTTTGCAATCCATTTCGAACTTAAGGATTCGTACTCGCTGGCTGGCATTCCCCGGAACTTCGGACCTGCGGAAATATTGTTCTTTACGTTCATCCACGGAAAAGTCGCATCATGTTGGAAGACAAAGCCAGTACGGGTATCAATATCCTTCACAGTCTCCCCATCTACCTGAACACTTCCAATGCTTGGCTCTTCAAGGCCAGCAACTAAAGTCAGTGCCGTAGATTTTCCACAACCGGTAGGTCCCACCAATGAGACAAATTGCCCTGGTTCTATTGACAACTTGAGGCCCGAAATAGCCTGATACCAATCGCCTTTGGGGGTACGAAATCTCTTTGAGACATTATCGAA
>DASVIG010000039.1:0-6930 GCA_036382195.1 Candidatus Nanopelagicaceae bacterium
CGGCTACTTTTCGCTAAACGTGAAAATATCGCCGGTCCGATGGCCTTTGGGGTCGGCCTAGTTATTTCGATCTGGGCTTTCGCCAATCAGAAGTTCTACACTGGAATTGTGCCAAAGCATTATGGCAATGTCGGAGATATCGCTTTCCCTGTCGGCTTCGCACTGTCCTTCGCGCTCTATTACGTTTTGGCGAAAAAGAAAGTTGAATCTGAGAGGTAGATCCAAGAATCCAGACAGAGAAGAGAGAGAAGTGTCAGATCAAGAATTCATGGAACTAGCCATTGCTGCTGCTCGAGAAGGTCGCTCCCAAGGTGGGATACCTATTGGCGCAGCCCTTGTCGTAGATGGCAAAGTCCTGGGTACCGGTTTTAATAAGCGGGTTCAACAAGGCAGCGCTATTCGACATGGAGAGACTGACTGTCTTGAGAACATAGGCCGTCTACCGGCAAACGTTTATCGTCAATCCACGATGTATACGACGCTATCTCCCTGCAACATGTGTACTGGCGCCATATTGTTGTACGGGATTCCGCGGGTGGTTCTTGGCGAGAATTCGACTTTCATGGGCGCTGAAGATCTGCTGCGCGCAAACGGAGTCGAAGTTGTCAATTTGGACTCCGCCGAATGCAAAGAGATGATGCGAACTTTTATTGCAGAAGAGCCAGCCTTATGGAACGAAGACATTGGAGTTTAGGCATTCAGATTGAGAAGTGAGATAAAAGTTAAAGCAGTATTTCGTATGAAGGATTCATTATTGTTAAATTTCCCCCAGACTCTCCTACCATGCCCTCGGCAGTTATTGTCGACCCCACATTCAATCCTGCGATGCTTCGTCGGCCTAGAAAGTGCAAGGTAATTCCACCCGTCTCATCCCATATCTCAATATCAACCCCTGGTGCCGATCCCGATGGCGCACTCATGATGGACGTCACGCGGCCGCGCACATGAGCCCGCTCTCTCCATGTCACATTGCCGATTGGTAGCATTTTCTCTGAGTAGTGGCTGACTGGTCCTGGCATGGAAACCATCACGTCTCTTTTGGCGGTGTATTTTTTGGATTCCGTAATTTTCACTGGTGATTCTGTCTTTGTTTCTGCAGGTCTTGTCACTAGATTGCCGGAGATTATCTTCTCAACATCAAAGGGCACGATAGTTGCCACAACCCCCGGAAGTTGAGATATCGGAGCAGCGATCGCCTCGGCAGTCCTGTCATGGAGGATACGGCCCAAGAAGAAGGAATAAGAGCGTCGTGGAAGGAGGAGCGTCAACTCAACGTCCGAGCCTGCAATTGCCCTGATGGCGTAGTCAACTGCAGCATTTGGCAAACGACGATCGGGGCAGTCAACCAATTCAAGAGGAACGTCTGAAAGCCCTTTGTTCTTTGCCCATTCCGCAGAAATCGTTTTTGCTCTTAGGTCATCGATAACAAAGTGCACGGCAGTCAGAGATTGTGGATTGAGACTTCTGGCGTACCTGACAGCTCCCACCGTAGCGATATCTACAGAATCGACTAACACTGCAACGTCATGCCCAGGGGCGAGACTTTCCTTCTTGCATCATGATGGATATAACCGTAGAGGGCTCATCCCGAAATCGGCTTAAACGGCCAGACTCCTAACAAATTCCTTACGGATGATGGCAAGAAGCATCATCTCCTGCTCTATAACTCTTACCAGGCGTAAGCTTCGGGCGCAGTCTTATAGCCTGGGAAAATCTCATTGAGCTTCTTAAGGTGCTCATCCGTTAGTTCCAGTTCCAGGGCTTGCAGTGCTGAATTGAATTGCTCCTGTGTTCGCGGGCCGATGATTGGGGCGGTAACAGCAGGCTGCGCCATAAGCCATGCAAGTGCGACTACCCCAGGGGCTTGTTCGATCTGATCACAGAAATTTTCATAAGCTTCAACTTTAGGGCGAATTACATCTAGTGCTGCTTTTGCACGACCTTCAAGACGGCGTTTCCCCTCTTGCTCCTTTTTGAGAACTCCTCCGAGGAGACCCGCATGCAATGGTGACCATGGGAGAATGCCGATCCCATAATGCAAAGCCGCTGGAATTACTTCTCGTTCTATATCGCGGGTAACAAGATTGTAGATCGACTGTTCGGAAACTAACCCCATGAAATTCCGCGGAGCAGCAGCTCCTTGGGCTTGAGCCAAGTTCCAACCAGCGAAGTTGCTACTACCCACATAAAGGATCTTTCCTTGAGCAACGAGAACCTCCATCGCTTGCCATACTTCTTCCCACGGAGTTGTGCGATCGATATGGTGCATTTGATATAGGTCGATGTAATCAGTTTGCAGACGAGTAAGGCTCGCATCACAAGCTCGGCGAATATTGAGTGCTGAGACACCCCTGCTATTGGGCCAGGACTCCATTTCGCCATATAACTTGGTGGCAAGGACTACTTTCTCTCGGCGGCCTCCACCTTTGGCAAACCATCGTCCGACGATCTTCTCCGTTCCGCCCCAATTTTCCGGACCACCGTATTTATTCGCGGTATCAATGAAGTTGATCTTGTTTTCTATCGCCGAATCCATAATGGAATGGGAAGTCGCTTCATCCGTCTCGGTACCGAAATTCATGGTACCCAGACATAAGCGGCTTACAGAGAGACCAGAACGACCTAAGTTCTTAAATTTCATAGGGATAACCTATCCAATATTGAGTGGCTAACCACAAGGTGTAGTTGGATATTCCACATCATGAACAATTAGCCTACGGCTTAATGATTTTCACTCCACCGCCACTGTGTCCATCCATTGCCATTAACGCTTGCGGGGCGTCCTCCAACCTGATTTTCTCTCCAATGAGGAGTTCGGGACGGAGGAGTCCAGAATCGATATCGCCCAACAGGGCTGGGTAATTAGCAGCCGACATCCCATGAACGCCGTGAATGTGTAACTCGCGACCAATTACTAGGTGCATAGGAGCGCTCGCGCGATTTTGGATATCGCGCGGTAATAAAAGTCCGATTTGAAGATGATGGCCGCCCGGGCGCAAAGACTGAATGCTCTGTTGTGCTGTCATGACGCTGCCTAAAGCATCGACAGTGATATCGGCCCCAAAAGTCGTGATGGTTTTGATTCGGGCGACGGGATCCTCTTGGTTTGCATGAATCAGATGATCCGCTCCGACGGCATGCGCGAACGCGAGTGCTTCATCAGATATGTCAATCGCAATTACCTGCGCGCCGCGAGATTTCGCAACCATTATTGCTGACAGGCCGATCCCTCCGCAGCCAAATATGGCAACATACTCACCCGATTGTGGTGGGTGGATCAAGGCAAGGGCCCGATAGGAAGTTGCGAATCTACAACCCAGGGACGCCGCGATATCAAAGGACATGGAATCGGGAATCTTCACAACATTAAAATCTGCCTTTGGAATTGCCACATATTCGGCAAAAGAACCCGGACCTGAGAATCCAGGTTGCCATTGGTCGGGGCATACTTGGGCATTTCCTGATCTGCATTCATTGCATTTGCCACATCCGCAGACAAAAGGCACTGTTACTCGATTGCCTATTTTCTGCTTTGTCACAGCGCCGCCCACCTCATGAATGGTGCCAGCAAATTCATGTCCGGGTATGTGCGGGAAAAGGTTGATGTCGGTGTCGTGACCCATCCAGGCATGCCAGTCACTTCGACAGAGACCAGTCGCTTCTACTTGAATGATGACCTGGTCTGAAGTGGTGATGTGTGGGGCAGGGATATCTGCGATATATGGGATTTCTCCGAATGCATCAAAGGCCAGTGCGCGCATTTCTACAGCATATTGCTACTCTTTCCGTCTCTTATTACAACTACGGCAAAAAGGATGGGAATTATGCGATTTTGGAGTCATCAACGTCTGCGAAGTGGAACTCCTCTTGCCGTTACCCTTTTACTCACTTCAATTTTACTTAGCGCCTGTGGAGGTTCACCTGTGTCGAATACGTCCTCTTCTCTGCCAACTGTGTCTGGTGAGCAAGGCAAAGCCCCTGTCATCACTGCCCCTCAAGGCACACCACCGACGACCTTGCTTACCAAAGACATCTATGTCGGCACTGGCAACTCCGCAGTTTCTACTTCGACATTGACCGTGCAGTACACGCTGATGGCATGGTCTACTGGCAAAGTGGTTGAATCCTCGTGGACGGGTGGCAATCCTGCGACGTTCGCGCTTGCGCAAGTGATCAAAGGATGGCAAGAAGGCATTCCGGGGATGAAGAAGGGCGGCCGACGATTGCTGGTGATTCCTCCGTCACTAGGTTACGGCGCCGCTGGAGGAGGACCCATCGGTCCAAATGAGACTCTGATATTTGTCGTTGACGCGATAGAGATTAAATAGAGATCGATTCGTGCCCGGAATTGGTGTGATGCGGTAGCACTCGTTGCCCCTCACTCGGGCACCTGTAGCGGTACTGTTGAGGCGTGGGTCAGAGCCATAACGAGACATCGGGATTGCGCAACTCACCAAATCGGATACTCGCAATCATCGTTGGTGTCATTATCGCGGCGGCTATCTTGGTCACGGTCTTTTCTTCGACAAAGTCAGTCGTGCAATTGGATCCAGGAACGCCCAAGGGGACAGTTCAAGTTTATTTGGAAGCGGTTTTTGCGGGTAACAATGACAAAGCAGCTAAATTTCTCGCACCGGAAAGTGGATGCAAGGTCGCTGACTTGGACCGTACTTATGTTATGAAGAATGCCCGAGTCGACTTTGTGAAGAGTGAGATTGTCGGTGACACCGCCCAAGTTTGGGTCACGGTAAACATTCCTACGGGCGGTCCTTTTGAGACCTTCATGACGGAAGACCACACTTTGAGATTGATCCGTTTCAACGGGAGTTGGTTTTTGACCGGAGTTCCTTGGCCTCTCTATAACTGCGCGGTGATCCCACAGTGATCTTTAGACTTTTAACGCCAGTGGTTCTGATAGTGATCATCATTGTAGTTATCCGGAAAATTTCCTCAGGAGGCGGTCGTAGTGCCCTGAGTGGTCATTCCGTGCGTCGCTTCTTCCAATACGTGATTCTCTACGGACTTATGGTGGTTTCGGCCCTGGGATTGTCTGGCCTTTTAGGGCGTTTGTTAGATCGAGCGACTTTGGTGGCGGCTGATCAAACGGATTTAGCGCGGAACGTTTCCTTTGTCGTTGTGGGAATCCCGCTCTACATTTTTTTAGGACTCTGGACCCGCCGGAGGATGTTGGTTGACCCAACCGAGGTGAAATCATTCGGGTGGGGCTTTTACCTAACACTCGGCTCACTCACCTCTTTGAGTATCGCGATGTTCGCCTTGCACGACATACTTTCTTGGGCAGTTGGAAACCAGAGTTATAGGGGTCCGGCAGTTGCCCGGTTCATAGTATGGATTGCGATATGGGGCGCGCATTGGTGGTTGAGCATCCGCCAGACGCCGCAGAAGAACTCCCGTGCCCACTATCTAGTAGGTTCTCTCATCGGCCTTGGTACGGTCGTCGTCGGTCTTAGTGGTTTGCTCGCTGCCGTGATTGACAGAGTGCTGCATATGGGCGCCAACACACTTGCTCTGGGAAGCTCCAACTCGATCACCAAAAGCGCAATCACCCTCGCAGTCGGCATCCCTGTCTGGTTCATTTATTGGATTAGAACCTTTGCTAAATCTGAACGAGATCCCTTGTGGTTGGCATACGTCTTGTTGTTCGGCGTCGGTGGTGGACTTGTCATGGCAATCTCCTTTGCCAGCGCAGTGCTCTATACGGTTCTGGTCTGGTTCCTTGGAGAGCCGACCGCATTGGAGGCGTCGATTCACTTCCGAAGAGTGCCTTCTTTGGCGGCTTTTACTGTGGTTGGAATTATTGTTTGGTGGTATCACCAGGCGGTTCTTGCGAATGAAACAACTCGGACTGAAGTTCGACGAATCTACGAATATCTCATGGCTGGCATTGCGCTCCTGGCGGCCGCAGCTGGATTGACCATGGTTCTCATAGCCTTCTTCGAATCAATTACCGGAGGTGCGGTAATAGTTGGTGGAAGTGGCGCCCGCAATACCCTGTTGGCAGCCGCGACTTTGCTCATTGTCGGTGTCCCGGTCTGGTGGATTTATTGGAGGAAGATTCAATTAGCGTTGAAGAAATCCCCTACGCATGAGTTGGGTTCGCCGACCCGACGGGTGTACCTCTTCGTGCTCTTCGGGATTGGCGGCCTGACATCAGTCATCGTTCTTCTTGTCGGTGTCTTCTTTCTCTTTGATGGAATTTTCAAAGGAAACTTTGGCGTAGACACGCTTCGTCGCGCACGATTTGCCCTGGCCATCTTGATCGCAACTGCTGCGGTTGCTGGGTACCACTGGATGATTTATCGAGCAGAGCGGGAACTAGTCACAGTCGGACTTCGCGGTCCACGTTTCGTCCTGCTGGTTGGTCCTAAAGATCCTGATCTAATGCGTGCAGTTTCTCACCTGACCGGAGGCCGCGTGCAATCGTGGGCACGTAAAGATGACACCAGTGAATTCCCGGCGACGGAAGAGATCTTGGCCATTGTCGAAAAGAGCGAAGCGGAGAGCATCATTCTCATGGCTGGCTCCGATGGGCTTCGGGAAATTCCTATCGATCGATAGAATGCTTTTGTGCGAGATAAAAGCGATTCTGACGAGTCAAAACCCTTGGGATTGGATGAGGCATATTCGGTTAAAACTCCCGATGACAATCGCCGTCTCTATGCAAAATGGGCGGCAACTTACGAGTCCTCGTTTGTAGAGAAGAAGAAATATCGCTACCCCCGCGCCGTAGCAGAAGTTTTCGCGAAAGCAGTTGATTTTCAAGAAGCCAATAACATCGTCGACATCGGAACTGGAACCGGTCTCACCGGAACGTATCTAACGGCGCTACGTCCAAATCTAATAATCGATGGGATCGACATCTCGCCAGAGATGTTGGCGCAGGCCAGTCAGAAAAGAAGGTCTGGCGGC
>DASVIG010000040.1:0-17432 GCA_036382195.1 Candidatus Nanopelagicaceae bacterium
TTCGATCTATACGGTTGAAACGCATATTCGGAATCTTTTGGAGGCGTCTACGGGTGAAAAACTACGTTGCACCTTGCAGGTTCTAGGCGTGGATCAAAAACGTGTTCATGTGGCGCACGAAATGTATCGGATGAGAGATGACGAGCTCGTGGCGACCGCTGAGCAAATGCTCTTACATGTAGACATTGGATCAGGTCGGACAGCAGCGTTCCCCGCCCAGATCCAGCAGCGACTCGACGCGATTGCAGAGGCACACTCAGGGCTTAAGCGACCGGACTGGGTTGGTAGAACGATCACGATGCCAGTGAAAGGGAAGTAATGAATTTTTCACTTACCGATGAGCAGCAACTCATCGTCGAAACCATTCGCTCCTTCGTTGAACGAGAACTGTACCCGCACGAAAATCTGGTCGAACGACTCGATGATGTGCCGCGAGACTTGGCAGAGTCGATCAAATCCGTAGCTATCTCTTCTGGACTTTATGCTGCCAACATGCCTGAAAATCTTGGCGGAGGAGGGCTGTCGGGCATTGACTTAACGCTTGTAGAGCGTGAGTTAGGTCGTGCATCGTATGCCTTGCAATCTATCGTGGGGCGTCCGAGCAATATTTTACTCGCATGTGAAGGTGAACAGATTGAGCAGTATTTGCTTCCGTCAATACGTGGCGAAAGACACGATTGTTTAGCGATGACGGAACCCGGTGCAGGATCCGATGTTCGGGCAATGACGACTAGAGCCATCAGAGACGGGTCGGACTATTTGATATCGGGCACCAAGCACTTCATCAGTCATGCAGATACAGCCGACTTCATCATTCTTTTTGCCGTAACGGGTGCCGAAGAAACAGCCAAAGGTACTCGTTCACTCATTAGCTCATTCTTAGTCGATAAGAATGTTCCTGGTCTCACTGTCACTGTTGGATCCAGCGCAGTATCCCATCGGGGCTATCACCAATGCGAATTAAAATTCGAGGATTGTCGGGTTCCGGGTTCGGCCCTATTGGGAGAGGAAGGCAAAGGGTTAGATCTCATGAGTCAATGGCTCGGAGCAACACGTCTTGCTGTCGCTGCTAATTGCGTAGGCCGTGCCAGACGTGTATTGGATGCGACCCTTGATTGGGCTGTTACGAGAGAGCAATTTGGTCAGACGATTGGCAAATTTCAAGGCGTGAGTTTCCAACTCGCTGATAGCGGAGTAGAACTCGAAGCAGCCAACCTGCTTACACTTCAGGCCGCCGACAAGTACGACAAAGGTTTGATGAAAGATATTGATGTGGCAATGGCGAAACTATTTGCAACCGAAACCCTCGGCCGAATCACCGACAGGGCGGTACAGATTTTCGGTGGAATGGGCATTGTTTCCGAAGCGCCAGTCGAGCGGTGGTGGCGTGATGCTCGTGTTGAACGCATTTGGGATGGCACCAGTGAGATTCAGCGCCACATAATCTCTCGCGGCCTACTTCGACCCTTGGAGTCGTAGTGGCATTTGAATCACTCACGCTGGAGGTAGTAGATCAACTTCTCATTATTACACTGGACCGACCAAAGGCAAACGCGATTGATAAGGCGACGAGTTTTGAAATCTATCAAGCCGTTGTAAAACTTGAAGAAGATCCGCAGCTTCGTGTCGGAATTATCACCGGCTCCGGAGACCGATTCTTTTCTGCAGGATGGGATTTGAAGGCAGCAGCAGCAGGTGAAGCAGCGGATGCTGATTTTGGACCTGGTGGATTTGCTGGTGTGACGGAGTTCTTTGGTCGGACCAAACCCTTGATAGCTGCGGTAAATGGCCTTGCACTGGGCGGCGGATTTGAACTTGCTCTCGCATGCGACTTAATTGTTGCTGCAAAACATGCGGAATTCGGCCTCCCAGAAGTCAAACTTGGTTTAGTTGCCGATTCGGGAGGCATGCTCCGACTACCTCGACTGATACCTCGCTCGATTGCTCTTGAACTTCTTCTTACAGGCCGCAGACTTTCCGCGACCGAAGCCGCCTCCTTGGGCATCATTAATCAAGTCGTTTCGGCGAGCGATCTTATGGATGCTGCCACAGAATTAGGACGCACTATTTCAACCTCGGCACCACTATCAGTAGCCGCAGTGCTTGAGGTCGTGCATGCGACGGAAGGAGTTGGCATTGCGGAGGGATTTGCAGAGATGCGTTCCGGCAAACTCAAGTACTACCCCAAGGTCGCATCTTCTGAAGACGCGGTCTTGGGTGTGGCTTCCTTCGCAGAAAAAAGCACACCTCACTGGAAAGGCCGCTAAAAAGTGTCAAAACACATTCCCCGAGATCTCACCTGTTTCTTTAATCCTTTATCGATTGCAGTGGTAGGTGCGAGCGACGATGTATCTAAGTGGGGGCACATCATTGCCAAACAAGCTTTGAGATCCTCTAGAAGGCCGATCTACTTAGTAAATTCGCGACGGAGCGAAGTGCTTGGACGTCAAACCTATGCACGATTGGTTGACGTGCCCGGCGGTGTGGATGTTGCTGTACTGGCAGTTCCGATCAATGCACTGAGTAACACGGTTGAGGACGCACTCGCTAGTGGTGTAAAGGGTTTAATTGTCATTACTGCAGGTCTTGGCGAAGTGGATGATGCCGGCAGAGCGACCCAACGCGAGATTGTTGCGCGAGTTCGGGATGCAGGAAGCACTTTGATTGGACCTAATTGTTTAGGTGTGGTTGACAACTCTAATGAAGTTTTTCTTGCATCCAACGCCTTTGAACCAGGATCGGTTGCTCTGCTCTCACAAAGTGGCAACCTTGCGCTCGAACTTCAGGGGTGGTTCGCCACTTACAAGTTGGGATTCTCTAGGTTTGTATCAATTGGAAATCAGGCTGACGTCACTCTTATTGATCTCGTCGAGAATTCAATTGACGATCCTCACACTAAAGCAATCGCAATTTATGTTGAAGACTTCCATGACGGCCGCGGCTTCATTCAGGCTGCGCGCAGAGCTCATGAGGTTGGGAAGCCAGTCGTCGTTCTCGCGGCAGGTTCGAGTGCTTCAGCTTCACGCAGCGCCCAATCCCATACTGGTGCTTTAACCAGTGACAGACGCATCATCGTAGAAGCATGCCGTTTAGCCGGAGTATCTCTGGTGGATACTCCACGGGAGTTAGTGATCGCGCTACAAGCTGGACTTCAACCTCGTCGGGCAAAGGGCCCACGCGTTGCAGTCGTGACAGACGGCGGTGGTCACGCGACGGTCGCGTCAGATCTTCTTGAAGCGAGAGGATTCACAGTTCCTGCACTTTCTTTATCAACTCAGACTGATCTTCGTTCGCAACTTTGGGCGCAGTCAACAGTTACGAATCCAGTCGATCTGGCTGGATATGGAGAGCAAGATCCAAATTCCTACGCCAACGTCGTCACCAGACTCTTACAAGATTCGGACGTGGATTCCATTCTCATCTCGGGTTATTTCGGTGGTTACAGTTCTCCGAATCCATTTGCGCAGGGGCTAGTTGAGGGGGAGATATCTGCCGCAAAGAAGATAGCGGAGACAGTTAAATCTCAAGATAAGCCGTTATGCGTACATACCATGTACCCAGACTCGCCTGCGATCGCCGAATTATCTGCAGTAGACATCGCCACGCATTATGCGATCGAAGATGCAGTGGCGTCACTCGTACATTCTAGAAATCTGATGTTGAGTAAATTGCCGGATGATGTCGATCAGCAACCGCCGATCGACCGATTGACGTATTGCGACTTGATGCCCCTGATCCAGTTAGAAGGGATAACTACACCGGAAATGCGTGTAGTTCACAACCATGAAGAGGTCATCCAGGCTGCTGACGCATTTGCTGGTCCTTTTGCTCTCAAGGCAAATGGTTTGTTGCATAAAACAGACCTCGGTGGCGTCGCTCTCAATCTTCCCGATAGCCACTCCCTGATTCGCGAGTTCGATCGCATGAAGATCGAGATCGGTGCCTCTTCCTACTCAATCGAACGAATGATCGATTCAACGGACGGAGTTGAGATTATCGTTGGGATCACTCGGGATCGAAGGTTTGGTGCCGTTTTGCTTGTCGGCTTGGGCGGTATCCATACTGAATTACTCCGAGATTCAGTTCTTGCACTTGCCCCAGTAGACGTTGAGCGTGCGCGTGAAATGTTGTTATCTCTTAAAGGTGCCTCACTCTTGATGGGACATCGTGGGAAGCCGTCAGTGGATGTAGAGAGCGCGGCATTAGCAATAGCGACGCTCTCACGCTTTGCCTCGGCTCACCCCGAGTGGAGCGAGTTCGAGATAAACCCACTACTCGTCACACCCCTTGGAGCAACTGCGTTAGACGTGCGGGTTTCTGTTTAAGTTCTCTTCATACTTGTTCAATACTTCGCCTGATGCATAATTCTGCGTGGCCAGGCCATGCAGAATGGAAACCAAGCATGCATCTCGAAGCCGTTCAAGTTCGCGAATGGAAGCACCTGCAGCCTGTTCATCTGATTGTTCGGCCATGCGGTCAAGTAAATTCTCCGTTATTTCCGGAACTTCCATTAAGTGAGTCCAAGGCCACTGCAACGCGGGGCCAAATTGTGACATAAAATGTCGCATCCCACCTTCGCCTCCTGCAATTCGATAGGTGAGCATGGTGCCCATGAATGACCACCGGAGTCCCGCCCCATATCTGATCGCATCGTCGATTTCGGACATTGTTGCAACTCCGTCATTGACGAGCCAGAGCGCCTCTCGCCAAAGGGCTTCAAGGAGGCGATCGGCAACGAATCCATCAATTTCTTTCCGTACAACTAATGGTTTCATCCCAATTGACGTATATGTATCGGCAGCCTGCGTAACCGCCCAAAGTGCACTTTTCTCCCCTGCACACACTTCAACGAGAGGAAGCAAATAAACCGGGTTGAACGGATGGCCTACAACGAATCGTTCGGGGTTTCGCATTTTGGATTGGAGAAGGGTGGGAAGTAATCCCGAAGTAGAACTCGCGATGATTGTAGATTCCGGAGTAAGTTCGTCGGCTTCAAAAAGGAGTGACTGTTTCAAGTCGAGATTCTCGGGTGCGCTCTCCTGTACGAAATGCGCATTGGAAACCGCATCACGAATTGACGTCACGACAGTGATCTTGCCTTCTGGCGGCAATGGAACACGAACCAATTGTGTGAACGCTGATCGGGCGTTGCCGAGCATCTCATCAACCTTGCGTTGCGCCTGTGAATCAGGATCGAACAGAGCCACGTCCCAGCCGTTAAGGGCAAATCGGGCAGCCCAGCCTCCGCCGATTACGCCACCCCCCAGTAGCCCTACACGTTTTCCAAGCTCAGACATGTTTAGTCAATCCGAGTTTTTCCCGTACGGCAACTGGTCCAAGAATCTTAATGTTTTGTGCTTCAGCGATAGTTCTGGCCCGATCTACGAGTTGGGCGTTCGTTGCGAAGGTACCTCGACTCAAATAAAGGTTATCTTCCAACCCAACGCGAATATTTCCGCCCAAGATCGGCGCGAGTGCCGCATAGGTAAGCTGAAAGCGGCCGATTGAGAATGCAGAGAAGACGGTGCTTTCTGGAAGTTGACTTACCATCGCAGTGATCGTGTGAAGATCATTTGGTGCACCATATGGAATACCCATGCACAATTGCATCATTGCCGGATTGTCAATGAGGCCCTCTGCTATCAATTCTTTTGTAAGTACCAGATCGCCAGTATCAAAGATTTCTATTTCTGGTTTGACTCCCAATTCTTTGATACCAGCTGCCATTGCCCGCACCATCCCAGGAGTATTGACCATGATGTATTCGCCACCTGCGGCAAAATTCATAGTTCCTGCATCTAATGTGCAAATCTCTGGTCGCAACTCGGCTACATGTTCGAGGCGTTCGGTGACGCCGGCCATGTCCGTTCCTGCGATGGGGGGCAGGGGATTGCTTGCAGAGCCAAGAACTAGATCTCCACCCATTCCCGTCGTTAAGTTCAGTACTACATCCACATTCGAAGCTCTAATCCGCTCGACCACTTCCCTATATAGGTAAGGGGCGCGCGCCCCTTTGCCCGTTTTGGGGTCTCGAACGTGTATATGGACTATTGCCGCACCGGCCTTTGCGGCCTCTATCGCAGAATCGGCGATCTCCTCGGGTGTCACCGGCACTTTGTCGCTGATTCCAGAGGTATCGCCCGCCCCCGTAATAGCGCATGTAATGAAAACCTCAGCGGAGAAGGGTCGCATAATGGGGCTCCTGACCTAGTTAATTGATGAATTAGTCAAGTACCGTACTAGTAGCGATTTGGGCTGTCAATCATTCTTTTTTACCCCATGAGTAGGGGCTCAACGCGATGGGCTACATCACCCCTAGGTCAGGGTTGAGAGGAAGGCAAACACCCCATCAGGGAAAGGTTTCACTGATGACACATTCTGATCAAAATGCAGATATAGGAATTCACCACGAGCGGCCAATTTCCCATCTCGTCGAATGAGTTCGGTCTTAAGCCTAATTTTTTTTTCGTTAAGTTCAACGATGCACGTTCGTGCATGTAGCGCATCCGATTGATGGACCTCTGCCAAGTAGAAAATGTGGGCCTCCACCGTATACAAGGCGCATCCCGTTACAGAGCGATAATCACTCCCGATGTTAGCGAACTTAAGGAACTCTTCGTTCGCCTCTGATAGGACGATAGCGTAGGCCGAGTCATTCATGTGCTCGTTGTAGTCGATCCAATCCGGTCTTATTTCAGTCTCGTAGGTTTCAAGATGAAATTGGAGCGGCGGTTCGACTTTCTGACTTGCTTCCATATTTCAGATTCTCCTTGAGAGTCAGCGCACGAAGAGATTGCTCCTGACGAAGTCAACCATAATCTGACGCATATGGTCGAGATCCGACGCACCAACTAAAACTTCAATCCCAAGCCCGTTAAATAAAGCCTGCATGTGGTCGACAAAGAATTTAGGCTCAATTTGCTGAAATTCGCCCTCTTTTTGGCCGTCTTTGACGATCTCAATCAGAATCTTGCGCCATCTCTGATTCAAATCAATATGGTCCTGGCGCAATTCGGGACGCAAACTGGCTTCGCTCCAATATTGCAACCAAATGGACCACTCATCGTGAGATTGATTTGAACTTGGCAATTGAATCTCCATGATGCGTAGCAACTTTTCCTTTGGCGTAATCACTCCTGTCAAGATGGCATCTTGACGTTCGAATGCTTTTTGTACGGCCCAGTCAATTGCATTACGGAGCACGTCATCTTTAAATGGAAAGTAGTAATGCACCGTTCCAGTGGTTGTTCCAATACGCTCCGCGATGTCGGCAACTCGAACTGCATGAACCCCTCGCTCGGCGATCAAGTACGCCGCAGCCTCCAAAATCCGCTCCCTGCGGTTGGGATCAAAGCGTCCGCTAGGCACCTTGGCAGGCTTTCCCGGGTTGCTCGATTTCGTCATCCCACCTCAATCCAGACACTAGTCTTTAGGGCGTAATCATGGCAGTCGGCAAGGACCTTGGCGAGCAGGCCCTCTCCTACGTGGTGGTGGGGGAATGAGCATGTCGGGGAGAGAAATTTCTTGGAGCCAATCTCTTCCACTAGGCAATGGCCGCTGATACTGTCACCGTGCGACATCAGACTGATGCGTTAGTCGAATGGAGAAAAAGTGAAATTTTCGATAATCTCTCGGAGGCGGGTCTGGAGAAGCACTGGACTAATCGCCGGTGCGGCAACAGTCGCGCTTACATTATCAATGATGTCGGTCACTCAAGCCGCATCACCAACACCAGGTGGGACTTTGCGGGTGGGGGTCACCGGAGGCAGTTCGAAAGATTCTCTCGATGCCCACAGTCCGACCAGCGATCCCGATATCGCCCGCGCGATATCTCTCAACTCTTCCCTTGCAACGTATGACACAAATCACAAACTCGTCATGGCGTTGGCTTCATCGATCAAGCCGAATAAGAATGCCACCGAATGGACAATCACATTACGTAGTGGCCTTAAATTTTCTGATGGAAGTCCACTAACTTCTGCAGACGTCATCGCAACTTTTTCTCGAATCGTTACTCAGAAGAAAGATGGTGCGGAGAGTCTTCAGGGGATCGACTTCACGAAAACGGTCGCTGTTGATGACCGAACCGTCAAAGTCATTCTTACCGCATCGGATTCCACATTCGTAGATGCCATGGCTTACTACGCCAATGGAATTGTCCCAGCAAATTACGATCCGACAAATCCAGTCGGTGCTGGACCATTTAAATTCAAATCTTTCACAGCTGGACAGCAAAGCGAATTTGAAAGAAATCCTTTTTACTTTGTTGCAGGGCAACCATATGTGGATTCACTTATTCTTATTGATTTTGGTGACGACACGTCTCGCGTGAATGCACTTCTCAGCGGACAGGTTGACGCAATTGATGGCCTACCAAGTGCGCAGGCTCCTATTATCAAAGCAAGTGGTTCCTACAAGGTACTTGAATCGCGCACTGGTGGATGGATCCCATTCACTATGCGAGTAGATCGCGCACCATTTAATGATGTTCGAGTTCGACAAGCTTTGCGACTTCTTGTAGATCGTGGACAGATGGTTCGGCAAGTTTTGGGTGGCCACGGAACAATCGGAAACGATATGTACGCACCTTTTGATGCGTGTTACCCTTCGAAACTGCCACAACGCAAGCTTGATGTTGCAAAAGCTAAAGCATTATTAAAGGCAGCGGGTAAGAGCAATCTGAAGATTGAATTGGTCACCGCACCAATAGCAGCAGGAGCAGTTGAAGCCGCGACAGTTTTTGCGCAAGAGGCGAAAGCCGGTGGTGTAACTGTCAAGATCAAGAAGCTGGACACAAATGCGTTCTGGAATAATTACCTCAAGTGGGATTTCGCTGAGTCATTCTGGTTCACACGAGATTTCCTTCCTCAAACTGCCGCGGGGTCGTTGCCAACTTCTCCGTACAATGAGACACACTGGGCAAATGCCAAGTTCATCTCACTTGTGGGGAAGGCTAAGCAAACGTCTGACCAGAAGACTCGTTGCTCGTTGATCCAACAAGCCATGACAATTGAGTACAACACTGGAGGAAACATCATCTGGGGATTTCCAAATCAACTTGATGCATACTCAACAAAGGTGCAGGGTCTTGTTCCAGACAAGAGCGGTATTCCTTTGACTTCGTTTGGATTCCAGAAGGTCTGGCTGACGAAGTAACGTTCGCGTAGTAGCGAGAAAGGCAAATAGATGTTGAAAATGATTGGACGAAGGCTGTTACTTTCAGTCGTTATCGTTTGGGTCGTAACATCAATTGTCTTTCTCGCTACTCAAGCCCTTCCTGGAGATGCGGCGAAAGCAATTCTTGGAAGAGAGGCGACGCCTGATCGTCTGGCGCAATTGCGCCAACAATTAGGCACGGGCAAACCAGTCCTCGAGCAGTATTACTCTTGGATCAATAAATTAGTTCACGGAAATTTTGGTACCTCACTAGCAAGCAATCAGCCCGTATGGACATATTTAAAGCCGCTGATCCTAAATAGTTTGACATTGATGTTGATTGCAGCCGTAGTGAGCGCGTCCATCGGACTTCTTCTTGGAGTACTCACGGCCGCCAAGCGAGATTCCTGGTTGGATCATTTCACCACTGTGGTCACCCTAGTTCTTGCCGCGCTACCCGAGTTCGTGATTGGAGTTACGTTGACTTGGCTCTTCTCGACAGGGGTGTTCCACTGGCTCCCTGCCATCTATGCCGGAGCACCAGGTCAATCTGCTTGGCGTTCCCCGACTCAACTCGTCCTCCCTGCTATGACTCTTGTTATCGCTGTAACTCCGTATCTCGCTCGCATGCTGCGTGGCACGCTCATTGAAGTTCTGGAGACGGACTACGTTCAGCACGCGCGTCTCAAGGGGCTGCCAGAACGTGTGGTTATGGTGCGCCATGCAATTCCAAATGCTCTCGGCCCCGTCATCCAAGTATTGGCATTGCAATTTGCGTGGCTCGCGGGGGGTGTCATCATTGTCGAGTACCTATTTCGATTTCCTGGGATTGGAACTGCAGTCGCAAATTCTGTCGCGACTCGAGACCTTCCAGTGACTCAGGCATTGGCGGTCTTCTTTGCCCTTTTCTATGTGACGGTGAATTTACTCGCTGATTTGCTTACGCTCGTTCTCAATCCTCGAGTCAGAACAGCATCATGACATCACCTGAACAACGTACCTCAAAGAGGACGGCGATCATGCCAGTTGCGTTCCGTTCATTGCGAATGAAGATTGGAGTGGGTTTGGCTGGACTGGTTGTCCTTCTGGCAATTTTTGGACCCTCGGTGGCGCCGCACGATCCGCAGGAATTTGTCACTATGCCCTTTGCTCCTCCAGGCCATCTTTTGAGATTCGGTGGAGACTATTTAGGCCGCGACGTCTTGTCACAATTTCTATTCGGGGGCAGGCAGATACTTCTAATGAGTGTTATTGCCGCCCTCGTTGGAGTTGGACTTGGAGCAATACTCGGAATTTTTGCGGGTTTTCGTGGCGGACGGTTTGACGAGTTCATTATGCGAAGCGGCGATGTTGTATTGGCCTTTCCGCAAGTCTTGTTGGCTCTGCTATTCATCAGCGTGACTGGCCCTAATTTGACCGTCGTAGTCTTCTTGGTGGCGGTCGGACACGCACCTCGCGTTGCAAGAGTGATGCGCGGCGCGACACTTTCCGTATCTGAACGAGACTATGTGAAGTCTGCCATGGCTTTGGGAATGCCCACCTGGAGAATCGTGGCTCAAGAGATATTACCTAATGTATCCGGTCCACTCGCAGTAGAGGTTGGTCTCAGGTTGACTTATTCCATAGGTCTCATTTCGGCATTGAATTTCCTAGGACTTGGAACTCAACCCCCGACACCGGATTGGGGTCTCATGATAAATGACAACCGAATCGCTCTCACCATTCAACCGTGGCCTGTGCTGTTGCCCGTAATTGCCATAGCGCTCCTGACTATTGGAATGAATCTTATTTCCGATGCTCTCGCGCGAGCAAGTGCAGGATTAGATCGGCAGGTCAATGCATGAGTGCCCCGCTTGTTGTTGCCAACTTGGTCGTCGCTGGGAGTGGGACGGGTGTTGCAATTGTTGATGACGTCTCTTTCGAACTGGATGCTGGTCAAGTGCTTGGGTTGGTTGGCGAATCTGGCTCAGGGAAAACAACGCTAGGACTTGCTTTGCTTGGATATGCCCGCAGTGGCACTCTGATTGCCTCGGGCCGTATATTTATTGGGGAAACGGAAGTTACTTCGAGTTCGACTGGTGTTCGTGGAAAACTC
This sequence comes from Candidatus Nanopelagicaceae bacterium, assembly GCA_036382195.1. Classification (GTDB taxonomy): domain Bacteria; phylum Actinomycetota; class Actinomycetes; order Nanopelagicales; family Nanopelagicaceae; genus QYPT01. The sequence continues at coordinate 11,252 of DASVIG010000040.1, forward strand.
ATTACCTATATTCCACAATCCCCAGCAAGTGCTCTGAATCCAGTTCTGCGATTGCACACACAATTGCTGGAATGTGTGGTGGCCGGCGAGGAGAATCCAGAATCCATAATCGATCAAGTGTTACGGGAAGTGGCGCTACCGACCGATCGACAATTCCTGCGTAGGTACCCGCACCAATTGTCGGGTGGTCAGCAGCAACGGATAGCGATTGCGATGGCTTTCATTGCACGACCTGATGTCATCGTTCTAGATGAGCCGACGACAGGCTTGGACGTCACGACTCAACGGCAAGTTTTGGAGACTATTCGGAGATTAGTAAAGGATCATCAAGTTTCTGCTGTTTACATATCGCACGACGTGGCAGTTGTCGCGGAACTTGTGGATAAAGTGATGGTGCTCTATTCGGGCAAGGTCGTTGAGTATGGTGAAGCGACCGAAGTATTTCGACAACCAAAACATCCCTACGCACGGAGGCTTATTGCAGCCGTTCCCGATCTTGCAGGGAATCGTTCGCCAGTAGGAATTCTTGGGGGGGCCCCATCACCATTTACTCGACCGCCCGGGTGCGCTTTTCACCCTCGCTGTGACATCGCAGTGGATGAGTGTCAGACCAGGACTCCCGAACTTGTCCAACTATCACACGGTCACTTTGTGCGTTGCCCAAGAACTGGCATAACGCCACCGGCTCTGACATCTGAAAAGGCCGCGCTGTTAACACGGGATGACTCCGTTGCACTTTCAGTGCGGAGCGTTTCCGTCTCCTATGGTAAACACACAGTATTACAGGATATTGATTTAGATCTGGTTGGGGGGCAATGCACGGCGCTTCTTGGTGAATCAGGATCTGGTAAAACTACGCTTGCACGGGCAATTGCAGGACTTCAGCCTCGTTCAAGTGGCAGCGTCATTTTCGACGGTGCGGATTTGGCACCTGGGGTGCGTGAGCGGAAAAAAGAGCAACTTCGTAAGATTCAATATATCTTCCAAAACCCGTATGAAAGTATCAACCCTCGACGTACCATCCAAGAGACTTTGATCGCGTCCTATCAATTTCTCTGTGGGAAGCCGAAGAACAGCCAAGAGTTGATTGCGGAGGCCCTCGATTCAGTTTCTCTGCGTCGTGAAAGTGCGAATCGATATCCTGATCAATTGTCAGGTGGTGAGCGCCAACGTGTAGCCATTGCACGGGCACTCATTGTGAATCCAGAGATTCTTATTTGTGATGAAATTACTAGTAGTTTGGATGTTTCCGTTCAAGCCTCAATTGTTGAATTGCTTCAGAGATTGCAACGGGAACGGAAGTTGACGTTACTTTTCGTGACACACAATATTGCCCTTGTTCGCCATATTGCCCAAGACGTGGCGATTTTGGAGTCGGGCCATGTAGTTGAGCGTGCATCCATCGCGGATATTTTTGCTTTTCCCAAGCATCCATACACACAGCGCCTCATTGCCGATGCTCCAAGTTTTGACCCGGCAAGGGGAGTGGCGTAGTGGCCGATATTCTCGAGAATTTCGATGATGTTATAGACCCTCGACTTTTGCGTACTGCAGAGTTAATGAAGGAAATTGCCTCCACGGAATCTGGTGAAGGGATTTCCTTTGCTGTTCGTCAGAATGGCCAACTTTTGCTGTCGATGACTCGTGGCCGGGCGGATGACGACGATAAACGTATGGCACATGAAACACTGATGCCAGTCTTCTCTGGCACAAAGGGTCTGATGGCAGCCACCGTGGCTGTGCTGGTTGATCGCGGTTTCGTGAATTATGACGATTTGCTTTCGAAGTATTGGTCCGCAGCACCGTGGCCTGATTTGACTGTCGCCATGTGTCTCTCTCATCGCGCTGGATTGCCTCACATTGATCCCACGACCCGAGTGCATGAACTGTGGGATTCAGAAGTAATGTTAAGGAACCTGGCTGCCACGAAACAACTTTTTCCTTCAGGAACGAACATCAGTTACCATTGGCTCAATTTTGGTTGGTTCGCGCATGCGATCATTTCTGCTGTTACTGGCATGTCTGCCGGACAGGCGTTCTCCGAATTGATCGCGCGGCCTTACGGCATCGACGCTTATTTGGGGGTTCCGGAAAGTGAACTTCATCGTGTTGGAGAGGTGATTAAGGCGCCTGATTACCGGACAAATGTTTTTGCAAATAATCCTGAATTAATCGCGCGAGTTTACGGCAATCCACGCCTCCTAGATGGTGAGGAAATGCCTTGGAATGACCGTGATTTAATGAAAAAGGAGTTACCTGGAGGCGGGGCACGAGCAACTGCGGAAGGAATGTCAAAGTTTTATGACACGCTTTTGATGATGGACGCACCAAGACCCTTATTGACATCATCGGGATTGAGGGCCGCGTGGACACCCAAATTTGAAGGAATAGACTCCGTGACGAATCGGCCAATAGTCATGGCAATGGGTTTTGAACGTGAGGATTCAATAGATTCTTATGGACCCGTAGAACCCGCATTTGGTCACACTGGCGCAGGTGGATCCATACACGGCTGCTGGCCATTTCAAAAGATTTCATTCTCTTTTATCCCGCGGGTGATGCGAACCGACCAAGAAGATCAGCGTGGGAAGTCATTGTTGGCGGCAGTTGCACAAGAACTTGCCTAACTCACCAGACTTTTCAAATTAGCCAGAGAAGCCGGATCATTGAAAGACGGACGTGGATCCAGTGTTTAAAACTGAATCCAGGCTCAACGTGTGATGGCGGGTCAAGGATTCGAACCTTGAAAGGCGTAGCTGGCGAATTTACGGTCGCTTCCAAACTTAGTGGTTGCGATTGTGGCCAAAAGAGAGCGGTGTTACCGCTGATGGGACCTACCGTATGCATCCATTCCAACGGCAACCAGCAAGATCAATCCCAGAGTAATCTGCTGATATAGAGGATCGATTCCCAACAGATCGAAGCCATTTCCGATGAGCGCAATGAAAAGCACACCAAGAACGGTGAGCCAGACCGAACCATCTCCTCCCGCGATCGATGTGCCACCAACAACTATTCCGGCGAGGACAGTAAAGGCCAAAGTGCTACCAAGAGCAGCAGATGCACTCAAAACTCGTGAGGCATCAATAATTCCCGCGACAGCAGCGGCTGCTCCGCTAAGCGCAAAGGCGATTATTCGCACCCGGTTTACCTGAATGCCTGCCAGGCGCGCGGCTTGAGCGTTTCCCCCAGCGGCAATCATGTAGCGCCCAATTACGGTCCGAGTGAGAAGAATTCCCAACAAAACAACTATCACCGCCATAATCCAAATGGAGGTGTTTACACCAAGCCAGACTGTCTGTGCGATCTTTCCGTACTCGGGTTTATCAGTGAGAACGATCAGGTTTCCTTTGGTGAATTTTGAACCCAACCCGCCAATGACAAATGACATGGCCAAGGTCGCAATAAGCGGATTGATTTTCAAATAGGCAACGATGATGCCGTTGATAATTCCAACGACAAGGCCCAGAACGATTCCCAAAATGACCGAGGCAAGGATCGAATGTTTCTCTGCGTACTGAGCGGAAACGCAACTGGCAAGAGCGTATGTTGCCCCAACGGAAAGGTCGATTCCACCCGTTACTAAGACCAGAGTTCCAGCCGCCGCTATGATCAAAAATGCTGACTGTTGGTCGAGAATATTGAGGAGATTCGTCGGGTTAAGAAATGCGCCGCTGGAAAAAGATAGAACCACAAACAAAAGGGAGAAGGGCAAAAGTATCCCCGATGATCGCCACGATCGAAGTGATTGAGGGACAAAGCGCACCACGGAGTCACGACTACCTTGCTTAGACACTATTTTCTCCATCCCTAGATTTGCTCAGCAAAGGCAGCTTCCAATACTGCCTGCTCGTTCATGGCGCGACCAGTTAATTCAGTTACGATTCGACCCTGGCGCATAACAACCACTCGATGCGCCAGTCCAAGAACTTCCTCAAGATCCGAGGAAATGACAATAATTCCAAGTCCATCTTTTGCCAGGTCGGTAAGTAGGTCGTAGATGGCCCTCTTGGAACCGACATCAACTCCGCGAGTGGGCTCGTCTGCGATAAGAACCCGCGGGCTATTGAGCAGCATTCGGGCAAAAAGTACCTTCTGTTGATTTCCACCAGAAAGGGCTGAGACCTTCTGTTTCGCCCCAGCTGACTTCACTTTTACTAGTTCCAGTGCCTGTTTGGTAATTTTCGACTCCTGCGAACGGAGAATCCAACCCCACTTGCTCATCTTTTCCAAACTGGACAAAGTGATGTTCTCCTGGATCGACCGCCCTAGCAATAATCCAGAATCTTTCCTTGATTCAGGAATCATGACGACTTGCTTTTGGAGAGCAACGCGTGGCGACTTGCCCGCCAATACTGCTCCATTGACGGTGATGGAACCACTGAATGCCGGCGAATCTTGGAAAATTGCTCGGGCAAGTTCGCTACGTCCAGACCCAACCAACCCCGCAATGCCGAGGATCTCTCCCGCCCTCAAGGAAAGCCAGGCATTAGACACACCTGGGGCTGACAGGTTATTCACGAACATGACAGATGGTGAATTAAATTTCGGATGAGTCTTGGCGGGATAGAGGGCTCCCAGGGTACGGCCCAGCATCAATTCAATCAGGCCATCTTCAGTGACCTCACTGGCTGCCATGGTCTTAATCAATTGGCCATCCCGCAGAACCGTGATCGTGTCTGAAAGTGAAAGCACTTCGGACAAGAAATGGGAGATGAGAATGACGGTCTTTCCCTCGGCTGCCAGAGAGCGAATCACTTCGTGTAGAGCGTGGGACTCGATACGTGAAAGCGCTGCGGTGGGCTCATCCATAATGATGACAGAGGCGTTTCGCGAGAGAGCGCGAAGAATTTCTACTTTCTGCTGATCTGCGATGCTCAAAGTGCCGGCAATTGTGTCGGAAGAGAATTCAAATCCGACTTTCTTTGCCAACTCATCGAATCTCCTGCGCAGTTCGCGCCGTTTGATAAATCCGCGAGCGCGGGGTTCATCGCCCAAGAGCACGTTCTCGGCAACCGTCAATGCGGGAACAATCGCCAATTCTTGCGCAATCGTGACAATTCCATGGGCCAGCGCGTCCCTAGGGGAGCCAAATGACATTTCCTGGCCACCTAAAGAGAGGGTGCCTGAATCCGGGGTCGTTATCCCCGAGATTATTTTTCCTAAGGTGGATTTGCCGGCGCCGTTTTCTCCGACCAAAGAATGAATCTCACCTGCTCTGATTTTCAAAGCGATATCACTCAAAGCGGCAACCCCACCGAAACTTTTGGAGATACCAACGAGGCTTATCTCGTAGGTATCCGAATCCAAGTTTCGGTGGGGAGCGCTCTTCATAATTGGTTTAACCAGGCCACTCGGCTGTGAACAATTTAGCCGTAGCCTTCGTGACCAAGCCGCCGTTAGGAAGCGCGGCGACCGGGTTGATAGCCCCAATGGGCTTTCCAGTCTTGATTGCCTTGATCAAGGCGATCATTCCCAGAGTTCCTTCAGAAGCTGGTGCTTGAGCGACATCCGAGAACCAGGTTCCATCTTTCACGCCGGCAATACCAGCTCCGCTGGCACCGAAGCCAACCAGAAGGACTTGACCGGTCAATTTTGCCGCAGCAACTGCTTGAACTGCACCCTGAATACCTTGATCAGATGCAACGATAACGTTCAAATCTGGCTGGGCTTGGAGCATGTTCTGAACTGCGGCCAGCGCAATGCTTGGGGTGAAATAAGACTGGCCGTCAGCAACAATCTGCACTGCGGCATTCTTAGCGATTGCATCCGAGAATCCCTTGTAGATTGCCACATCAAGGGTTGATGCCTTGATGCTGTAGATGTAACCCACCTTGCAAGGATTGAAACTCTTGGAAGCACAGGCTGCAATCACCTGCTGACCTAGTTGAGTACCGATCTTGGATGGCACGAATGTCACGTTGGCAGACAAGCCCTTAACCTGAGGCTTATCGGTCGTGTAATTCGCTCCCAAAATCTGATCAATATTTACAACCTTGATACCTTTGGCGATCGCTTTGGCAACCAAGGGTGCAAGTCCGGCTCCAAAGATTGGCTGGGTGATGATCCCTTGGTACTTGCCAGAACTGATGGCGTTCTGGAGTTGGGTGTATTGAACCTTCGGATCATTTCCCGCATCAAAAACAGTTACCTTCACGCCAGATGCTTGCGCCACTGCTCT
>DASVIG010000041.1:0-6627 GCA_036382195.1 Candidatus Nanopelagicaceae bacterium
ATTTGAAGGAGTGCATTGAGGACGATAGTGAAAATAGCGCTGCCGTAACCGAGAAACTTCAAAAGCTATTTCTAAGTTTGGCGTGATCAATGAAAATCACAAGGCGAATTCTGGTGCAAGCCGCAGTTGTGGCAGTGGGACTTTCAGTTTTGAGCGGTTGTTCTTCTAACAGCTCTGCTATTACCAATATGACTTCAAAGGAATTTTCGGCCAAGTCCTTGGAAGCGGGCGTTGTGACTGTGGACGTTCGCACTCGTGATGAATTCAATCAAGGCCACATTTCTGGTGCCATCAATATCGACGTCGAAGCTGACACTTTCAAGAATGAAGTTTTGAAGTTGGACAAATCAAGAACCTACGCCGTGTACTGTCAGAGCGGCCGCAGATCTGGAATTGCCACTGCTCAGATGCAGAAGTTGGGGTTTTCCCACCTTTTCAATTTGCAGAATGGCATATCTGATTGGATGTCACAGGGAATGCCAGTGGTGATTTCATAAATGAGGATAGTCATAGTTGGAGGAGTGGCCGGCGGGATGTCAGCTGCTACCCGTCTGCGTCGTTTGAACGAAGATGCTGAGATTATTGTTCTGGAGAAGAGTGGGTATGTCTCCTATGCCAATTGTGGTCTGCCGTATTATGCAGGCGGTGTAATTGAGAAAGAAGAATCCCTTTTTCTGCAAACTCCTGAATCTCTGCACACCCGTTTTAGGTTGGATGTCCGTGTATTAACCGAGGCGCTCGAAGTAGATGCAGTAAAGAAGAGCGTGAAGGTGCGCCAGCTTCTTAGCGGAGAGCTCTCAGATATTTCCTATGACAAATTGGTACTCAGCCCGGGCGCCTCTCCAGTCGTGCCACCTCTGCCTGGAATCGAGCGGGCTCTGACGTTGAGGACTGTGGAAGATGTGGAACGGATCGTGACTCAAATTGAGAATCGACCGCGTCATGCAGTGGTAATTGGTGGCGGATTCATTGGCGTTGAGATCGCCGAGAATTTGGTGCACCAAGGAATTCCAACCGCAGTGGTTGAGGCAATGCCTCAGGTTTTAGCGCCACTCGATCCTGAAATGGCAACCTTTGTGGCAGATGAAATGGTCCGGCACGGAGTTCACGTGTTACTCGGCGTTAAAGTGGAGTCGGTCGAGGCAGATTCAGTGAAACTGTCGAGCGGTGAAGTGCTTCCCGGTGATTTAGTCATTCTGGCAATCGGCGTGCGCCCTGATATCGCATTGGCCGAGACCGCTGGACTGAAGATTGGTGAGCGCGGAGGTATCGAAGTCGACGCTCACAATCTCACAAGTGATCCAGATATTTATGCGTTAGGAGATGCCGCCGAGAAACACGATTCGCTTGACGGGAGTGCGACCTTGGTGCCACTTGCAAACATAGCGAATCGGCACGGTCGAGTTGTGGCAGATCACATTAGTGGACGAGTCGTCCGTCCTGTGCCGACGATGGGGACTGCCATTGTTAAGGTATTTGATTTGATGATTGCTACAACGGGTTGGAATGAAAAGCGTTTGATTTTAAGCAAGAGAGATTTTCTAGTCATCCATACCCATCCTGGTTCTCATGCCGGTTACTATCCGGGATCAACGCCTATGGCTCTGAAGATATTGCTCGATCCAATGTCAGGCGAGATATTGGGGGCTCAAGGCATTGGAATCGAAGGCGTTGACAAGCGGATCGATGTGATTGCGACTGCAATGCGCGGTGGTCTGACCGGACCCCAGTTGGCGGACCTGGAATTGGCATATGCGCCACCGTATGGATCAGCAAAGGATCCAGTAAACATGTTGGGCTACATTGCCGAGAATCTCCTGTCACATTTAGTGGAAACAGTCCAGTGGAATGAGGTGGAGTTGTATCGCCAGCGCGGGTACTCCGTAGTGGATGTCAGGAGCGCCGAAGAGTTCTCCCGTGGCGAAATCCCTGGTTCCATCAATATCCCGGTGGATGAGTTGCGTGAAAGACTCCTGGAAATTCCAACTCACGACGTATTGGTACATTGCCAGGTCGGACAGCGTGGGCATACTGCTGCCCTGCTATTGAATGAAATGGGATTCAACGCCTTGAATCTGGACGGTGGTTATCAAACGTGGAGTCATTCTCCAGCGATGCCTCCCTTCACATCAGTAGGTCGCTAGAGAAGGATAGGAAGATGGCTACGACCCAGCGAGAGAAATGGAAGCGCTCCCTCGCGGCGTGGGCAATTCCCGCGGAGATTCTGGCGCAAGCCGAGGAAAGTCCGTGGATTCACCCACCAGCATTGTTTGGTGTTCCGGAGAAGATCGAAATGACGCCATCACATCTGCGTGCCTTTGAGGTAATGCCTGAAGGTGGAACATTACTGGACGTGGGATGCGGAGGAGGTATTGCAGCTTTTGCAGTCACCCCACCGGCCGGTCATGTTATTGGTGTAGATCATCAGCCAGAAATGCTCGAGATGTTTTCTGCAAATGCTAGGTCGCGGAATATCGTTTCAGAAGTTTATGAAGGTTTCTGGCCAGCGGTGGCCTCAATGGTTCCGCGGGCGGACGTCGTTGCGACCCATCATGTTGTCTATAACGTTTCTGACATTGAGCCCTTTATTCAAGAGTTGGATGCCCACGCTCGAAAGCGCGTAGTCATCGAGATGCCCACGGCCCACCCGCTGGCTTCGATGTCTCAAGCTTGGAAGTATTTTTGGAAACTGGACCGCCCAACAGGTCCGACTGCTCAGGATTTGATGTCGGTATTGGGGGAGCTGGGAATCAAAGCTCAGATTGAAATTTGGATTGGCCAGATGCGAGTTGATAGAGATCTGGATGAGGCCACGAAATTTATGCGCATCCGACTCTGTTTGCCACTAAGGCGTGAATCAGAGGTGCGCGAGTTCTTGGCATATTCACCAATGCCCTTGACTCGAGAGCTGGCTACAATCTGGTGGGATAAATAGTCTGATTAGACTTTTCCACGATGACGCAACAGCGAAGGAGAGTTAGAGCCCTATGCAAAAACGAAAACTTGGAGCGAGTCTAGAAGTATCCGCCGAAGGCCTTGGCTGTATGGGCATGAGTGATTTCTACGCCCTTCGAGATGATGATGCAGCAATTTCAACAATTCATCGCGCCCTCGATTTGGGAATCAATTTCTTAGATACGGCAGACATGTACGGTCCCTTCACCAATGAGCGACTTGTTGGCCGTGCCATAAAATCCCGCCGCGAATCTGTTATTTTGGCGACTAAGTTCGGCAATAGGCGAAGCGCTGATGGCAAATCCAGAGATATTAGTGGTCACCCAGATTATGTGCGCGAGGCATGCGATGCGTCTCTACAACGCCTTGAAGTTGATTACATTGATCTCTACTACCAACATCGGGTAGATCCGAACGTCCCGATTGAAGATACCTGGGGAGCCTTGAAGGAATTGGTCGAAAGCGGGAAAGTTCGCCACCTTGGAATCTCTGAAGCGGCTCCAGCCACAATACGTAAGGCGCATGCAGTTCATCCGATTACGGCGGTAGAGACCGAGTGGTCGTTATGGACTCGAGATCCTGAAGATAACGGGGTGATTGCCACCGTGCGCGAACTGGGAATCGGATTTGTTGCTTATGCACCTCTGGGACGTGGTTTTCTCACTGGGAAATACCGAACCATTGATGACCTAGAGCCAGAAGACACTCGGCGGAACCACCCCCGTTTTCAAGGCGAGAATTTTGCCAAGAACTTGGAGTTGGTAAAGCGAATCGAGGAGCTCGCCAAGGCGAAGAATGTCACTCCTAGTCAGTTAGCTCTCGCGTGGGTCTTGGCCCAAGGCGAAGACGTCGTGCCAATTCCGGGGACGAAGCATGTCAAATATCTGGAGGAGAATATCGCTGCCCTTGATATCAAATTGACTCCAGAGGACATGCGACTCATTGATGAAGCCGCACCGAAAGGTTCAACTGTAGGCGAGCGCTACCCCAAACCCAACATGTCCTCGATAAATGTTTAGACTTACCGCTCTAAGAACTCACGTAGTCACTAAGGGCCTTGCGTTCGGTATCTAGTTCGGATATGTGAGCCTTAACAACATCTCCGATCGATACGATGGAAATTACTTGTCCATCATCATTAACAACTGGGATGTGACGGATGCGTCGTTCGGTCATTGTCTGCATGAGATCAGCGACCGTTGCGTCGGCCTTACATGTGACAACTTCGACGGTCATGAGGTCCCGGACATGCATCCCGATCAGTTGATCAAGTTTTCCTGGCATGGCACGTACGACATCGCGCTCAGAGACGATTCCCTCGATCTTTTTTCCGTCAGCTGAGACGACCAGCGCGCCAATATGGTGAACATTGAGGGCATTGACTAAGTCATGCACGCTGGCGACAGGTGAAATAGTTTCCACTCTCTTGCCTGCGATCAAAGCGCTGATCTTCATCACGCCCCACTCTCTTTCGGCTTAACTAAAGCCCTGTCTCCACAGTGGATACAGGAACTAAAGGCATACTGCCCTTCTCCTGGCTGACTTTCAAGAGATGGTGGACGGCTTCTGCAGCACTCCACCCATTGGGGAATTCTGAGAGCATCTCGATTACGCCGCTGAGATCCGCCCCCAGCGTGAGTAGTGGGAGTTCGGTATACCCGGTTCCACGTCTCTGTTCGAGGCCGATATTTGCCATCAGCCCGTTGCATAAGCACTTTCGGCCTAGGGCATCCGTTTCTGAACCACCCTTGCGGATAAAGACACGGGTGGGTTCGGCAGAGCAGCGGTATCCCACTACACCCGGGCTGCGCTCATATGGAACACGGAGATAGCCCAGATCGCACAGACGTGGACGCTCGGCATAGAGCTCAGTTTGCGAGAGGGTTTTGGGCAAAATTACGACCTTGAAAGGAAACCCTGTGGGGGAGGCAAACGGATCTGTTCGGACAATGAGATCGCCGGCTTTGAGGTGCTCCAGCAATTCGTTCCGTAATTTCGGGGTAAGGCCAGTTTCTGCAGCCAAAGAGAAGAGCGTTCCAACTTGAACTCCTGCTGCACCCAAGGCGAGAGCCTGCTGCACATGTTCGGGCGATGAATACCCGCCGGCAAGCCAGAAAGGGAGACCAATTTTTGCGACTTTTTCAATATCGGGTTCATCGCGCGGACCGAAAATTGGTTCGCCATTGTCATCCAAGATCATGTGTCCACGCGGTGGTGCGTTATGCCCACCAGCCACCCAACCTTCGACAACAAATCCGTCCGGTCTGGTGACTTCATCACGGGCCAAATATGTTGCAAGTACGTGGGCCGAAATAATTGCTAAGAATTTTGGCCTGCGCAGAGGTGCTAGTGGAACATGTGCGAAAGTCTTGGGGGAGAAAGTCGTTTTATACGAAATAGTGGCACCGTCAACTTGGACATTGAGCGAACCGGGCTCGTGTTTGGCAAGTTCATTGAGCAGTTGAGGGATCTCTGCAGGAATGCCTGCACCCATCAATACATAATCAACACCTGCAAGCATCGCACCGTAGGCTGAACTGGGCGTTGCCATTTGAATTTTCTCAAGATAGTTGATGCCTACGAGTCCGTCATGACCTTCCTTTGCCAGCCAGACTTCGGCAAAATTCGAAACAACCAAGAGTTCCAAAGCATCTAGACTTGGTCGTAAGGTGAGTTTTGGGGCAGCCATATATTGATGACCTTCTTCACGTCCTTCTGGACGGAAGTACCTGTCCAGTACGCGGTGGGCGATTTCCGGAAAGGGAAAATTGGCCAAGGCGCGACGCATGTCCCCGCTCGCATCGCCATTTTGTAGTCGCCGAGCGAAAACAGAATCAATCGCCGTTCCAGAGACCACGCCAAGCTGGCCAGTTTGCGAGACTCCCCGCGCTAACTGCCAGGAGGAGACCGCAATTCCCATCCCGCCTTGGATGACAATCGGCAGGGGATTCGTCTTCTCGCTCACTAAGTAAGGTTATACCGAGCCGGGCAATCACTATCCCTGGAAATGGGCCAGAAGGCTGTGAGGTTCGCCGAGTGCCACCCCTCAAACGCATCTACGAGGAATTCACTACTCTCTGTGTCCATGGTGAGAAAAATAGCTCTGAAAAAGTTGGTGGCGCTTTCCTCGGTAGTGGCAATTGCCTGGGTTGGGGTGGGCTCAGCAATGGGCGGCACTTCTGCGGGCGCAGACCTGGCCAACGGAACCCCGCTGAGTAACCCTTCATTAGCCGCTGGGTCCAACCCTGCAGCCCTTCCCGGAGCAATCGCGATTGCCGATGAAGGTAATAACCGGATTGTCGTGGTAGATCCGCAAGGACGGGTTCGATGGGTCTTCCCTCAGAAAGGCGACTTAGCACCGGGGCAAGCATTTAAGACCCCCGATGACGTCTTTTTCACCCCCGATGGCAAGTCCATCGTGGCCACTGAATCTGAACACCAGATGGTGAGCATTATTGATATTGCCACGCGAAAGATTGTTTTCGAATATGGCGTGGCAGCCCATGGATCATCAAAAGCTGGACATCTCAACAATCCCGATGATGCGATCATGTTGAAAGATGGACGCGTCTTGATTGCAGATATCAAGAACTGTCGAATCCTCTTTGTGGATCCAAAGACAAAAAAGACTTCTCAATTAGGTGTGACAGGTTGGTGCACCCATAACCCTCC
>DASVIG010000042.1:0-9374 GCA_036382195.1 Candidatus Nanopelagicaceae bacterium
CGCCGTAATAACGCTTGCCTGGATAACCCTCGGCATACTTGTTGGAAAGGGTGGAGCCCAAGGCCGCGAGCACCGCCCTTGATGTGAAGTTCTCGCTCGCAATCAGTTGAAGATCGGTCTGCTGGCGATGCAACTCAGAGAGAAGTATGGAGGCGATATCAGGGTCTTGACGCGAAAGAAGATCGAAATCTGGGCCATAAAAAGGGGTATCTGACATGAGACGTAGCCTAGGCGCTACTTAGGTATTTACAGAGTTTGGGCGTGTAATCCCCGGCACGTGGGCCATCAATTCCTCGAAAGTGATTGCACCTTCACGTACCAATGCGACCTGGGTCTCGGTGATTGAGACAACCGTTGTCAGAGGGCCGGGGTTCAACTCTCCCAGATCGCAGATCCGAATTAATTCATTCTGCGAATTCGCGAACTCGGAGATCCTCAACAACGGTGGTTCCCCGGCTGATGCAGCGCTGGCGCAGGCCAATGGCCCGCTCAATGCAAGGAGCTTCAAGACGAAATCTGCAGCGGGAACCCTGACCGAAACCAGATCCAATTCTTTGGCGTCACCCAAATCCCAATTCAGGCCGCGTTGCGGTCGCAGGTTGAGCGAGAGCATTCCGGGCCAGAATGCCTTCATCAAGGCAGAGGCTTCGGATGAAATCTCACGGGCAATTCCAGATGCAGTCTCCATTGTGCCGACAAGAACTTGCGCAGCCACACCGAGTGCATCTCCGCGCAACACATGCACTGCCCGGACCCCATCGTGACTAAATGCATCTGTCAGATAAACGTATCCATGCTCGAGAGGAGCAACAACAATGAAACCTGAACGGATCCATTCAAGTGCTTCCTCAACCGTGGGTTCCAAGGTCAATTCCTTAATGCCGATGTCCATCGTGGACGCTGGTTCAGATCAAGATGAAGGGTAACATCGTGAAAATCGGCAGCGAGTGCTGCGGCGACGAGATCACCTTGTTCCTCACCATGCTCGGTGACGAAGAGACCGTTGGACTTGAGCAGCCGGGCGGCGGCAGTGAAAAAGCGGCGCGGGATATCCATTCCATCTGGTCCTCCGAAAAGGGCGACGTGCGGTTCGAAATCTTGCACTTCTGCAGGTAAGACTTCAGCGTCTGGCACATAGGGAGGGTTGGCGATGATCAGATCTGCCTTCACTCCTGGCAGAGCTGTTTCAACGTCTTCTGCAACCACTCTCACCTCTGCGCCGACGGCCTCAATATTCTTCCGCAACCAGTACACCGCACCCGGATCCATTTCGACTGCAATCACACGGGCGATCGCCGATTGCGTGGCAATTGCAAGAGCCAACGAACCTGCACCTGCACCAAGATCAATAACACTCGCAGCGGATGTGAATCTCTTCAAGTGTGCAATTAACCGATCAATCATCAACTCGCTCTCCGGGCGCGGGATAAGCACACCGGGGCCTACTTGCAGGGTCAGATCGCAGAAATAAGCGAGACCAGTGATGTATTGAATCGGCTCATTTGCAATACGGCGCGCAATCAATTGGTCGTACATTTCCTGTAATTCGTCTGGTTCTTCGAACTGCGCTAAAGCGCTCTCCACTCGAACGCTGTTATGGAGATCCATCCGGCTTATGCCAAGTAGATGTGCCAGCAAATGTTCGGCATCGACCTCTTCATAATCGGAATCGCGCAGAGCCCGCTTTGCATTTTTTAGGGCTTCTCTGACAATCATGACACGTGCTTATTTGGTCGATGCCAGTTTGGCCGCTTTATCCGCGTCCAAGAGCGCCTGGATCATAGGATCAAGTTCACCATTGAGAACCGCGTCCAAATTGTTAGCTTTAAAGTTGACACGATGATCGCTGATGCGATTTTCCGGGTAGTTATAAGTCCGAATTCTTTCGCTCCGATCAACTGTCCTTACTTGACTCTTCCGTTCGGCGGAAGCCGCCTCCTGTGCCGCCTCCTGTGCCGCTAGAAGCATGCGAGCGCGCAGAATCCGCAGAGCCGATTCTTTGTTCTGCAACTGGCTCTTCTCGTTCTGGCAAGAGACGACGATTCCCGTCGGCACGTGCGTAATACGGACTGCAGAATCAGTGGTATTCACACTCTGCCCGCCGGGACCGCTTGAACGAAAAACATCAATCCGCAAATCATTCATGTTGATGTCGACATCTATCTCTTCTGCTTCTGGCAAAACCATCACACCGGCCGCGGATGTATGGATACGCCCTTGAGATTCCGTTTCCGGCACACGTTGAACGCGATGCACCCCGCCCTCGAACTTCAACCGCGCATATGGAGACTTACCGGGCTCGGCAATCCCTTTAGATTTCACTGCGACAGAAATGTCTTTGTACCCGCCGAGATCGCTCTCAGTCGCATCAATCACTTCAGTTTTCCAACCCTGCTTCTCTGCGTACCGCAGGTACATCCGCAAGAGGTCACCGGCAAATAGCGCAGATTCATCACCACCTGCCCCCGCCTTGATCTCCAAAATGACGTCCCGATCGTCATTGGGATCCCGGGGAAGAAGAAGTTCCTCCAACTTGGTTGCTGCTGCGTCACATTCCTCCTGGATCGCGGCAATCTCGGAGGCGAATTCTGGGTCAACTTCCACCAACTCTTTTGCCGCCGCCAGGTCGTCTTCGGCTTTGCGCCATTGGCGAAAGCCTGCAACGACCGGACCCAATTGGGCGTATCGCCGTCCCAATGCTCGTGCCTTGTTCTGATCATTGTGAATCTCAGGATCAGCCATCTGCGCTTCAAGTTCGGCATACTCGCGGACCAATTCATGAGCCAAGGCAAAGCGGTCGCTGTTACTCACCCTCGCCCCCTTCGTGTAATGAAAAAGACCGCACCCGTTACATAGGTAACGGTTGCGGTCTTTTGAAAAAAGCTATTTAACGCCAGACTTTCCAAATCTCTCTTCGAATTTCGCGACGCGTCCACCAGTGTCAAGAATGCGCTGCTTGCCCGTGTAGAACGGATGGCACACAGAACAGACCTCAACATAAATGGAACCGCTTGCAACGGTGGAGCGAGTTATGAAAGTCTCGCCACAGCCACAGGTGACTTTAGTTTCACCATAAGGTGGGTGAATCTCTTTCTTCATTTCTTTTCCCTTCGATGGGGCTGGGTCGTCTCCGTAAGGAACGTGAACCAGCTCGTGATGATCCAAGGGTAACGCCGAGGCGCTCCCCCAGGAAATCGGTGATCTTCTAGGCCGATTTAGCCTTCGTTTCCTAGCCCACCGGTCGTCTTCTGGATCTGCATCAAGAACTCGACATTGGATTTGGTGCCCTTCATCTTCTCCAGGAGAAGTTCGAGAGCTGCCTGTGGCTCGAGGGCATGGAGGACACGACGCAATTTCCAGACAATGTTGAGTTCCTCTGAACCCATCAGGATTTCTTCCTTACGCGTACTCGATAGGTCAACATTCACGGCTGGGAAAATGCGCTTATCTGCCATGCGTCGATCCAGAATAAGTTCCATGTTGCCGGTGCCCTTGAATTCTTCGAAAATTACTTCATCCATCCGCGAGCCGGTGTCAACCAGGGCCGTGGCCAAAATTGTCAGCGAGCCACCATCTTCAATATTTCGGGCGGCGCCGAAGAACTTCTTTGGTGGATAGAGGGCAGCAGAATCAACACCACCAGAAAGGATTCGACCGCTTGCAGGAGCCGCAATGTTGTAGGCGCGCCCCAGACGAGTAATTGAGTCAAGCAGTACAACGACGTCATGTCCGAGTTCTACCAAACGTTTTGCGCGTTCGATGGCTAATTCTGCAACTGTCGTGTGATCATCGGCAGGCCTATCAAATGTAGAGGCGATAACTTCGCCCTTAATTGACCGCTGCATGTCGGTGACTTCTTCAGGGCGCTCATCAACCAGAACCACCATCAAGTGACACTCTGGGTTGTTGGTTGTTATCGCATTAGCGATTGCCTGGAGAACCATGGTCTTACCGGCTTTAGGTGGCGAAACGATAAGACCGCGCTGACCTTTGCCAATTGGCGATATCAGGTCAATTACCCGCGTGGTGAGGATGCCTGGTTCGGTCTCCAAACGCAATCGCTCTTGGGGATACAGCGGGACCAACTTGGAAAACTCCACACGATTGCGCGCCTCCTCGGGCTGCATTCCATTGATCGTCTCCAGGCTCATCAGGGCATTGAATTTCTCACGTCGCTCGCCTTCACGCGGTTGTCGGACTGATCCAGTCACGACATCGCCCTTCCGTAAACCGAAACGGCGAACTTGTTGCAAGGAAACGTAGACATCATTCGGGCCGGGTAGATATCCCCCAGTTCGAATGAATGCATAACTTTCCATGATGTCTACTAAACCGCCCACGGGAACGAGGACGTCGTCTTCAGAGAGGACTGGCTCGCGTTCTTCGCGCTGGCTGTTGTTGCTATGGCGATCCCTAGTTCTGCCTCGGTCTCTCCCGCGGTCGCGACCGCGACCTCGATCGCCACCGTCATAATTCCGGCTTTCGGTATTGCTCTCAGGAACTCGATCTTCGCTCTTGGATTCCGAGCGGTCGCCCTCTGAATCATCAGATTCAGCCTCTTGACGCTTTTTATTGCGGTTGTTGTTCCGCTCCGCACGGCGGGTTTCGCGTTCTAATTTTGCAGCCTCGCGATTGGCCGCCTGCAAGTCACTTATCGCTTGCACAAGCGTGGCTTTCTTCATCTTGCCCGCGCCTTCGACTCCTAATTGACCAGCAACTTCTTGAAGTTGGGGCAAGAGCATGGAGGCTAATTCGGGGCTACTTGAGCGCACAGTACTTTTTTCGGTCATTGAGCTTCATTTCAGTTATGGGAATACTCCCGTGATTTATCGTGATTATTATCTGAATGTCTTACGCAATCCGGATCAGATGACAAAACCCTAGCACCACGGATCGGGATATGCCAAACTCACAAAGCGGCTAGACAGAGACTACTTCTGCACCGGTCGGTGAAACCTCGAGTTCCTGAACTGAAAAATGCTCCACGGCAAGCCGTGACATCTCTGCAATCTCGCGGACCCCCCCCGTGTGAAGGACAAGAACTGTGGGACCTGCTCCCGAGATGAAGGCCGCAACCCCCGCACTTCGAAGTTTGCTCATCAATGCAAAAGACTTATGCATGGCATCTTGGCGATATTTCTGGTGAATAAAATCCTCCGTGGCCGCAAAAAGGAGATCGGGTCGTCCTGCCAGAGCGTGGACCATGAGCGCAGCACGAGTTGAATTTGCAACTGCTTCAGGATGCGGGATGAATTCCGGAAGAAGTTTGCGGGCCTTGGACGTTGCCACTGGTGCACTAGGAATGAAAGCAAGAACTTTGATTCGCGAGTCGACGGCGATTGATACCGCACGCGATACCAATTGACCGACGCGAACTTCTTGCCATGCAATCGTTGCGCCACCCATGAGAGTGGCCGCAACGTTATCGGGGTGGCCCTCTATTTTTGCGGCAACATTGAGCAAATCATCATCATTCATACGTTCTTTGCCAGAAAGAACTAAAGCCCGTGCGAGTACCAAGCCGCCGACGATCGCGCTTGCAGATGAACCCAGTCCCCTACCATGGGGAATGACATTGAGCGCACGCACGGCTAAGCCACGGGGTTTACCGCCCATAAAATCAAAACCTTGGTACATCGATTTCACAAGCAGGTTCTTCTCATCGCGACGGAGGATGTCGGCCCCTTCGCCTGCGATATCCATATCAATGCCAGGCTCGTCCATCACTTGGGCGACGTACCGGTCGTGCAATGCCAGCGCCAGGCCAAGACAATCAAATCCCGGACCCAAGTTGGCGCTCGTTGCAGGTACTTGCACCTGAATTGGTGTTGCCCGAAAAGTTGGTTTAGCCATGAGCGGTCCTTACTTCAGCCCAAGGGCAGTTGCGGCATCGTCTGCATTCGGCCGGATAACTACTGGATCTGCAGCGTCTGCCAAGGCCCACTGAACATCTTTGAGGCCATGTCCGGTCAGCGTGATGACAATCTGCTTGCCGTGAGGCAGCGTTCCCCGCGCCTGATGTTTGATAAGACCGGCTAGTCCGGCAGCGCTGGATGGTTCAACAAAGACGCCCTCTTCGCGGGCAACGAGGCGGTAGGCACTCAAGATTTCATCATCGGTAACAGAGTCGATCAACCCGCCGGACTCATCACGCGCGGCCACTGCTTGCTGCCATGAAGCAGGGTTACCAATTCGGATCGCAGTGGCAATCGTTTCGGGGTTAGTGACAATTTCACCACGAACAATTGGAGCTGAACCTTCTGCTTGAAAACCCCACATCTGCGGGAGTTGTGATGCGATCCCATCGGTGCGATATTCCTTATAGCCCTTCCAGTATGCGGTGATGTTCCCCGCATTTCCCACGGGCAGCACATGAAGATCTGGCGCATCGCCAAGGAAGTCGACGACTTCGAAACTGGCAGTCTTCTGGCCCTCAATCCGATATGGATTCACAGAATTAACGAGCGCAACAGGGTACCTTTCTGAAAGTTCACGAGCTAGGTTCAAACAATCATCGAAATTGCCATCAACTTGAAGCAAAGTAGAACCATGAATTACAGCTTGGGCCATCTTGCCCATGGCGATCTTCCCTTGCGGAACAAGCACAGCAGGAACCATCCCGGCCTTAGCAGCGTAAGCCGCAGCACTTGCACTGGTGTTGCCGGTAGAAGCGCAAATAACGACCTTCGCGCCATCCTCGGCCGCCTTTGAGATTGCCATCGTCATGCCACGATCCTTAAATGAACCGGTTGGATTAGCACCTTCAAATTTCAACCAAATGTCATTGTTGAGCATCGCCGATAGATGTTTGGCATGAATCAGCGGAGTCCCGCCTTCACGTAAAGTGATTACGGGCGTATTTGAAGAAACTGGAAGGCGATCACGATATTCCTCAATTACTCCGCGCCATTGGTGTACCGCCTGATTTTTTTCATTAAATGGATTTATCATTATTGATCCGACCCTTCAACTCTGATAACACACTCAACCGTGCGGACCATTTCCATCTGAGATAAATGTTTGACTGTTGAAGCGAGCGCAGCTTCGGTCGCGTTATGCGTAACCACGATCAATTCGGCGTCCGTGCCCCCCCGGCCACTCTGGCGTACGGTCTGTATTGATACATTTTCGTGCGCAAAAGTCTGGGCAATAGCGGCCAGAACACCTGACTTATCAGCCACATCCAGCCGGATGAGGTACTTGGTTCTAATTTCTCCAATCGGCACGATGGTCCGATCCGCGTAATCGCTTTCGCGCGGACCCAAAGCTCCACCCGTGCGATGCCGAGCCACCGCAACCACGTCACCGAGGACCGCACTTGCAGTCGGGGCGCCACCAGCACCGCGACCGTAGAACATCAATTCGCCGGCAGATTCGGCTTCAACAAATACGGCATTGAATGCATCTCGCACTCCCGCCAAGGGATGAGTCCGAGGAATAAGTGCCGGGTGAACACGAACAGAGATCTGATCTTCTGGCGTGAGTTCGGCTATCGCCAATAACTTGATGACGTGATTCATCGATTTGGCAACGGCCACATCAGTCGCAGTAATCCCCGAAATGCCCTGTCGGTAGACGTCCCCTGCCGAGACCCGAGTATGAAAAGCCAGTCCAGCCAAAATTGCCGCTTTTGCAGCCGCATCGAATCCCTCTATGTCTGCAGTGGCATCTGATTCGGCGTAGCCAAGAGCCTGGGCTTCTGCCAGGACCTCGCCAAATGCACGGCCCTCTTCATCCATCTTGGTAAGAATGTAATTAGTGGTGCCATTAACAATTCCCATAATCCGCTTTACGTGATCGCCCACAAGCGATTCGCGAAGAGGGCGGAGGATTGGAATAGCCCCTGCTACAGCGGCTTCGTAATACAGATCTACTCCACGCGCATCAGCTGCGCTGTACAAGTCAGAACCGTGAGTGGCGAGTAATTCCTTGTTGGCAGTCACCACGGACTTGCCATGTGCGATCGCCGAAAGGATGAGTTCACGGGCTGGCTCAATGCCCCCCATTACTTCGATCACGATGTCAATCTCTGGATCTGTAACAATCGATTGAGCATCGGTGGTGAATAGAGCGGGATCGAGGCCCTCGCGCGCGACCCGGCCGTCGCGCACGGCAATCTTGCTGAGAATCAGGCGAGCACCAGAGCGGGTGGAGAGTTCATCTCGATCAGCCAGCAGTAAACGCGCCACCTGCGTGCCTACTACCCCGCACCCCAACATCCCAATCTTGAGGGTGGGAAGCGCTGAATTCATGGGCTTACTCTTTCACACATCGAGAGCGAGCAAATCGGCCTCTGTCTCGCGGCGAAGGATGATGCGCCCCTTCCCGTCTTTGACGGCCACTACCGGCGGACGCGGCACATGGTTGTAATTGCTGGCCATGCTCCTGCCATAAGCCCCAGTCGCCGGAACAGCCAATAAGTCTCCTGGCTCGA
Organism: Candidatus Nanopelagicaceae bacterium; assembly: GCA_036382195.1. Classification (GTDB taxonomy): domain Bacteria; phylum Actinomycetota; class Actinomycetes; order Nanopelagicales; family Nanopelagicaceae; genus QYPT01. The sequence goes on from DASVIG010000042.1 coordinate 8,435, forward strand.
CGTCTTGGGCGAGTTGGATGTCGCGAATGACGATATCGCCCGTTTCGCAGTGCTTGCCTACTACTCGTGCGGTGGCGGTGGGAGAACTCGAAATCCGATTTGCGACGACGGCCGTATATTCAGCGTCGTATAAGGCAGGACGGATGTTGTCGCTCATACCGCCATCGACGGAGATGTAGTTACGGGTTGCCCCTGATTCGAGGATCACTTCTTTCGTCGTACCGACTTCGTACAGAGTGAACATGGCGGGGCCGACGATTGCGCGACCCGGCTCGATCGACACTCGAGGAAGGTCCAGACCATGGGCGGCACAAGACTTCTTCACGGCATCCAGAAGTGCCGGAAGGACGACCGCTGGAAGAAGCGCGTCATCACTGGGCAGGTAGGAAATTCCATAACCACCGCCGAGGTCCAACTCCGGCAACTGCTCGCCAAATGCATCCCGGTATCTGCCCATCAAGGAGATCAATTTCTCGGCGGCGATGCCAAATGCTTCCATGCCCTGAATCTGCGATCCGATGTGGCTGTGGAATCCGCCCAGCTCGAGGTCTGCGTGTTCGCGCACAGAGAGAATGGCCTTCCAGGCGGCTCCGCTAGCAATAGAGAAACCAAATTTGACGTCTTCGTGGGCGGTTGCAATCGATTCATGGGTATGTGCTTCGATGCCTGGCGTTAGGCGCAAGAGGACATGTTGCCGTTTTCCATGCGCCTTCGCCGCTTGCGCAACACGCTCGATCTCAATGAGCGAGTCGATGACGATTGTTCCCACGCCAACTTCAACCGCCCTTCTGATTTCAGAAACCGATTTATTATTTCCGTGCAATTCGATCTTGGATGGTGAGAATCCTGCCGCTAGCGCGACTGCCAACTCCCCACCGGTGCAGACATCCAGGCCGATTCCGCATTCGGCCACCCATCGGGCGACTTCCACGCAAATAAA
>DASVIG010000043.1:0-12204 GCA_036382195.1 Candidatus Nanopelagicaceae bacterium
CAGAAGATTCAGGTTATCTACCGTTCGGACTCGTCAGGCACCTCCGGGAACTTCACTAATTTCTTGCACGGCATGTCACCAACGGTTTGGACTAAACCGGGTAACAACGATTTCAAGGCAGGCTTCCCTGGTGACATCAACTCTGTATCAAATGTAGGTCGCATAGTTAGTGCGTCCCAATCCGGGGGTGTCTCGAACCTAGCCGGCAAGACACCTTTTTCAATCACTTATGCAGAGATGAATTACGCGCAAGCTGTGGGATTGAAAGTCGCAAGTATCAAGAATGCTTCAGGAAATTATCAGGCTCCAAATGCAACGGGAACCTCGGCCTTCTTAGGAGCTGCATCGGTAGATCCCAACGGGTTCCTGACTTTCAACTACAACACTATGGTGCCTGGTGCATATCCCTTGGGCATAGTTTCCTATGCCCTTGTCGATACCAAGACCAAGAATGCAGCGGCAGTTAAATCGTTTCTCAACTACATTCTGGATCCAAAATGTCCAGGGACAAATCCATCGTTGGGATATGCCGCAATAACGGGATCGCTCCATGCTGTCGATGTTCAGCAGATCGCGAAGATTGGTTAAATTGGATTAGATCTCTTCATTTCTGCCGCGATCTCGCGATCGTCGGAATGGCTAGATCTCGCCAAATCTGCGATAACGCTCTCGCGATCTTTAGTGCTTCTATTTTGACTGAGTTTGTATTTGGCTTCAACTTTGGTGACATGAAGAGTTACTGCGACTATGCCTCTTAATTGAGCTTCAAAGTATTTTGGGTCAGCCTCTTTGGCGCTCCAGGGAGCAGTTCTATCGGCTTCGTGAAAATCTGTGAGACTGGAAACTATCTGACGCAGAAGTTCCACGTCCTCGCTTATCTCAACCGTGCCGCTCAGGTGGACACTTTGATAGTTCCAGGTCGGCACTACTTTGTGATCGGTCATCTTGCCCTCATAGTTCGAGGGAGAAACGTAGGCCTGCGGTCCGTGCACTATGGCCAAGCCCGGAGCGCCCCCTTTGATCGACTTCCATTGTTGATTCGCTCGGGCCATATGCATAATAAGTGATCCGTAATTAGACGGCCCTACATCGGATCTATCCCAGACACACGGCATGAGCGTCGCGACTGGCAATCCTGTCGAACTGACCGTTATTAAGTCGGCCGTCCGCACGAGAGAAACAAAGCGAGAGATTTCCTCCAAATCGGATATCTCGAAATGCTTTGGGATGTACATGGAAGAAGTATGGCATTCGGCATCTTTGAGTGAGGGAGTGCGCCTGGCAGGAATCGAACCTGCGACAACCCGCTTAGAAGGCGGGTGCTCTATCCGACTGAGCTACAGGCGCTGGGCATGCTTATCAATTCCAAGTCTAGCGACCCGACCCACTAAGATTTACGTTCATGGCCGAGTTCATTTATTCAATGCGAAAAGCGCGAAAAGCGCATGGTGACAAAGTAATACTCGATGATGTGACCCTCGCCTTTTATCCTGGTGCAAAGATCGGTGTCGTTGGACCTAACGGGGCAGGAAAATCCACTGTCCTGCAGATAATGGCTGGTCTGCAACAACCCTCCAATGGAGAGGCTGTTCTTACAGCGGGCTACTCCGTCGGAATACTTTTGCAGGAGCCGCCCCTGAATGAAGACAAGAATGTCCTGGAGAACGTGCAAGAGGGCGTGGCAGAAACAATGGCCTTGATGGCCAGGTTCAATGCGGTCAGCGAAGAGATGGCCAACCCGGACGCTGATTACGACAAATTATTGACCGAGATGGGAAACCTTCAAGAACAGTTGGATCATCGAAATGCGTGGGATCTTGATTCCCAATTGGAGCAGGCGATGGACGCCCTCCGCTGCCCGCCGCCGGAGGCTGATGTCAAGGTACTTTCGGGTGGCGAGCGCCGCCGCGTTGCGCTCTGCAAGTTGTTGCTGCAGCAGCCCGATTTGTTATTGCTGGATGAACCAACAAACCATCTGGATGCAGAGTCTGTCCAATGGCTTGAACAACATTTAAGTAAGTACCCCGGCACCGTAGTGGCGATTACACATGATCGGTATTTCCTGGACAACGTTGCTGAGTGGATCTTGGAACTCGACCGCGGTCGGGCTTATCCATACGAAGGCAATTACTCCACTTATCTTGAGACCAAGGCCACTCGCCTCAAGATCGAAGGACAGAAGGACGCCAAGCGAGTCAAACGCTTAACTGAAGAATTGGAATGGGTTCGACAGAATTCCAAGGGTCGCCAAGTTAAGTCCAAAGCTCGTCTAGCGCGATATGAAGAGATGGCCGCCGAAGCAGACAAGATGCGCAAACTTGATTTTGATGAAATTCAAATTCCGCCGGGGCCACGACTGGGAAATATTGTGATTGAGGTCGATCACGTTTCGAAGGGCTTCGGTGAGCGGCTGCTCATTGATGACCTTTCATTCACCCTGCCACGCAACGGCATTGTGGGCGTAATTGGCCCCAATGGTGCAGGCAAGACGACCCTTTTCAAGATGTTGATAGGTCTCGAGCAGCCAGATTCTGGAAAGATCAAGATTGGCGAGACTGTAAAGACTTCGTATGTCGATCAATCGCGCTCTGGCATTGACCCTTTGAAGTCGCTCTGGGAAGTTGTTTCTGACGGGTTGGATTACATCAAAGTGGGCCAGGTCGAGATGCCAAGTCGTGCCTACGTTTCCGCTTTTGGATTCAAAGGTCCAGATCAGCAGAAGAAGGCGGGAATTCTCTCCGGAGGAGAGCGCAACCGTTTGAATTTGGCGCTCACTCTAAAAATGGGTGGCAACCTGCTGCTGCTGGATGAACCGACGAATGATCTTGATGTTGAAACTCTAGGGTCTCTAGAAAATGCGTTGCTTGAATTTCCGGGCTGCGTGGTCGTGGTCTCGCATGATCGCTGGTTCTTGGACCGAGTGACCACACATATTCTCGCCTACGAGGGCGAATCCAGTTGGTTCTGGTTCGAGGGCAACTTCGAATCGTATGAGAAGAATAAGATAGATCGGCTGGGCGCAGAGGCGGCCCGTCCCCATCGTGTTACTTACCGAAAGCTCACCCGATGATTCATCACAATGTAATGCAGGTACGTTGGGATGATCTGGATGCATTCGGCCATATCAATAACGCTGCATATCTCACTTTTGTTCAAGAGGCCCGTGCAGATTTCACGTGGTATGCGCGCAAGATCAGAGGCGAATCACCAATATTGACTGACATGGTCGTTGCACGGGCAGAAGTTGATTATCTAGAGCCCATTTATGAAGGTGGGATTGAAGTAGATGTGGCAATTTCTGTAGCTCGCATAGGCCAGGCTTCCTTTGATCTGAATTATGAGATTTCGCGTGGTGACGTCGTGCATGCTCGTGCAAAAACTGTGCAAGTAGCTGTTTCAATGGAGACAAAAAGGTCACGCCCTCTCAGTGACGAAGAACGGAACTTCCTCACGCGCTATTTGGCAGAACCTTTGAAAGGGACCGAGTGATTCAAGAGTTCAGTTTGCCACCGCGTGCGCAACGTCCATGGTGGCGCGATGCGGTCACCTATCAGATCTACATCCGATCTTTTGCTGATTCCAATGGCGACGGCAAAGGTGATATTGAAGGCATCCGCACTCGTTTGCCATACCTGAAGACATTGGGGATTGACGCAATTTGGATTACACCGTGGTATCCGTCGCCTCAGATAGATCACGGCTATGACGTGGCCAACTATTTGGCTATTGAACCAGATTATGGAACGTTGACAGACGCGCAGCGCCTGATCAAAGAGGCACACGAACACGGAATCAAAATCTTGCTGGATATAGTTCCCAATCACTCCAGCGACAAACACGCATGGTTCCAGGCAGCTCTTCTTGCAGCGCCCGGATCTATTGAGCGCGATCGATATCTCTTTCGTGATGGCAAAGGAGAGCACGGCGAGTTGCCACCCAATAATTGGGAATCTGTTTTTGGCGGGCCAGCCTGGAAGCGAGTTACCGAGAAAGACGGGACGAAAGGGCAGTGGTACTTACATCTTTTTGCGGTTGAACAACCAGATTTCAATTGGGAGAACGCCGAAGTGCGCCATCACTTTGAAGAGGTACTCAAGTTCTGGCTCGACCGCGGGGTCGATGGTTTCAGAATCGATGTTGCACATGGCATGGTGAAAGCCCAGGGGCTGCCTGACGTTGTTGCTGCGGATCCGCACGGGGAAATGCTCGGCACGGATACTCGTCCGTATTGGGATCAAGACGGAGTGCATGAGATTTATCGCCAATGGCGGAAGATTCTGGATTCATACCCTGGAGAGCGGATGGCTGTTGCCGAGGCGTGGGTCGATCCACCATCACGTCTTGCCCTCTATTTGCGTCCAGATGAATTGGCCAATTCATTCAACTTTGATTTCCTAGGCTCGCTTTGGGAAGCAGCGACCTTGAAGAAGATGATCGATCGCTCAATGGAGGCCCTGGCCGAAGTTGGTGCTCCGTCATCGTGGGTATTTAACAATCATGACGTGGTTCGATCGGTTGACCGCTTCGACTTGGGGTTGATTGCAGGCAAGTCGAGTACGACCTTCGAACGCCAAGGAGACGCCTCGAAATTGAATTTGACTCGAGGAACAGCCCGGGCACGTGCCGGGGCCCTCTTGATGCTGGCACTTCCTGGTGGCGCTTATGTCTACCAAGGCGAGGAACTTGCATTACCTGAGGCGCGCGACATTCCGGAAGACCGATTGACCGATCCGCGTTGGGCGATGAGCAACCACACAGATCGTGGCCGCGATGGCTGCCGCGTTCCATTGCCGTGGAAGAGCGATCCTGCAGGAGCATTCGGATTTTCATCCGATCCCGCGTTGACGCCTACCCAGGCCTGGTTGCCACAGAGTTCTTCATGGGGTTCATACGCAGTTGATACACAAGAAGGAAAGGCCGGTTCAACCCTGACAATGTACCGACAGGCACTGGCGTTGCGTCATGCTGAAGTCGGTCTCGGCGATGGTCCGATGGCATGGATAGAAGCTGGGGAGTCAGTGTTGGCTTTCTCTCGTCCCGGAAACTTTGCCTGCTATGTCAACTTTGGTCCGCCAATTGCATTGCCGGAGGGTGCAGAGGTGCTTCTGGCCAGTGAACCACTTGATGGAACTACGATTCCCACCGATGTTGCGGTGTGGTTGCGCATGGCAGCCAACTGAAGAAGTGTTAGTTCTGTCAGCCACGTGAGTACTTTCTATGATCGGGTGGGTGGCAGTAAGACCTTTAGCGATTTAGTTTCGCATTTTTACGCACTGGTTGCGGTCGATCCAATTTTGCGCCCCATGTATCCCGACCAGGACTTGGAGGGCGCAGCTAAGCGGCTGCAAATGTTTCTAGAGCAATATTGGGGCGGTCCGACGACATACTCGGATGAGCGGGGCCATCCTCGTTTGCGGATGCGTCATGCAGGCTTCTCAATCGCATCACCTCAACGAGATGCCTGGCTTGCATGCATGCGCGAAGCGGTTGCTGGACTGGAAATCGATGAAGGACTTAAAGCGCAGTTGTGGACTTACTTAGAGAGCGCTGCAACTTCGCTGGTGAATCAACCCGATTGAGAACGGTTTCCTACTTTTAGAATTTCTCCATTGCGCAAGTACCAGAGAGTGCCTGATCCATCGCGCACGGTTGTAATTCTTAAACCGACTTTTTCTACTGTTCCAGAAATCTCTTGGACGTCAATGAGGTCACCGACCCCGTATTGATCCTCGATCATCATGAAAAGTCCAGAGAGAATGTCACGTACCAGGGTCTGCGCACCCAGTCCTAGGGCAATGCCGATGACCCCGGCGGATGCGATCAGGGGCCCAAGATTGAGTCCGAATTCTCCCAAGATCATCCCGGTGGTTATCACCCAGATGACCGCATTCAAAGTGCTGGTGAGGACGGTACCTGTGGTTTTGGCTCGAGCCTTTTGACGTACTGGATGACCCGGTCCGCGGGCAAGATCTGCATTGGCCAGGCGATTAATGGTCCTTGCGATGGCGCGCGAGCCCAGGCGCTGGGTGACGATGGCAATCAGGAGGATTACCGCGATATGGAGCGGAGGACCGCTAAACCAGGTCCAGATCTTCTGCCAGCGCTCTGAGACGGAGGTCGCCATAGACAGGTCCAGAAGGTGACTATTCGATCTCATGATGAGCCGACTCTAACTCAATCCGCCTCAAATACAGCGGGGATTAGGGTATTTACGGCAAGATATGCGACATCTGCGCGAGCCACGCGCGGGATCGGAGCAAAGATGTCGCGGACTCTGGTGCTAAACGCCACGTACGAACCTTTAGGTGTTGTGCCCGAACGTCGTGCGTTGATCCTGGTCCTTAATATGCGGGCCACGATGGTTGAAGATTCCGGCGCCGTCCTTCATTTTTCAGGTGGGGAAATCGCCCTACCTTCAGTAATAAAACTCAATCGATTCGTCCGAGTTCCTTATCGTCATGCCGTTCCGCTCTCACGGCGGGCCCTGTTTGCCCGCGATGGCGGACGATGCGTGTACTGCTCTGCACCTGCGACGTCGATCGATCATGTTGTACCTCGCAGCCGAGGAGGCAACCACACGTGGGAGAACGTCGTCTCAGCCTGCCATCGTTGCAATCATGCAAAGGCGGATAAGCAGCTGAAGGAATTAGGGTGGCGCATGCGTTCGTCACCCCGTGCACCGGTGGGCGCTGCTTGGCGAGTATTAGGAACTGGTCGTGCTGATGCTAACTGGCTTCCTTACCTTGAGCCTTTTGGCGTGGCTGCAGCAACTGCTTGACGCAAGTTGTTTTAGTCGGCGTCTCTTGCTTTCGCCCTTAGTGCCCGAACCATGTAGTCACGATTTTCTGACATGATCCGCCGGAGTCCGTCAGGCGCATTTTTCCCAGAACCATTCAACCATTCTTCCGTGGCCTGCAACGTGGCCTGCGACGTTATGTACATCGGATACAGGTCAGTGGCAACATTCTTGGCCATCTCATAAGTTTCGGAGTTCCAGACGTCAAGAACCATTTCAAAATAGCGATTGACATACACGCGGATGAAATCACGGTGAAGTGGCCGCTGGAATCCGCGGATCGTTGATAACTGAATGTGGTTGCTGAGCTTCTCCGTGATTGCAGAGTTGAATGCCCTGGCTTTCACCGCAGCATCCGGGAAAGCAGCACGAGCGAATGCCGCGTAGCGCTGACCATTGGCAGTGTTGTCGCGCACCAGTTCGGCATCAATTTCAGCATTATTCGAAAGCCCGCGTTCGACCAGGCAGCCGATGAGATGCCATCGCAAATCTGTATCTACCGTCAGGCCAGCAATCTCCCCATTGAGTATGTCTCGAATTCGGGCATTTTGCGTTGAAGTTGCAGCGGCTCTCGCAAACGAGCGTGCATATTGCAGTTGCAGATCACTGCCAGAATCAGTATTCGCGAGAAGGGCTTCAAGGCCACTTGCCAACGTCTGGCGCAACTTCGTGCGATGGGCATCTGCTGCAAATATTTCGACAGCAGACTCAAGCTGCTTGAGAGTTTCTGTGACGACCACGATGTCGAATTCACCTGCAAGTGCCCTGATCGCCATAGGCACGTATTTACTTGCAGCCAATTCACCATCGCGCAACATGTCCCACGTGGCTGCCCAACAGAGCGCACGGCTCAGAGGGTCTTGGATCCCACCTAGATGGTGAGTTAGGGTCTTAAGAGAACGATCATCGAAGCGAATCTTGCCGTATGACAGATCGTAGTCGTTGAGAAGGACTAGATCAGCAATTTTCTCACCTGCCAATTCAGGGACTCCTGTAAGTGCACCAGCAATATCCAATTCGCTGCTCTTGCGACGGACCAGCGCGCGATTCTTTAGATCATAAAGCCCTACGGCGATCCTATGTGGACGCAACTGCGTTGATCCCGCTGGCACCAGTGGCGCTTCTTGACGAATGGAGATCGACGAATACGAGTCACCCGCAATAACGATTTCTGGGCGCAGAGTATTTACTCCAGCAGTTTGCAGCCAGGTTGCTGTCCAGGGTTTTAGATCACGACCACTTGCTGCCTCAAGTTCGACCAGCAAGTCATTAAGCGTTGTATTTCCCCAGGCATGCTTGGCAAAGTATTGGCGCAAACCCGTAAAGAAATTCTCTTTGCCGACGAAAGTCACGAGTTGCTGTAGGACTGATGCACCTTTTGCATAGGTGATTCCATCGAAACTACCCTTGACCGTCTCCAGATTCTTCATTACTTGGACAATGGGGTGTGTGGAGGAAAGTTGATCTTGTCGATAACCCCAATTCTTACGTTCGGCGTTAAATACCGTCCACGAGTTTGTGAAACGGGTGGCTTTTTCTAGCGTGAGGTATGACGCCCATTCGGCGAAGGATTCATTGAGCCAAATGTCATCCCACCACGTCATTGTGACCAGATCCCCAAACCACATGTGTGCCATCTCGTGCAGAATTATGTTCGCACGCCAGTTGTAACTCTGATCGGTGACTTTGCTTCGAAAGACAAAGTAATCCTCGGCAAAGGTGACACAGCCAGCATTTTCCATAGCACCGGCATTGAATTCTGCCACAGCCACCTGATCATATTTATCGAATGGATAGGCTAAGCCAAATTCCTTTTCGTAAAATGCAAACCCCTGCTTGGTGATTTTAAAAATTTCATCCGCATCAAGGCTGCCCCCTAAAGACTTGCGACAGTAAAGCGCAAGGGGAACGGTCTTATCGCCCACATAGACATCCTCGGCGCGGTTGTACGGACCCGCGACTATCGCCGCCAGATATGTTGACAGTACTGGAGTTCTTTTGAAGGCCCAACGCATAGTTGTCGCATTGATTTCTACAATCGTGTCAACAGGATTGTTGGAGATGACTTCCCAATGGCTTGGCACAATTGTCGCAAAAGCAAAAGTAGCCTTGAGGTCGGGTTGGTCAAAGCAAGCGAAAGCCCTACTTGCGTCTGCCACCGCAAATTGCGAATAGAGGTAGACCTCTCCATCGGCTGGGTCGACAAATCGGTGGAGACCTTCACCCGATTTTGAGTACATGCATTCGATCTCTAGAACAAGTTCATTAGAAGTCGCAACTGATGGTAGGAACACCGTTTCGCCGTCGTAATCGCTGACATCTAATGGAGCGCCGTTGAGAGTTGCGCTGATAACTCGCTTGCCAACTGCGTCGATAAAGGTGGATGCGCCCGCTTTAAGGCTCGTAAATCGGACTGTAGACCGACTGAGAAAGGTCTCGACACCCGTCGTGAGGTCCAATTCAACGTCGTAACTGTCGACTTTGAGCAAACGAGAACGCTCTATGGCCTCTGATTGGGTGAGATTTACTCCGGGCACGTTTTTACTCCTTATTACGATGACGTCGGATTCTTGTTCTGCTATCCAATCATGAAAGGCTGGGAGCATGGAAAACCCGACGATAAAAAGTTTCAAATTGCGTGGGACGCGCATCACATCTGCGCAGATCCAAGCGCGAGAGCGGCTTTGGGGAGATTTCGGAATTGACTTTAAGCCGGAATTACTTGATCTGCGTTCATTGTTTCCCAGCGCGTCACAAGTGATTCTGGAAATCGGATTTGGTATGGGCGAGGCAACTATTGCCGTCGCTAAGAATTCTCCCGATACGGGATTCATTGCGGTGGATGTACATCAGCCCGGTATCGGAAAGTTACTGGCGGAAATTGAAGAATCAGGAGTCCAAAATGTTCGAGTGCTCGAAGAGGATGCCCACCTGGTAATGAGTTTTATGATTCCCGATGCTTCGCTTGATGGAATCCATCTTTTTTTTCCTGACCCATGGCCAAAGACGCGGCATCACAAGCGCAGGATCATAAACGAGAATTTCATTGCTCTTGCCTGGAAGAAAATTAAACCAGGCGGCTACTTCCATATTGCCACCGACTGGGTGCCGTACACCGAGTGGATCCAGGAGAGATTTGCCAGGTCAACTCACTTTGTCGGAGGCGAAGTTGCACAGCCGTCATGGCGCCCGCTTACTCGTTTTGAAGCACAGGGGTTACGAAAGCAACACGAGGTACGAGATTTACATTACGTGAGGGTTTAAAGTTCACCGTCGATTTCAAATTTTGCGATCTGCTGAATTCGACGGACGTGCCGTTCGTCTTGGCTAAATGGCGTTGCGATGAAGACATCGATCAGTTCCTTGCAGACTTCAGGGGTATGCATACGCCCACCTATTGAAATGACGTTGGCGTTGTTATGCTCCCGAGCTAATTTGGCTATCTCAGTGCTCCACACCAACGCCGCACGGACGCCCTTGACCTTATTCGCAGCCATCTGTTCGCCATTTCCCGACCCACCCAGAACTATGCCCAGGGAGTTTGGGTCTGCCGCAACCGCTTGTGCCGCCGGAATGCAGAACATCGGATAGTCATCAAGGGCGTCATAGGCGAAGGGCCCATGATCGGTGACTTCGTGCCCAGATTCGGTCAAATGACTGATAAGGATTGCTTTGAACTCAAGACCAGCGTGATCACTTCCAATATGTATGCGCATGAGGGAAGTCTCTCATGAAGAGCGAAATAGAAAACAGAAACCCGCCACCAATGGAGGCGACGGGTTTCTGCTGATGTTAGGTGTTACAAAGTAAGACTAAGCGGTTGGGGTAGGAATTGTTGGAGCCATTCCGCTACCCATTGGTCCGCTTCCAAAGCCACCCTTGTGGTGACCGCGATTGCCTCGTGGTCCCCTCATCATGCCACCGGTGCCGTTTACACGAGCGGTAACGGCAGCGGTGAGGTTGGCCTTAAGAGTTGTTGCCTGAGCCGCAGTGATTTTTCCTGCAGTTACAGCAGCATCAATCTCGGTGGTCTCAGCTGCCACGAGGGCGGTGATGAGTGCAGCAGTCTTTGCACCCGCGATTGTCGCTAGTGAGTCACCAGCGGCAAGACGAGTTTGCAAAGTTGTTACATCAATACCAATCGTCGTCGCAATTAACGTCAAGTTAGCAGTGCGCTCTGCACTCATGTTTGTCTGCGCAGAGGTCCGAGCAGTTGCGATTGCCGCGTTGATGGCATCAGCTTGTGCTTGGGTCAGAGTTCCCTTGGCGACCAAGCCAGCGAGAATTGTCGCTAGACCTTGTCCTCCAACGCCCTTGCCTGCACCACCGAAATTGACGGAGGTGGTCGACTTAACTACAGACTTGGAGAGGGAAACCTTTGATTTTGCATGTGATTTTGCGCTATCTGCGGTTGCAAATCCAATGCTACCCAGTGATAGGGCGACAGTGGTTATGGCAATAGCCGCAATTTGTTTCTTAGATGACATTTATATGCCTGCCTTTCATCCCGTGAGGGATTTCAACGCCAACAGCCTTTCGCCATCGACTACCTGTAGATAACTCCCCATTCCTGAAGAAGCCAGTCGGAAACCCTGAAAGCCACGTCAGAGTTACCAGTTGATTTATGGGACCCACGTCACATCTACACGCGGGAAACGGGGAGAACATGAGATTTTGCTGAACGTGAGTATGGGGATTCCTGATTGTCGCAGGAGAAGTAGACCGCCAAACTCTTGGAATTCGTGCCTACATGCAATTGGAGCAGAGAGATCATGAAGAAAACTTCCCTGATGTATTCCGTTGTGCTTACTTCAATACTCGTCGGCGTTACAAGTACCTCGCCAACATACGCAAGTGTGAAAGCCAAAGTATCTAAACCTCAAATGGCAGGACGTACGGCGATCGCGCCAACAAACACAATCCTCAATGGAGTAGGCGCACCGAAATCATCTCTTGGGATTGATGGTGATTTTTATATTGATGCAAAAGCATTGAACTTTTACGGTCCCAAGTCCAAAGGTAAATGGCCCACGGCGGTTAGCCTGCGTGGTCCTCAAGGACAAACTGGCGCAACGGGAATCAACGGCAACAATGGAAAGAGTGCCGCAAATGTTTTAGCTGCTGGCCCACAAGGTGCGACTGGAGCCGGTGGCCCTAAAGGCGATACGGGCGCAAAGGGTGAAGTCGGTGCAAAAGGTGAGCCAGGCATTATTGGTGCAAAAGGTGAAATGGGTTTGCCCGGCACGTCCGGTTCAGCGGGCATTAAAGGTGAAACAGGACCTTCGGGTCCAATGGGTACATCAGGCGGTACGGGCGCGCCTGGTGCGCAAGGATCAGCGGGCGCGCCTGGTTCCGTAGGCACTGCAGGTGCAAGAGGTGAAACTGGTTCACCAGGTGCTACGGGTTCT
>DASVIG010000044.1:0-12423 GCA_036382195.1 Candidatus Nanopelagicaceae bacterium
AACGTGGCATCGTGATCCGTCAGCCTCGCGTATTAGAAGTTGCCAAGAAGGTTAATTCCGTTGTACTGGACAAGACGGGAACTCTTACCGGCGGCCGCATGATGCTCATTCATGCGACGGTCGTGCCCGGTGCAGGCGACATACTTGGAAATAATTACCAGGAATTGTTGAACGAGTCGACCATTCTCTCGTCGGCTCTGTCCCTTGACAGCATGAGCAACCACCCAGTCGCTGTTGCGATCTCTAACTATGTCATGACAAAAGGGATCCAACCTCACAAGGTGACGGACTTTTCGGCCACACCCGGTGTCGGTTCAGCCGGACGCGTACGTATCGACTCCCTTACTCCCGTCGTATTGATCGGGTCGCCACTAGCCGTTGCGCACAGTTCGACGCCTTTCCATCCAGATTTGACTCATGCAATTACGGAAGCCCAAGAGAACGGATTAACAGCCTCGGTGTTGGCTTGGGATGGAGTTGCCCTCGCGGTCTTTGCTGTCGGGGATGAAATCAAACCTGATGCGGCTACGACAATCGCAGAATTGAAACGCCGCGGGATCGATCCTTGGTTGATCACCGGCGATGGAGCCGACGTCGCCCAAGCTGTTGCTACGAAAGTGGGTATCGCCCAGGACCACGTCATTGCGAGTGCTCTGCCGCAACAGAAAGTAGAACTCGTTAAAGCATTGCAGAAACATGATTACCGTGTCTTGATGGTCGGCGATGGAATCAACGATGCGGCGGCATTGGCCACCGCCGATCTCAGCATTGCCATGGGAACAGGAACCGATACTGCGATTGCGACTGCAGATATCACATTGATGCGCCCAGAACTCGCTAGCGTGATCGACGCGCTCGACTTGTCAACAAAAACGTTGCGTGTCATACGCCTCAACTTGGTGTGGGCATTTGCTTATAACGTAATTGGTCTTCCCATCGCTGCTTTAGGGGCTTTGCGCCCAATCTATGCAGCCGGCGCGATGGCGGTTTCAAGCCTGCTTGTCGTAACAAATTCACTTCGCATAAAGTAAGCGACGAAGCCACAAAGACAGGTACACGAGTGCAACTAATGCGGGCACTTCAATAAGAGGCCCAATCACACCAGCCAGAGCCTGCCCCGAGGTGACTCCCCATACGCCGATGCTGACAGCAATCGCAAGTTCGAAGTTGTTTCCGGCTGCAGTGAAGGCCAAGGTCGTCGTCTTGGGATAACCCAAACGCATCCGAGTGCCTAAGAGAAACGACATCCCCCACATCAGCGCAAAATAGACCAGCAAGGGAACGGCGATCTTCATCACCGACAAGGGATTGTTGATTATGGCATCACCCTGCAATGCAAACATCACAACGATGGTAAAAAGAAGCCCATACAGAGCGAATGGCCCTAAACGAGGAATGAATTTCGTTTCATACCAGTCGCGTCCTTTCTTGCGAACCCCGAATCGACGGGTAAGAAAGCCTGCCACTAAAGGAATGCCGAGAAAAATGAGGACCGCTTTTGTGATCTCCCACGTGGAAAATTGCACGTCTTGGGTGCTCAGCCCCAACCATCCGGGAAGAATCTTCAGATAGAAAGTTCCCAGGAGAGCGTAGGCCAGGATTTGAAAAACCGAATTGATTGCGACCAGTAATGCCGCAGCCTGAGCATCACCACACGCCAGATCATTCCAAATCAGGACCATCGCGATGCATCGAGCAAGTCCGATCACTATTAACCCGGTTCGAAAAGCTGGTTGATCGGCGAGGAATATCCATGCCAGGGCGAACATCAATGCCGGACCAATTAACCAGTTGAGTACCAGCGATAACCAGAGCAATTTCCGATCCCTGGTGACATGACCCATCTCTTCATAATGTACTTTTGCCAGCACCGGATACATCATCATCAGCAGTCCCAGGGCGATCGGCAATGAGGTCTGGCCGATCTTGATGGAATTCAATGCACTTTGAATCCCGGGCACAGCACGGCCCAATCCCAGCCCGCCGACCATTGCCAATAAAATCCAAACTGGTAAGAACCGATCCAAACGCGAGAGTTTGGCAAGGACAGCGGGCTCAGGTGAAGTTGACACTGTCCTTAGAGAAAGTTTCGCAGTAAAGAAGTTGCATCTGGCGTCAAAGCGTAGAAGGCCCACTTGCCACGTTGAGTGCGTGTCAACAGTCCAGCCTCGACCAGAATCTTCATATGGTGGCTGACGGTACTTTGCGCCAGATTGGTGTCCGGTGTTAGATCGCAGATACAGGCTGCTTCCGCGGAAGATGAGTCAACTTTAAGTATCAAGGCCAATCGAGTCGGATCACCCAGCGCCTTGTACTGCTCTGCCAATCGAGCCAGCCTCTTGGCTGAAGGTCGCACCACTACCCGGGAACTCATGCCTGAAGCATACATTGACAACCATCGATATGAAGCATATGGTTCTCCCATCGATGAATGTCGATGAGTGCCAACCCAAAGGAGACCAGCATGACCGATACAAAGATTGAAATCACTGCGACAGAAACCGCCTGCGCCTGCTCCACGGAAGAGACTGCTTCTGGCTGCTGCTCAGATTCAAAAGATTCAACCGTTAGCTGCTGCTGATTGATGGGTTTTCCATGACAATTTCCAACTCCCCGATAAAGACCAGAAGGAGCAGAGGGCAAGCGTGGTTTCTTCCCGCTGCCCTCTTGGTCGGGTGGCTCCTTGTCCTTTGGGCAAATGGAAGAGTATGGAATTGGCTGCTCTATACCGTCCTCAATCTGGACCCCCAGAAGCGCCTGACGGAAACGATCCATTTCTTCCTGTACGACTCAATCAAGATCACGCTGCTTCTCGTAGGGATCACTTTTGCAGTCACCATCGCCAGATCATTCGTCACTGTCGAACGGACTCGGGCTTTCCTGGGAGGCAAAACAGAGGGGTTTGGCAATATCCTCGCTGCTGGACTTGGCACCGTCACCCCTTTCTGTTCGTGCAGTGCGGTACCCGTCTTTATTGGATTCGTGTCTGCGGGTATTCCAATCGGAGTTACCTTGAGTTTTCTCATTGCCAGCCCACTCGTCAATGAAATTGCAGTAGGGCTCCTCTTTACTATGTTTGGCTGGAAGATTGCAGCTATCTACCTGCTCTCCGGCCTTCTCATTGCAATAACCGCCGGTTTCTTATTGGGTCGCATGAAAGTAGAACGCTGGGTCGAGCCATTTGTGTATCAAACCAAACTCAATAACCAGACGACCAGCGGATTGGAAGAAGTCTCAATAGAGCAACGAGTGCGCCTCGGAGTCGAAGAGTCCGTAGCAATCTTTCGAAAGATCTGGATCTATCTACTTATTGGAATCGGTCTCGGGGCCTTGATCCATGGATGGGTACCAGCGGACTTCTTCATCAAGTATGCAGGTGCAACCAATCCCTTCGGAGTGCTTTTAGCAGTCCTCATCGGAATTCCCCTTTACTCCAACGCAGCCGGTGTCATACCAATCGTGCAGGCCCTCTTTGACAAAGGGCTACCGATGGGAACGCTCTTGGCATTCATGATGAGTGTCGTTGCGTTGAGTCTGCCGGAAATGATTCTGCTTCGACGAGTTCTCAAACCCCAGCTTCTGGCCGCCTTTATTGCCGTTGTGGGCATTGGAATAGTCATTGTCGGCTACCTATTCAATTTCCTTTTAGCTTAACTACAACTACCAAGGTGGGGATGAAATGGATATAAAAATTCTGGGACCCGGATGCAAGAACTGCGTCACCCTTGACCGGATTACTAGGGAAGCCGTTAGTGAGATGGGCATCCAGGCAACCATCGAAAAAATCGAGGACTACACAGAGATTGCTTCCTACGGCGTTATGACAACCCCGGCTCTCGTCGTTGATGGCAGAGTCCTAATAGCGGGTCGAGTCCCTACGCCCACGCATCTCCGTGAACTATTGATGCAGCACTAAATTTGAACTAACGTTCAATCGGCATACCGACCATGCTGCCCCATTCCGTCCATGAACCGTCATAGACGCGTGCCGAATCGAATCCAACAATTTCAGAGAGCGCAAACCAGGCTAAAGACGCTCGGTGGCCAAGTCGGCAATAAAGAAAAACTGGGTGATCTAAGTGGACTTCTTTGGCAGCGAACCTAGCGATTAACTCCTCACGATCTAAAAATCTGCCATCGTCATCCAGTAGTGATCCATAAAAGAGGTGCTTGGCTCCGGGAATCCTTCCCCATGCCTGTGCCCCGTTATCGATCACCGCGGTAATTGGAGATACACGTTCACCGAGGTATTCCTCATCTGACCTGACATCAAGGATCTGTATATCCTCTGATCCAAGTGAGGCAAGAACTTCATCCCGCCCTACGATGACTGACCGATCAACAATTCCAACGGGACGCCCTACAGCGGAATAACTCGGAGCATCATGAGAAATAGGTAGGCCAAGGCTAGTCCAGCGCGCCTTCCCGCCGTTCAAGATTCTCACGTTCTTCATGCCTGCCATCTTGAGAGCCATGTACGCGTATGTCCCGAACTGAATGGGATCGCCACAGATCACTATCTCCGCACTTGGAGAAATTCCTAACTCTCCTAAACGACTGGCCAGCGTCGTCGAATCAGCAAATTCTCGCCGCTTTGATTCCCAGACAAGATTCTTCCAATTTACGCGTCTGGCATGTGGAATTACTCCGAGGTCTTGACCTTCAGGAGAATCGCCTTTCCTATACACCTCTACAACGACGACATTGGGGTTATCGAGGTTTTCAAACAGCCATTCAGCTTCGACGAGTGCTGCGGATGGTGGCGTTAAGGGCTCAATGCTCATGCGGTCTCCCACTTCGGCTCAACATTAAAGTCCAATTCGGTTAAGACACCGCTATGGAGGCTGTTATGAACTTTGCAAGATTCTGCAGCGAGCTTTAACTCTTCAGTTTGATCAGCTGTAATCTCTCCACCGACAAACATTTTGATTTTGATCTTGGATACTCTCTCTGGCCCAAATGAAACGATCGGGCGAAGTTCCACTCGAACATGACCAACCGGTATGGACGCTTCATCTGCTGCGCTGAGCATTGTTCCGACCATGCAGGAACCTAAACCAGCCAGTAGGAGATCAACAGAATGAAAACCGGTCGCATCTGGGTCGCCAGTACGGTCGACCCTAGTAGTGGCCTTGCCTGCTGTTATCTCCAAGACACCTTTGGTAATTGTCTCGACTACCACGTTCATTGATCTACCTCCTAGATAGTCACAGTTGGCAATGCAGGACTAAAGCCAAGATAAAGGCAACGTGCTATCTTCCGGTGCGATTTACGGCCCATGGGGCAATCCGGCGCTTTAACCACCGAGTGCCGGCCATCAGAGTAATTCCGAGTGCGACGATTATGACGATTGGCACGAACATATGTGCCGTCTGGAAAGTGCTACTTGCGGTAAGCACAATGCCACCTAAACCAGAGGCATTGGTATAGAACTCTGAGATGACAAGGCCAGTTAGGGCATGCCCGACGGAAACATTCAATCCTGCGACAACAAAGGGTACGGCCGATGGAAGAACAACGTGTCGCCAAGTCTCCCACTCGCTGGCTTTAAAGACCTTTGCTAAATCCAGGTGCATCGGATCCACGGAAATCGCCCCCTGGTATGTATTGAGTAGAACTGGGAAGAAAGCAAAACTACTTACGATCGCAACTTTGCCCGCAAATCCAAATCCAAACCACAAGACATAAAGCGGAACGAGAGCAACCAGCGGTGTAGAAAACAGCGCGCTCACGAAAGGTTGAATTGCCCAATCCACCACTTTGAACCGAGCCCATAACAATCCGATGGGAATCGCGGCCGTAAATCCAATAAAGAAGCCAGTAACAAGTACTTTTAGACTTGCCGCAGTTGCACTTAGAAGTTCCCCGGTGGAGATCATCTCGCGGAAAGCCGACACAATGGCGGTCGGCCCGACCAAGAGCAACTGGCTTACCCCTCTGGCGTAGAGTTGCCATGCCACGAAGAAAATCCCAACACTGATAGAACTGACGACCCAACGCATATAATTTCTCTGCTTAATAATCTCTGGGCCCACTGTGGGAATCAAGGAAGGCGTGGCCAGTCCTTCAGTCGGGACGCTAGTTTCTTTCTCAACTTTGATTTGATTCGGCATCTCTAGCGCCCCCTGCTCTCATGCACTGATGGATTCAGAGTCATTGATGTTATGTCTTGAATAATGTCGGAACCCTCTAGTGGCAGATCCAGGATTTCGTTCTCTGATTCAAAAAGAGATTGCGGAGACGCGGGAGTCAATAGATTTCGGATTTTTGCTCTGAGTTGTCCATACCCTGGCATCAGGTGGGCGCTCTCCTCGGTTCGAGGACGAGGCAAATCAACTTTGAGGCGAGATATAATTCTTCCTGGCCTGGCGGCCATCACAATAATCTCATCGCTAAGAACAATTGCCTCGTCAATGCTGTGAGTTACAAACAAGACGGTTTTTCTGCTCTTCTCCCAGATGTGCAAAAGTTCGTCGTGGAGTTCCTCCCGCGTTTGGGCATCTACTGAGGCAAAAGGCTCATCCATGAGGAGTATGGGCGGATCAAGGGCGAGCGCGCGAGCGATACCGACGCGCTGCTGCATTCCGCCTGAAAGCTGATGGGGATATTTCTTCTCCGAACCCGTTAGGTGGACCATTTCCAGTGCACGTGCCACACGCTCTTTTATCTCTGCTTTATCCAGTTTTGCAAGCTCTAGACCAAATGCCACATTCTTTTGCACTGACTTCCACGGCAAAAGGCTACCTTGCTGAAAAACCACACCAAGGGCGGGTACATCTTTTGCGCTCGAGACGCCGTTAATCTCGATGGTACCGCCGCCGGCCTTCTCGATCCCAGCGATAATTCGCAACATCGTTGTCTTACCACATCCACTCGGCCCTACCAATGATGTGAATGAACCACTTGTTAGGTCGAAGTCAACATTGTCCAAAACTCGTTCGGCGCCAAAGTACTTGGTGATATTGCGAGCGCGAACAGCAGGCGGCATTACTGATCCCGATGGAACAACTTTTTGTGGATCTGACACCGTTTTTTACCTCCAAAGAAATATCACAGACGCGAATGTTTCTGATTGAAAATCCTGTGGTGCTGTCTACCCTCTCCGTTTGCCGTGAGCAGACAGCACCAACAGGTCCTCTATCTAGTACTTACCGGGTCCTAATTTGGCCATTACCTCATCAACATATGAGGTGTCGATGATGCTCTGGTAGGTGATCTGGCTGTTCTTCGCTATTACTCCGGAGGATCTAAAGAATCCAAGGGTGTAATTCACATTAGTTGGATTGAGACCGGCTTTATCAATTATCCAGTTGTGATTTGCCTTGAGGGTGTCGTAGCTCTTTGCAACGACATCGGGGTCAAACCCTGTGTACTTGATACCGAGTGCGATTGTTGCGGATCGATTGGCCAACATCCATCGCTGAGTCTGAATCAGCGCCGTAATGAAAGCCTTCACAACCGCGGGGTGAGCTTTTCCGTAAGTGTCATCTACCAGCACTGTGCCGTACCACCACTTAGGAACAAGTTGGCTCATATGTGCCAGGATATGAACCGATGGATCCTTCTTGACAACAGTCAGACCATCATCAACGTGGAAAGCTGCCGCTTGGATTTGTCCCGACGCAAGTGCGGAAACCAGGGCTGGCCTGCCGCCCAAGATTGCATATTTTGCGGCACTAGCTGGTAGACCAACGCTCGCCAACGCCAGAACTGGCAGTGTGTAGGCTGGGCCAACTTTGTCGGTGATTCCGATTGTCTTTCCCGCAAGATCCTTAAGCGTCTTAACGTCCTTGGATGCGATGATGGAAAGGTCATCACTTGCGTAATTCCAAATACCTTTGAATTTCGCCCCAGCAGCAGCAGCAGTCGCTAGACCGTCAGTGCCTCCGGCTGAAAAGAAACCATGGCCAGAGACCATGCCACGAACCGCCTGGACACCGGTCGACTCAGCAATAATCTTCACGTTGAGACCGTTGCGGGCGTAGAAACCCTTGTCCTGGGCCGCATAGAAGCCGAGGAAGACCATCTTTGGCGGTACTAACGCCAGTTGAACCACGATCGAGGTTAGTTTTTTGCTCGATGTTGCGGCAGCTAGCCGTCCCTTTGCAGCCGCAGAGCCGGATGCAGTACTAGAAATCGTGCCTAAAACAACCAGAGACAGGCAGAGAGCTCCAATGCCAACAATTCCGACGGTGGATTTTGCTCTCTGTTTACCCCTTCTAATAGCTAACCTTGGTAAAGACTTATTCATTGCGGTCCTCTCTCAATTCTCGACTTACGATGGATCTTGCTCCTACCCATGGCGGGGTCATTCGCCACTTCGCAGGTTCTCCCTACTAGCCCATCCGAGCAGTAATGCTCAAAACCCGCTGGCTCAATGCAACCGATTGCGGCTTTCGGGAAGTAAAGCACCGTCCCGTGGTCGTGTCAACGGATTGATTTGACTATCCTAGAATTTCTTTATAACGATTCCGTTAGATTAAGAGAGCACTTAAATCCTGCCCCGCATGCATAATTCAGTGAATTAATTCGTATGCTTTATGCAAAATCTTCCAGATGCAATCCGCCCCACCAATTTGCCCAATTTCATTACGCTCTTGACATGGACTAATTTCAACTTTACCATTCAAAATCCGCAAACGGTTGCATTCATATGACTAGGAGACATCATCCATGGCTCGTATTTCGTACGTAGTCCCATCAGAGGTTGAAGATTCCGAAACTCGAGCATGGCTTGAAACATCGATAAAAAACGGGCGGCCCGGACCTGAGATTCAATCAATCCGAGCGCATAGTTATGGAGTCATGGCATCCTTTAACAAGACCAGAGAATGGCTGTTACACAGTGGACTTCTTGAGTACGAATTAAAGGAACTCATGCGGGCGTACGTGGCCACCAGCGCATCATGCACTTACTGCGCTGAATACGGTCTATCCAAAACATGGAAAGAATCGCCGAACGAAATGTCCAACCTTCTCAACTACGAGACCTCTGGGGTGTACTCACATCGACAGACGATTGCTCTCCGATATGCAGACGCAATCATGTGGGATCCAGCTCTAGCCACGGACGAGCTTTGGTCCCAGCTGCTTGAAGAGTTCACCGAAGCAGAAGTTGTCGAACTCGGGTATTGGGTTGGCTTCACATATGGAGGTCAGCGCTGGATTAAGACCCTCAGCGCAAAACAGGGCGAACTAGACGTAGCTCTAGAAGAGGCAGAAGATAAGGCTAAAGCTAAATAGAAATTTAGCTTCTGACTAAAATGAACAATCGCAACGGCGCCGAGGCAAACCAAGTGAGCCAATCTGTGGCTACCACTGGCGCTGCACGACGCACTCCAACATTGGCCGACGTTGCCGCCGAAGCCCAAGTGCACATTGGGACTGCCTCACGAGCTCTGAACGATGCCACCCGAAATATGGTCAAAGTTGAAACGGCCCGTAGGGTTCGTGACGCGGCCTTCCGACTTGGGTACTCACCTAACGTTATTGCAAGTAGTTTCCGTTCACAGAAGACCTCCAGCATCGGAGTCATGCTGCCAGACCTCACAAACCCTTTCCTCCCACCCATTCTGCGTGGCATCGAAGATGTGCTCACAAAACACGGGTATGTATCTCTGATCGGAAATACTGACAACGACGCGGCAATGGAACTCAAACTTGTTGAGACTCTGCGCGCACGTCGTGTTGATGGGTTCATCATCGCCACAACGAAACGAACCCATCCAATCATCGAAAACATTGCCGACTCAGGCACCCCGATTGTGCTGATAAATCGAACTACGGACAGAAATGACATCTCTGCAGTAATCAGCGATAACGCTGCCGGGATACGAGACGCGGTCAACCATCTTGTGCAGCTTGGACATAGCCGCATCGTCCACATCGCAGGTCCCAATTTCCTATCTACGGGACGAGATCGCGCCAGAGCCTTCAAGGAAGCAATGCACGACCATAAACTTCCGGTCAGCGAGGCCGATATCTCTTCCTGCGACCATTACGGCATAGCGGAGGGTTGTGCAGCGACGAAACAGCTCTTCGCGACGCGTAGCGACGTGACTGCAATCGTCGCAGCAAACGACCGAATAGCATTAGGAGCACTCCAAGCGCTGCGTGATTTGCAATTGTCATGTCCAGATGATGTATCCGTTGTTGGCTTCAACGACATGCCCTTCGTTGACTTAATGACACCTCCGCTTACGACAGTCAGAGTGAACCAATATGCCGTAGGTGCCCAGGCTGCAGAGGTGTTGCTGGATCGAATAGCCAACTCAAACGCCATTACCAAGACCGTGGTCCTGCCAGTCAAGCTCATCATCCGGGGTACCACCAGTCCGTGCCGATCGCGCCAATCGACGTGAGTTCAATCCGCCTATCAACAGGGCGGCAAGCGCGGTAACTCCACCACCGAACAAGAGACTCCAACGCGGACCTGCTACTTCGCCGATCCATCCAATCAAAGGTGATCCGATTGGAGTACCACCTAAATAAACCAACATATAGATTCCCATAAGGCGACCATGAACCTCAGGCGTCGAGCCAGTTTGAATGATTGAGCTGGCCGCGATAAGAGTAACTATCGCCGAAAAACCGCAGAGCGGAAGCATCATGGCAAAGGTCACATACGTTGGCATCAATGCCGCGATAAAAGTAACGACGCCGAAAACTAAGCCGCCCTTAACTACGAAGCTGGGGCTCCGTTTGCGCCCGAGGCGCGCACTCACGAGCGCACCACTGAGTGATCCAATTGCAACACAGGATCCAAGTAATCCAAAAGCACCCGCACCGCGGCCAAACTGATTCTTGGCCATCAACGCCATCGTAATTTGAAAATTTAACCCGCAAATCGACATGATGCCTATCATCCAAATTACGGCAAGCAGATCAGGATGCGAGCGAACATAGCGAAATCCCTCACGAACACTCTGATCCCTTTTGCTGAGCTTCGGTTTGCGATAGAGGTCCTTTGTACGTATTGCCATCAACGCAAAGACGACGCCGATGAATGAAATCCCATTGACAATAAATGACGGACCGGTACCAAGGGCATTAATCATTAAGCCAGAAATTGCGGGGCCAATCAACCGAGCACCGTTGAAACTTGCTGAGTTGAGGCTTACTGCATTTGGTAGGTCTTCCCGTCCCACCAATTCCACTGCGAAACTTTGGCGCACGGGCGCATCAATTGAGGCGAATAGGCCAAGCGAAAGTGCAAGTGCGTAAACATGCCAGACCTGGACATTATTAGTAACGACGAGTAGACCCAACGTAAGTGCGGACAAACCACCACCTATATTAGTGATGATCAATACAAGCCGCTTATCAACTCTGTCTGCAAGAGCCCCCCCATGCAAACTGAAAAAGATTACGGGAAGAAATTGCAACGCCGTCACTAGGCCTAGGGCCGTGCCACTGTGAGTAAGTTGCAGTACTAACCAATCTTGGGCAACCCGCTGTACCCACGTACCGATGTTGGAAACAATCCCAAAAGGGTAAAAAAGTCGATAGTTACGGTGCCTGAAGGAACGAAGTGAACTCGGTCTTTCACTCTTTCGTGGGTCATCGTCTTGGTTTGAGAACTCAGCCACGGCAAGACCCTATAGCCAGAAATGCCAATGGCTCCCGCATTATGCGTGAGCCATAGCCTAGAAAACCTTACTAGTAGCGGGGGCAGGATGACCTCAGGCTTGCACTCTCATTTGGAACCATGCGAGGGGCACGTCGAAGGGTTAGGTTGGTCATCATTCGCATCCGCAGCAGTCATAGCTATCTGCAAGAAGCGACCAGCAACCTAAGCAATCCAAGAACTTCGGTCAAGATCACTTTCTATGCTCTCGACACATTGTGAATCTTAGTGCTGGCGCTCAATTACTCCATAGATCGGTCAGCGACTTCAAATTAGCCTTATGGGTGAAGGTAAACGATTCCAATGAGGGGATGTCTTGAAATGCGAACATCTTCTCGTATGACATATCTGGTGGCTTTTGCACTTCTTCTGAGCCTCCTTCCGATTCTGAGTGGCAACTTGTCTTCGGCACTTGCCTGCAAAAAACCGCCCGCCAGCCCGATAACCCTTACCTCCTGGGCACGCACCGGCGGCCCAGCCATCAAATTAACAGCCGCTCTCACCGGAGAACTGCCAGCATCTCTTTTGTGGACAACGTCTCTCTACAACAAAGTCAACAAAAAGTGGGAACCTTGGTCGGTATGGAAGAAATTTGTAATCTCTAAAAATAAGAAGAGTCTTACTTACCAAACCACTTTGAACTCCAAATACTCTCGCGTCTCTCTGGCAGCCCACGCAGAAAACACTTGCGGTCGATCCGGAACGATTAAATTGTATGCCCCTCTCAAATCAAGTTCGCAACTAATCCTCTTGCAACCGCAGATGGCATCTGCTCTTCCGCTAAGCCTGAGCAACAT
>DASVIG010000045.1:0-62973 GCA_036382195.1 Candidatus Nanopelagicaceae bacterium
ATACAGAAACTTCGCGAGGGACGTGCGGTCACGACGAAGGTCGCCCGAAAAGGCATTAGCCGTCGTCAATTTATCGTCGGAGCTATAAGTACGTTGCTCATTGGAAGCCTCTTGGCACTGGGAGTTTATGCCTTTGGCGCATTCGTCAAGAACGCAAATCAAACTGATTCCCTCATCGTAGTTCCCGATGTTGTTGGGTTGACTCAGCCCGCTGCTCAGAGTGCGCTCCCTGATTTTGTCGTCACTTTCCAACGTGCACATGATGCACATATTCCTAAGGATCGCGTGGCCAGTCAAATTCCGCTGGCGACTTCAAAGGCGAAAAAAGGAACTGGTGTGGTCTTGACTCTGTCAGATGGGGTTGGTGATTCAACCGTCCCCACTGACTTGGTTGGAAAATCACTCGTTGACGCTCGTGCCAGCTTGGCAGCTGCTGGCCTGGTAATCGCGCAGACGAATGCCGTTTCTTCAGATAAGCCGCAAGGCACGGTACTCAGTGTCACACCTGCGGGCGGTTCCACGATTACTGCAGGAAGCGGAGTTATTCTGCAGATCGCTAGCGGAAATATTCAAGTACCACGCTTGGTAGGAGTGACAGCGATTCAAGCACGCACTGTCCTCGCGCAAGCGGGTTTCTTGGTAAACCAGATTGCTGGGTACGATCCCAACCAATCCCTCGGTATCGTCCTTGCTCAAGCCCCCGACGCAGGAACAACCCAGACGATCGGCTCCTCGGTGACGATAACCGTCAACCAAGTCCCTCCAGTTACACCGACACCGACACCGACACCGACACCGATACCGATACCGGCGCCGGCGCTGCCGGACATTCCAACTCAATAAGATTTATTTTTTGCCAACTACGGGAGATAATCCGACCGCCTTCTCGCGGGCATCAGGATCTCCGCATTCAACCAGCCAATTGGCCAACATTTCGTGACCATGCTCGGTCAGCACTGACTCGGGATGAAACTGCACGCCTTCAATCGGGAGAGTCTTGTGTCGCATCGACATCACAACACCAGACTCCGTCTCACCCGTTATTTCAATTTCCTCCGGAACACTGGCGCGTTCAACTGCAAGTGAGTGATAGCGCGTTGCATTGAAGGGGCTTGGAATGTCTTTCAGGACCCCGACTCCGCGGTGATAAACCAGTGATGTCTTCCCGTGGAGAAGTTCGGGCGCCTGCGAAACGGTGGCGCCAAATGCAACTCCGATCGCTTGATGTCCCAAGCAGACACCGAAGAGAGGAATGTGCTCGCGCGCGCAGTAATTGACCATCGCCACGCTGACTCCTGCCCGCTCGGGAGTGCCAGGTCCGGGCGAGATCAGAACCCCGTCATACTCACTGGCCTTGGCAACATCGACCTCGTCATTACGGGCTACGGTGCATTGCGCCCCTAATTGAGCCAAGTACTGGACGAGGTTAAAGACGAATGAGTCATAGTTATCTATGACCAGGATCTTTCTTGCAGACATAGGGGCAATTCTCTCGCATAAACGGTTTCTCCCGCTTGCCACAGGTGTGAGACCTCGTGTTACCCTCGCCCATGCCTAAGTCGAAACTCCGCAAGAAGGATAAGAAGTCCATCCCCGCAGAAATCCTTCACCCGGTCGCTGGACCGCTGGAAAGCCCGGGATGGCTGGCCCCAACCATGGTCGGAGCTTTTCTTATCGGCCTCATCTGGATAGTCGTTTTTTATGTCACATCGACTAGCTATCCAATTCCGGGCATTGGTGCTTGGAACATGGTTGTCGGCTTCGGTTTTATCGGCGTGGGATTCTCCCTCGCCACTAAATGGCGGTAATTGCCGAATTACACCCCTGTAATTCTCCACATAGTGGATAACTCCTGTGGATAACTCACACCCTTTTTCGAAGTAAGACTGTGGCCGCGATGGCGCCGCCGATGAGGCCGCCTAAGTGCGCATGCCAATCGATATTCGGAAGCATAAAACCCAGCGCAAAGTTAATACCGATGAGGACCAGGATGCTCCTGACATCCACTCCAATTCTTCGTCCGGTAACGGCGAGCGCCCCGAAAAGGCCAAAGAGAGCACCTGAGGCACCCACCGATGGCTGATTAACTGGGCTCAGGACAAGGGATGTCAATGATCCGGCGATCAGCGAGATGAAGAAGATCGCAAGAAATCGGTACCGGCCAAATGCCTGCTCGATTGGATTGCCCAAAACGAAGAGTGCCCACATGTTGAAGGCAAGGTGCAGGAAACCGCCATGAACGAGCGCGACGGTGAGGATCCGGTACCACTCGCCGGTGGCAACACCATGCACCGCGCCATCGCTGAGGATGGCTTTATTGATTAGGAAAAGATGTTCTTGTATCGACGGGTCGATCAACTGCAGGAGATAGAACCCACAAATAATTGTGATTAATGCAGTTGTGGCGTTCCGTTTCACGCGATTGTGACTGAGTTAATCGTTACTGGTGTAGTAGGGCGATCTTGAGCGTCAGTCTTACTCTTTCCAATTGCGTCAACAACCGTCCGGCTGGCTGGGTCTTTTACCTCACCGAAGATGGTGTGTTTACGGTTGAGCCATGTGGTCGGTGCCAAAGTGATAAAGAATTGGGATCCATTAGTTCCTGGCCCAGAGTTCGCCATCGCCAAAATATATGGTCGGTCAAAGACCAATTCCCCATGGAACTCATCTGCAAAGCGGTAACCAGGGCCACCAGTGCCGCGACCGAGGGGATCTCCGCCTTGAATCATGAACCCTCCGATAACCCGGTGAAAAACAGTGTTATCAAAGAGGTTTGCCGTGGTCTTCTCGCCGGTGCGAGGATCGGTCCATTCGCGGGCGCCTGTTGCTAATTCAACAAAATTCGCGACGGTTTTAGGTGCGTGGTTGGGCAGCAACTCAATAACGATGTCGCCCATGGAGGTGTGCAGGGTTGCCGAAGTGTTTGTCATGTGGAGACTAGGGGAATCGAACCCCTAACCTCTGCCTTGCAAAGGCAGCGCTCTACCAATTGAGCTAAGTCCCCGTGGTTAACGGGGTGGGCCTTGGAGGACTTGAACCTCCGACCTCTTCCTTATCAGGGAAGCGCTCTAACCAGGCTGAGCTAAAGGCCCGAAAACCTGCGTAAGGGTACAGGTAAGAGGAGGTAGACCCCAAACTGTAATTATTTCCTACACCGCCTCCGTCTCGGCGCTCTTGGTTACTGATATGACTTGCACGCCTTCGGCCAGGTTAACTAAACGAACTCCCATGGAATCGCGCCCGGTCTGGCGCACTTCCGCCGCAGGCGTACGCATAACCGTGCCGGCAGATGTAATTGCAAGAACCTCATCTTCATCGCGGAGAACTAGTGCACTTACCAAGACCCCACGGGAGTCTTCGTCGATCTTCGCAGCCTTAATGCCAATTCCCCCTCGTCCTTGGAGACGGTATTCATCCAACGGAGTCTTCTTGCCGTAACCACCATCGGTGGCGGTGAAAACCAGGAGATTGGAATCTTCCGAATTGATCCGGGCCATCGTGAGAAGTTCGTCTCCGGCCCGGAACTTCATGCCTATCACGCCGGTTGTTGAACGGCCCATCGGACGGAGAGATTCATCGTCTGCGGTAAAGCGCATCGCCATTCCTTTTCTGGAGACAAGAAGCAACTCGTCTCTGCCATCTACCAAAGAGGCACTGACGACTTCGTCACCTGGTTTCAAATTGATAGCAATAAGCCCTCCGGCGCGCGATGAGTCATATTCGCCTAATGGGGTCTTCTTCACGAGCCCACTCTTGGTTGCAAGAACGAGGTACGGAGCCACTAGATAATTCTTCAAAGACAGGACTTGGGCAATCTGCTCATCCGGCTTGAAGGCCATTAAATTGGCAACATGCTGGCCCCGTGCATCGCGACCGGAGTCTGGAAGCTCATGGACCTTAGCCCGATACACACGTCCTTGGTTGGTGAAGAAAAGTAACCAGTCATGTGTAGATGCGACAAAGAAATGATCCACCACATCATCTTGTTTCAGAGCAGCACCTCTGACGCCTTTGCCTCCACGTTTCTGTGACCGATAGAGATCCGCACGTGTCCGTTTTGCATATCCCGTATGTGTAATGGTGACAACAGCGTCCTGATCTGGAATGAGATCCTCCGCCGAGAAATCGCCTTCACTGGCAATTATCTGGGTGCGCCGTTCGTCGCCGTACTTTGAAACCACATCAGAAAGCTCTGATTTGATTATTTCACGTTGTTTTTCTGGACTGGCGAGGATCGCTGTCAGTTCAATGATGTCCGACATGAGACCGTCATATTCATCGTTGATCTTCTGCCGCTCAAGAGCAGCAATGCGTCGCAACTGCATGTCCAAAATCGCATTTGCCTGGATTTCGTCCACGTCCAACAACTTCATCAAACCGGTACGGGCTTCTTCAGGGGTCGAACTTGCACGGATTAATGCAATAACCGCATCCAAAGCATCGAGAGCCTTGAGATAGCCGCGGAGGATATGAGCGCGTCTCTCTTTTTCTGCCAAGCGGTACTTCGTGCGACGGACAACTACTTCTACCTGATGATCGATGTAATAACGAACAAATTCATCCAGACGAAGAGTGCGTGGAACACCATCGACAAGAGCCAACATGTTGGCCCCGAAAGTGTCCTGTAGTTGCGTCTGCTTATATAGATTGTTGAGAACAACTTTGGGGGTTGCGTCATTGCGAAGCACAACCACTAAACGTTGGCCTAGGCGCTCATTTCCTTCATCCCGAACGTCGGCAATTCCTTTAATCTTTCCGTCTTTAACCAGTTCGGCAATTTTTAAAGCCAAATTATCAGGGTTAACTTGATAAGGAAGTTCGGTAATAACCAGGCAAGTGCGCTTGTTGATTTCTTCGACAAGGACAACTGCCCGCATCGTGATGGAACCACGCCCGGTGCGATATGCACTCTCGATCCCGGTCCGACCAACGATGAGTGCTCTGGTTGGGAAATCGGGACCTTTAACAACTCTCAGAAGTTCTGTGAGCAGTTCCTCTGACTTTGCCTCTGGATGCTCGAGTGCCCAGATGACTCCCTCTGCGATCTCACGCAAGTTGTGAGGAGGAATATTGGTGGCCATGCCCACGGCAATTCCGGCGCTGCCATTAACCAGGAGATTCGGGAAACGACTAGGAAGTACGTCCGGCTCCTCTGAGCGACCATCGTAATTGGGGGAGAAATTGACGGTGTCTTCATCAATATCCCGCATCATCTCCATTGCCATAGGAGAGAGACGAGCCTCCGTGTACCGCATGGCAGCAGCAGGATCATTACCCGGAGAACCGAAGTTTCCGTTGCCATCTACAAGTGGGTAGCGAAGAGACCACGATTGGGCCAGTCGAACGACAGTGTCGTAAATAGCGCCATCCCCGTGGGGATGATATTTACCCATAACGTCGCCAACGATTCGAGAAGATTTGTAGTATCCCTTATCTGGCCGGTAACCCCCGTCATACATAGCAAAAAGAACTCGCCGGTGAACTGGCTTCAAGCCATCGCGGACATCGGGGAGGGCGCGGCCGACAATGACACTCATCGCATAGTCAAGGTACGAACGTGCCATCTCCACCTGGAGATCGACTACTTCGATGCGATCAAACTTCTTGAGCTCGTCCATTATCTGCCTCTGTTAATTATTCGTTAATTAGATATCAAGGAAGCGAACATCTTTTGCGTTGCGTTGGATAAAGAGCCGCCGTTGTTCGACATCTTCACCCATAAGAACAGAAAATAGATCATCGGCTGCTGCAGCATCTTCCAAACTGACATTGATAAGAACTCGGTGTTGTGGATCCATGGTGGTATCCCATAACTCCTTTGCGGGCATCTCGCCAAGGCCCTTGAATCGCTGGATACCGTCCTCTTTGGGAAGGCGCTTTCCGGCATCAACTCCAAGCTTGATAAAACCATCTCGCTCGCGATCAGAGAACGCGTACTGCACTGGTTCTTTACCGCCCCACTTCAATTTATACAGTGGTGGTTGCGCTAGATACACAAAACCTTGCTCTATGAGAGGTCTCATGAAACGAAAAAGCAGGGTGAGCAAGAGCGTACGGATGTGCTGGCCATCGACGTCAGCATCTGCCATCAGAATGATCTTGTGGTAGCGCAACTTAGCGATATTAAAATCATCATGAACGCCTGTACCCAATGCGGTAATTAACGCTTGAACCTCATTATTTTGCAGAACCCGGTCGATACGGGCCTTTTCAACATTGAGAATCTTCCCGCGAATGGGCAGAACGGCTTGATATCGAGAGTCCCGGCCGCCTTTTGTCGAGCCACCTGCCGAATCACCCTCGACAATATATAACTCGCACTTTTCGGGCTCTGTCCATTGGCAATCTGCCAGTTTTCCCGGCATGCCACGGCCCTCAAGAAGTCCCTTGCGATTGCGCGAAAGGTCTCGTGCTTTTCTAGCCGCAACTCGCGCTGCCGCAGCATCAATGCTCTTGCGGAGAATGTCCTTGCCTTCTGAGGGATTTTGTTCGAACCACGAAGTTAGCTCTTCGTTGACAGCCTTCTGGGTAAATGATTTCACGTTGGTGTTTCCAAGTTTGGTTTTGGTCTGACCTTCAAATTGCGGATCGGCAAGTTTGATGGAAACAATGGCAGTTAGACCCTCACGAACATCATCACCGGTGAGACGATCTTCTTTCTTGCGAATAAAACCCCACTCTTCGCCAAACTTGTTCACGATGGAAGTGAGTGCGGTACGGAACCCTTCTTCGTGAGTCCCACCCTCTTGCGTATTGATGGTATTAGCAAAGGTATAGACCGACTCAGAGAACCCTGCGTTCCACTGCATCGAAATCTCTAATGACATCCGGTGTTTTTCATCGGTGGTAGAGAAAGCAATAATGGATTTGTGAGTCTCGCCCCGCGTTAGATTCAAATGACGGACGAAATCCGAGATCCCGCCCTCGTAGTTGTAACGAACTTTTAAAGCAGACCCTTTGTCATCGACTCTCCCGGCCCTCTCATCAGTGAGGGTGATAGTCAGACCACGGTTAAGGAAGGCCATTTCACGAAAACGGGTCGAGAGAATTTCAAATGAAAAATCAGTGGTTTCAAAAATATCGGTTGACGGCCAGAACCTCACCGTGGTGCCGCTTGCCGATGAGGGTTCACCTTTTGCCACCGGGGCGCTCGGAACACCGAGTTTGTACTCCTGCGACCATACGAAACCATCGCGTTGGACTGAGACGGATAAATTGGAACTTAGAGCATTGACAACCGAGATTCCAACACCATGAAGTCCGCCAGAGACCGAGTACCCGCTATCGCCAAACTTTCCACCGGCGTGGAGGATGGTCATGACAACTTCCAAGGCAGGCTTCTTCTCAATGGGGTGGAGGTCAACCGGTATTCCACGTCCGTTATCTACAACCTGAACCGACCCATCAGCCATGAGGGTGATGTTGATTTCAGAACAGAAACCGGCGAGCGCCTCATCAACAGAGTTGTCCACGACCTCATAGACCAGGTGGTGGAGACCCCGCTCCCCAGTGGAACCGATGTACATGCTGGGCCGCTTGCGGACTGCTTCCAGGCCCTCGAGAACAGTGATGGCGCTGGCGTCGTATTTCCCTGTTTTTACTGGCAAACGGGACTCCTTTTTTTACCTTGCTCCAACCAAGCCCTCCGAATGAGGAAGATGGTTCTAGAGGCTTTCTAAGGAGATTATCCCCATTTGAACTCCTTTATCCTACCGTGAAATTGAGATTAATTTAGCGCAGATAAGCCTTTGAGGTGGGTGTAGGGACACGAACTTATATAGGGTGGAGGGGCACCCTATTGAGAAGGTAAAAATGACCTCTTTTTAGCCGTAGGTATCGCGGGGACCGCGAGCCCCTTTTATGGTCCGAATCCCTTTTTTCCATGAAGGCCCTTGCGGGCCGATGACCAGAATACTCTCGACTAATACCCCTGGAGCGCTGGTCTGAATGGTCCGTAATAGGTCTGGACTTACCAGCCGAAGTTGCGTCGCCCAGGCGGTTGAGGATGTCTGCAAGGTTAAAACGCCGTCCAGTATGGAGATGGGGGTGGCGTGAAGTGAGATCTCCACGCCCACAATGTCAGGCCAGGTGGAAAAAAGAGTTCCTTCGGCAATACCTCCTTTCCAGTCCCTCTCTTCTATGAGATGAGAGAGAAGATCTGCAAGAAGTTGGGGATCTGTCGGAGCCGTGGTTGTCTCTTTGACCTTTTTTTTCTTGTTTTGCTTTCCGGTTTGAAAAGAATGGAAGAGATCAAGGGCTAAATCGCGTTTTGCCATCACTCTCTCTTTTCCAGTACTCGTCCCGGCACTACATATCGGCGTTGACTTTCAAGACCACTTGGTAAATCACCCTCGACTGCCGCTGTAATGATCGTCTGCTGCGCTATCTGCGTCGCTTTCATTAATTGGAGACGGCGAGAGGTATCGAGTTCGGCAAATACATCGTCAAGGATAAGTATCGGCTCGGTGCCCTCGCTTCTCAAGAGGTCGAAGGCCCCTAGACGTAACGAAATTGCCATCGACCACGACTCTCCGTGGCTTGCGTACCCTTTCGCCGGAAAGTCTCCTACTTGTAAATGTAAGTCATCTCTATGGGGCCCGATAAGAGTGATCCCTCTTTCGACTTCTTGGTATTGAATTTCAAGCAGCCGTTCGCTGAGGATTTCTCGATTCTGGGCGGAACTATTAGAGAGTCCATTTGTGGAGGACTTGTAGGAAATCGCAACTGGCTTCACCTCGTTTAAGTTTGAATAGTTTTCACTAACCCAAGGATTGAGTAATTCGCACAAAGTGATCCGTTCCGCTGTTAGCACAGCCCCTAGTTCAAGTAACTTCTCATTCCATGGATCTAATGCACTCTGTGAGGTTCTGGTTTTCAAGAGGGTGTTTCTCTGTTTTACGACTCTCTCATAGTCACTAATAACACCGGACAATCGAGGAGATCGCGATATAAGTAGACGATCCAAAAAATCTCTTCGTGTCGCGGGGTCTCCCCGAACTAAATCCAAATCTTCTGGTGAGAAATAAACGACCTGGCATGCCCCAAGGATTTCTCTCTGGCTTCGAACTGGATTTTGATTGAGCTTAGCGCGATTTGCCCTATTTATATTTATTTCCAAATCCACCTGTAACGTCCGGTCATCTTTGGCAATTTCCGCGCGAATAATTGCTTGTTCTGCCCCTAGAGATATCAGTGGTTGATTCTGGGAGACGCGATGAGAGGACAAGAAGGACAAATAGATAATAGCCTCAGCGATATTGGTCTTGCCTGAACCATTGTCACCAATAAAAGTTGTGGTGCCACTCTGTAACGTTAGGTCTAACTGCGGATAAGACCTAAAGTTGGTGAGAGAGAGTTGGTTGATACGCATTCATTTATGAGGCGTAGCGCATCGGCATAAGCATGTACCGATAATTCTCGATCGCCTCGCCGTCTCGCTCGGTTTTGCCGGCAAGAATGGCTGGCTTATTTGAACCAGTGAATGAAATCTGAGCAAATGGCGTCCCTATAGCCTGCAAACCATCAGCTAGAAAAGTTGGGTTGAAAGCGATAGTGATGGGTTCTCCTATTAAGAGAATATCCAGAGTTTCAGTAGCTTGTGCTTCTTCCCCCGTGCCAGCTTCTAGTTCGAGCAACCCTTCGGTGAAAGAAAGGCGCAACGGCACTGTCTTGTCGGCGACAAGGGCAACCCGCCGAACAGAATCTAGGAATGGCGCTACTTCGACGACTGCTGTCGTTGTGACGTCTTGTGGGAGGAGATGCCGGTATGGTGGAAAAGTTCCATCCAACATTCTCGAGGTCATTGTTTTCCCATCGCCGGCGAAACCGGCTAAACGATCATGGGACGAGGCCGGCGCGAAAGAAATGGAAATATTTTTCGTTCCTGTGAGGGATTTTGCCGCCTCCGCCAATGTGCGTGCACGAAGCAATGCCGACGTCTCTAAACTTGGCTGTGTTGCTTGCCACTGTACTTCGCGTACAGCTAATCGATAGCGGTCCGTAGCCGCTAGTGTGATTGTGTCTTCATTAATTTCAATATGAACACCGGTTAGTGTCGGAAGTGAATCATCGCGACCTGCCGCAATTGCAACTTGTGCTACTGCGTGAGCAAAGACATCGCTTGGAATAATTCCGGTCGTCTCTGGAAGTTCTGGCAGACTGGGATAATCGTTTAAGGTGAGAGTAGGCAAAGTAAACTTTGCGCTTCCTGAAGTTACAATTACTCGAGAACCTTCCAGTTGCACTGTGACAGGTTTTGGTGGGAGTGATCGTGAAATTTCAGCGAGTAATCTCCCCGGCACGAGAACTTTTCCGGGTTGGTTAATCTCGGCGGGGAAATTTGCCTTGCTGGAGGTCTCTAAATCCGAACCTGAGAGAAATACCTGATTTTCCTGCGCATCTATAACAATGCCCAATAAAGCCGTCATAATGGGGCGAGAAGACAAACTTCTAGATACCCAATTGACGGCATCAGCCAACACCTGCTGTTCGACGGTAAATTTCACGCCGCACCTCTCGTAACACCTAGTAACTCGCTAACCTCAAACCGAGGCGCTCGTGCGTGAAAGTCTTTCACAAAGTTCT
The DNA here is from genome assembly GCA_036382195.1 of Candidatus Nanopelagicaceae bacterium. Taxonomy (GTDB): domain Bacteria; phylum Actinomycetota; class Actinomycetes; order Nanopelagicales; family Nanopelagicaceae; genus QYPT01. The sequence continues at coordinate 10,585 of DASVIG010000045.1, forward strand.
CCACCCTCAACCTTTACATAGATATAGATAGTCGTAGTAACCAGAGCTTGTAACTGTGGGTAAGTATAAAAAAAGCAGGTCAGAGTGGAAGTCTTACCTTTTTCTACTGTTAATAACTAGAGATTCCTTGGGGGTATCTCCGCCCACCCTTCTCTATTCGTCTAACTCCACTCCCTCTTCTTTATAGATCTACAACCTTCACCCACAACTTAAAGGCCTTCATCCACAGTTATCCACAAGATTTCCCCAACCTGGGGGTAAACGCCCCCAAATAGGACATTTCACCCAATTAGTTATTTTTTGCCTGTTGTTTGATCCGGTTGGTGAGTTCAGTAACCTGATTATAAATGGAACGTCTCTCGGCCATAAGGTGACGGATCTTCCGGTCGGCATGCATGACGGTCGTGTGGTCACGTCCACCAAACATCTGCCCAATTTTAGGTAGGGAGAGCTCGGTAAGTTCACGACATAGGTACATGGCAATTTGCCGGGCATTCACCAGGACCCTAGAGCGGGAGGTGCCGCAGAGATCATCGAGAGTCAGGCTGAAATAAGCCGCAGTCTGGGCCATGATGGTTGCCCCCGTGATTTCAGGAGTCGACTCGTTCGGGATGAGATCTTTAAGAACAATCTCGGCCAAACTCAAATCAACGCCCTGTCTATTTAAACTGGCAAAAGCGGTAACACGGATAAGGGCACCTTCGAGTTCGCGGATGTTGGTGGAGATCTTGCTCGCTATATATTCAAGAACATCATCGGGCGCATTCAATTTATCTTGGGCGGCTTTCTTGCGCAGGATGGCAATACGCGTCTCGAGTTCAGGCGGTTGAATGTCAGTGATCAATCCCCATTCAAATCGACTGCGGAGGCGATCTTCAAGGGTTGTTAACTGCTTTGGCGGGCGGTCACTCGAAATAACAATCTGCTTATTCGCGTTATATAAAGTATTAAATGTATGAAAGAACTCTTCCTGTGTCCGTTCCTTGTTCTCTAAAAACTGGATGTCATCAACTAAAAGAACGTCTAAATCACGATATCTACGCTGAAAAACCGATGCTTTATCGTCGCGGATGGAGTTAATAAAGTCGTTGGTGAATTCCTCGCTCGAGACATATCTAACCCGCACGCCTCCGTACAATTCTTTAGCGTATGCACCAATGGCGTGCAACAAATGTGTCTTTCCCAGACCTGATTCGCCGTAAATAAAGAGAGGGTTGTAGGCCTTTGCAGGAGCTTCCGCAACTGCCACCGCTGCAGCATGAGCAAATCTGTTGGAGGCGCCAATAACAAAAGTCTCAAAAATGTAGCGGGGGTTGAGTTGGGATACTTCGGCAGTCTTATTGCCAGCACTGTCATCGCGCCCGGTTCCGGATTTCGGAGCAATAAATTCAATCTCTACCTCTGGTTGGGGGGGGCTAGGGATTTCCAAGGTCTCATCAATTGTGACGGCTATATTTGTTTTCTCCCCCAATTCGCGGGAGAGGACTTCGCTCACAATGTTTCGTAGGCGCGTCTCAAGGACGTCTTTGGCAAAAGCATTGGGGGCCGCCACGAGGAGGTTGGTCGCGCCGTTGCCTTTGAGGAGTCCAAGGGGTTTGGTTAGCGAAAGGAAGGCCCGGTGTTGGGGGGTATCTATAGCCACATCAGCAATGACGCGATCCCAGAGTTCTGTGAGGTCGTTGCCTATTATGGTCATATAAGACCTTTCTGGAACAATCCACAAGTTTACCCACAGGCTGTGGTCTAAACCCCAACTTGAGCCTTCCGGCCCTGTGGAGGGGATTGAAAACTAGAGGGATTCGTTCAGAAAAGCAAGTAGTTATCCACAAGAGTAGCGGGCTACTTCTCAGATTTATCGGGAAAAGAGAAGTGAGTTTGACCCTCTTATCCCCAGACCTCTACCGTTACCTCCTCATTTGTATTAATCGGTCTTTTTACGTATTTTCAAGGAGTTCTCATGACTAAGCGCACTTTCCAGCCGAATGTTCGCCGGCGCGCGAAGAAACATGGTTTTCGCGCTCGCATGGCAACCCGTGCTGGCCGAGCCGTTCTTTCTGCCCGCCGCGCTAAAGGTCGCGCTCGAATCTCCGCGTAAACCACACTCGTGCTACCTCACAACGCACGGCTTACCTCGCCCGATGATTTCGCGCGAACAACAAAGAGTGGTTTTCGAGTAACAAGTGGATCTCTTGTTGGTTACCTCTACCTTACGAGCACAAGCGTGCCCGCAAAGTGTGGACTGATTATTAGTAAGAGCGTCGGTGGATCAGTTGTGCGTCATCGTGTTGCTCGACAGATACGACATGGTTTGCAACTTCACCTTAAGGAACTTCCACTTGGCTCGTTATTGGTGGTCCGAGCCTTGCCTGGATCTACATCTGCTGATTTCACAGAGGAACTTTCATTTTTGGTCCCTAAATTGATTCAAAAAACTTTGGTGCCGCGGTGAAGTCCCTCTTGATTAAGCTGGTCCGTTTGTACCAAAAATGGATCTCCCCGATGTTTCCACCTCGCTGCAAGTATTACCCGTCATGTTCTTCCTATGCAATAACGGCAATTTCGACCTACGGACTAAAAGGTTTTGCGATGGCGGTGTGGCGGTTAATGCGCTGCAACCCATGGTCACACGGCGGAGTGGACTACGTACCCAAGAAAGTCCCTAAAAAGTCAAAGAAAATCTCTTACGTTAGCGGGAGCAACACTCAATGAGTTCGATCTTTAAACCCTTATATATCGCTGTTTCTTGGGCCCTTATCTCTATTCACAAATTGCTCTCACCTATATTCACGGCCGACAGCGGCGTCTCTTGGAGTCTGTCGATTATTGGTCTGGTAATTCTGATTCGTTTGATGCTTATCCCGCTTTTTGTAAAACAGATCAAAAGTCAGCGGGCGATGACCGCCCTGCAACCGCACCTTAAAGCGATTCAAGCCAAACATAAGGATGATCGCCAAAAGCAATCTGAAGAGATGATGAAGCTCTACAAAGAGCATAAAACAAATCCACTGGCTTCTTGTTTTCCTATCCTGGCCCAGTCGCCAATATTTTTCTCTCTTTTCACTGTTCTCAACGGCATCGGCAAAAAACCACCGGTTGCCCATGGAGTACTGACCCAGGCAGATGTTGTCAGCGCAGCACATGCGAAATTTTTTGGTGCACCAATTTCAGCCACATTCCTTGGTTCCACAAATGGCACGGTCAAAATTGTGACGATCTTGCTTATTGCTTTTATGTCACTGACAACTTTCACAACACAACGTCAGTTGATGGTTAAAGGAATGCCAAAGATGGATTCCAGCAACAACATGATGTTGCAGCAGCAGAAGATTATGTTGTACGCATTCCCATTAATTTTTGCTATTACCGGTGTGAATTTTCCTATCGGGCTTTTGATTTATTGGTCGACCACGAACTTATGGACGTGGGGTCAACAGTTCTATGTAATCAAGCGCAACCCGACACCTGGCTCGCCGGCGTATATAGAGTTGCAAGCTAAGCGGGCCCAGAAGAGTGAGTTGCCGTTGATCGATGAAAACGTGGGGGAGATTGAGAGCCCTGAATCGGGAAACACCGAGGTAAAAGGCCAGCGCCAGCAGCCCGACCGAAAAAAGAATAAGAAAAAGAAGAAAAAGTAGGACAAATCGGTTTAAAACGTACGAACCCGACAATAGGGGATAAGGAGTGCATTATGGACGAAATTGAGAAGACGACCGATAAGGCGGAGGGAGCCCTCGTCACTAAATTGGAGGAGGAGGGGGATATCGCTGCCGATTACCTTGAAGGACTCCTGGATATCACCGATTTGGACGGGGATATTGATATTGATGTTGAGAATGACCGTGCTTCCCTGGCAATCGTTGGCGGGAAACTCACCCACCTGGTGGGCCACAATGGCGAAGTTCTGGATGCCCTCCAGGAACTCACCCGCCTAGCGGTACAGACTGCTACCGGGGATCGAAGTCGGCTTATGTTGGATGTTGATGGATACCGGGCCGGACGGAAGAGTGAACTGCGTCAACTAGCCCAAGAGAGCGCTGCAGAGGTAACGTCTAGTAAGAATTCTCTCAAACTAGCCCCCATGAACGCCTTCGAGCGAAAAATTATCCATGACACAATCCAAACCTTGGGTCTGAGCAGCGAATCTGAGGGCGAAGATCCCAATCGCTGCGTTGTAATCTTCCCTGCCTAAAGATTTCCTGGACTCCCTCGTGGTTTCACGTGAAACCCTCATTTCCCGGTTTTTCCCGGGGAGAGAAGAGGAGATCTCTCGGTACGCGGAATTTCTCCGTACCGCGGGGATAGAACGGGGACTCATCGGCCCCGGCGAGGGAGACCGCATCTGGGAGCGTCATATTTTCAATAGCCTGCCCGTGATTTCCCTCATTTCCCAAGGCGCATCCCTAGTCGATGTCGGCTCTGGGGCTGGATTACCGGGAATACCTATTGCCCTTGCCCGTCCAGACCTTGAAGTGACATTGATCGAGCCCCTGCAGCGGCGGATGGATTTTCTCGAAGAGGCCGCTGCCGATCTGAGTATCACTCTTCTCCATGGCAGAGCCGAGGAATTTCAGATGAAGGCCGATTTTGTGACTGCCAGAGCGGTTGCCCCACTTGCCAAGTTAAAGGCCATGAGCTGGAATCTGATGAGAGTCGGTGGCACTTTGCTGGCGATCAAGGGCGAAAATGCGGCAAATGAGATAAGTACTGTCAAAGGAGCCCATCTCCATGAAATTACCCTGGAGGATCTACCTCTAGCCCGGGTTATATCCATCCAAAAGACTGGTTAACTTACCCACGTGGATGATTCACGTGAAACATCGGGCAAGAGAGTGGTTGTCGGCACCCGCCGCCTGAAAGAGGCGATGGCCAAACCCGCTTACGTGCGGATTTTTACCGTGGCCAATCAGAAAGGCGGAGTGGGCAAAACTACCTCTACCGTTAATATCGCCGCCGCGCTGGCCATGGGGGGCCTTCGAACCCTGGTTATCGACCTAGATCCGCAGGGCAACGCCAGTACCGCACTTGCGGTTGAACACCAGGCCCATCAAGGGATATATGAAGTCCTTATGGGTGCGAGTCCGATCGCTTCGGTTGTTCAGAAGGTCGCCGGTTTTCCTCATCTGGAATGTATTGCTTCCAATACAGCGCTAGTCCAAGCAGAGATCAACTTGGTGCCTATGGTGGCCCGCGAATTGCGATTGAAAGAAGCGATCAAGGAATTGGTTGACGAGCGAATACGCGCCGGGATTGGGTATGACTATATCTTCATTGATTGCCCACCCAGTTTGGGACTTCTGACTGTTAATGCTCTGGCTGCAGCACAAGAAATGCTGATTCCAATCCAATGTGAGTATTACGCGCTGGAAGGCCTCACTGCGTTACTTGAAACCTATTCAGTGGTAAAGAAACGACTCAACGCGCAGTTGAAATTATCAACGATTATTCTGACGATGTTTGATGGTCGTACCCGTCTGGCAAACGACGTCGCTGCCAGCGTCCGTGCACATTTTCCAGATGAACTTATTGATATTCCGATTCCACGTGCTGTCCGAATATCCGAAGCTCCCTCGTACAGTCAAACAGTGATGACGTATGACCCGGTTTCGCCGGGCGCAGTTGCGTACATGCAAGTGGCGCGCGAAATTTCTGAGCGAGGAAAAGCTTTTGATTCCAATGTTGTCAGCATCAATTATAAAAAAGGAGAAAGTGCATGAGTGTTAAACGGGGCGGGCTCGGCACAAATCTCGATGCGTTGATACCGACCTCTCTCTCTGTTTCTGGAACTGAAGTTGCACGTCAAGACGAAGTCTCAGTTGATGTAATCTCTCCCAACCCAAAACAACCACGTATAACTTTTGATGAAGACGCACTCCGCGAATTAACGCAATCAATTAAAGAAGTCGGACTCTTACAGCCACCTGTTGTGCGTGAAATATCTCCGGGTCGTTATGAATTGATTATGGGCGAGCGACGATTAAGGGCGGCAAAAGCTGCCGGTCTCACTTCCATTCCCGTCATTATCCGTGAGACGGCTGACAACGAATTATTACGCGAAGCACTGATTGAGAATATTCACCGAAGCCAACTCAATGCCCTTGAAGAGGGTGCGGCATATGCCCAACTGCTCGACGACTTCGGATGCACACACGAAGAGTTGGCCAGACGTCTGGGAAAGTCACGTCCACATCTGACTAATACGATGCGACTATTGAACTTGCCTGCATCCGTGCAGAGAAGAGTCGCTGCGGGAATTCTCTCGGCAGGACATGCCCGTGCATTGTTGGCGCTGACAGATGAAATAGAGATTGAACGGTTGGCTTCGCGCATTGTGGCTGAAGGCTTAAGCGTCCGGGCAATAGAGGAAATAGTTGCGACGGGTGCTTTGAATTCAAAGAAGAGAACCAGGGCAAGCAGCTCACCCTCACCCGAACTCTTGGAAATTGCAGAACGACTTTCAGATCTCTATGACACTCGCGTGAGTGTGCAATCTGGAAAAGGCAAAGGCAAGATCACCATAGAGTTCTCAGGAGGATCAGACCTCAAACGCCTACTGGATTTGCTGGAGGATTAAGAATTAGTTATTTGGAAATTTCAAAGCCACTGCTACGGCGTTCAATTTCCTGTTTAACAACCTGACTTAAAGCTTTAACTCCTTCACGTATTCTTTCCGGAGTTGGATGGCAGTAGGACAATCGCATCGCCCATGTTCCAAATCCGTCAGCATAAAAAGCGGTGCCAGGAACATAAGCAACTTTTGCAACGATTGCCTTAGGCATCATCACCTTTGTATCAATCTCCGGAGGAAGATTTACCCACACATAAAACCCCCCTCCAGGTTTTGTCCAAGTTGCAGAGGCAGGGAAGTACTTGTCGAGGGATTCCAACATGGCATCGCGGCGAACTTTATATAGTTCGCAAAATGATGCGATTTGATCGCGCCAAGGCTGATCTGCTAAATAGTTGGAAATTGTTAATTGAGTAAAATTCGAAGGGCAGAGAATCGAAGACTCGCTGGCGATCACAAGTTTCTCTTTTAATGATGGCGGAACAAGCGCCCAACCCACACGCAGGCCTGCGGCAATGGTTTTTGAGAAGGATCCGAGGTAGATAACATTTTCACTGTCTTCTGCGCGCATTGCATTGGGGGACGGGCGATCAAAACCAAGCAGGCCATAAGGATTGTCCTCGACGACGAAGATCCCTTCAGTCTGGCAGATCTCCAAAATCTCAGTGCGTCTATCTGCAGGCAGAAGAACGCCGGTTGGATTCTGATAATTGGGGATCAAGTACAAGAATTTTATTTTTCGTCCAGCCGCACGTACCGATGCAATTGCTTGGCGCAGAGCTTCAGGAACTAGTCCTTGACTATCCAATTCAACATGGACTACTTGTGCCTCATATTGGCGGAAGGTTCCTAGGGCGCCGACGTAGGAAGGTGCCTCGACGAGGACCACATCGCCTGGGTCGATAAAAATTCGGGATATTAAGTCAAGTGCTTGCTGTGAACCAGTAGTCACAATCACGTCGTCGGGGTTGGCTTCAATACCCTCCAAAGCCATAACATCGCAAATCTGCTCGCGTAGTTTTGGATGGCCCTGGCCGCTTCCGTACTGCAGTGCCTCAGCACCGTTGGTCAGGATGAGGTCATGGACAACTGAAGCCATCATCTCCATGGGGAGCGCCGAGAGGTTGGGCATTCCACCTGCCAACGAGACAATCTCCGGACGAGAAGCAACCGCAAAGAGTGATCGGATCTCACTGGGCTGCATTCCGGCAGCACGAGCGGCAAAGCGCTCCTCTAAATTCTGGGGAAGGCCAGTGCGGTGGCGTTTCATGAGTTCAGGCATTCGGCAAGTCTCCCACACTGGATGTATGCCCGCGGACCTAACTACGTAATCCGACCTTTCGAAGGTCGGCAATGCGGAGGGTCCCGGTCTTGGCATCGTCTTCGGAAGCCAGATAAAGACGTTGTATCGCAATCACAATTGATTCTGCTATGACATCCCGGAAATCAGGACGACCTAAACGCTGGGCATCACCCTGGTTTGTCAGGTATCCGAGATCGATCCGAACGGTTGGTGCCTTTGTCAGTCGTAGTAAGTCCCACGTCTTGGCATGAGTGCGACAGTTCAGAAGATCAGTCCTGGCGCAGATCTCACGCTGAACTAAAGAGGCGAAACGTTCGCCCACGACGGAATGAATCCCATGAGCCTGACTTCCATAAAAATAGGTGGCTACTCCATGAGCCTTCTCGTTGACGTATTCGTCTGCGTGAAAGGAAAGTATCAAATCTGCATTTGTTTTATTGACAAAAAGAATTCTCTCGGCTTCACTCGGTGAATTGTTTGCTCCCCGAGTGAGAAATACGCTAACGCCTAGAGCCAGTAACCGCCCTTCCAGCCGTTGGACGACATCGTAGACAATTTCAGACTCCTCCACCGCGTGCGCGCAAATCCCAGCTTCGCCACCGCCACTACTTGGGTCTAAGACGATTATTTTATTGGCAAGGGCGGGGCCACGACTTTTCTGCATTGCGCTCTCGCGTAAAAGCGAAGGTGTTCCACCGGACACAGTGCGAGTCAATCGAATAAGTGCGGTAATTGTTGTCGGGCCACATTTACCGTCCACTGCTACACCGACAGATTGTTGGAACTCTTTTACCGCATTCTCGGTACGAATACCGTAGACACCATCGACCCGCCCGCAATTGAATCCCATATCGGTTAATCGAACTTGAAGCGTTGCAACATCATCTCCCCGCATCAATTGGGACGGCTGTAAATAGAGAGATCTATCCCCCAATTTCCATCGAGCCTCTTCGAGTGCTTGAAGAGTGGCAAAGTTAACTACTCCGTTGACAGTTAACCCTCGAGATTGTTGAAAAGCTCGAACCGCATTCTCGACCGTCGCATCAAAATAAGAGGGCTCGGCGACAAGTAAACCCAATCGATTGAGGATGTTGACGATTTGAGTCGCTACATCGCCACTGTCGCCTTTACTCGTCGGCAGATCCACCATCTAGATCAAAGTCCTAATATCAATTCAAACGCGCCCGCTCTATCAACTCGGTTAGATGAATGCTTCAAGTTCTCTCAGTAGTGATGGTTTTGGTTTTGCGCCGATAATGGTCTTTACCACCTGACCGTTAACAAAGACGTTAAGAGTAGGTATAGAAGTAATCCCGTACTTGATTGCGATCGCAGATTCCTCATCGGTGTTAAGTTTGACGATCTTCAATTTATCGCCGTGTTCCTTTGCGATCTCTTCTAGGATTGGGGCTACTGCACGACAAGGCCCACACCATTCGGCCCAAAAATCCACTAATACGGGGGTGCTGCTCTTTAAGACGACCTCATCGAAAGTTGACGTTGTTACTTGCTGTGGTGCGCTCATTCTCTTCTCCCTGTTAACTGGCTTCATAGATTACTAGTGAAAACTGATTCATACCTGTTCAACTGCATCGACTCAGTGATGTGACAAGAAACGCTCAGCGTCAAGGGCCGCTTGGCAACCAGTTCCAGCTGCTGTGATCGCCTGTCGATAGCGGTGATCGACCAAATCCCCACAGGCAAAAACACCCTTCAGGTTGGTATGTGTCGTTCCCTCTTTTACTTCTACATATCCTTCGGAATCTAAAGTGATTTGTTCTGAAACTAGTTCACTGCGAGGTATGTGACCGATCGCAACAAAGAGTCCAGTGTAATCACCGGTATGTTCTTTGCCAGTCTTAGTATCTCGTAACCGAATTCCTGTCACTTTATCGTCACCAAAGACATCTATCACTTCATGGTTCCAGAGAAACTCAATTTTGGGGTTTGCAAATGCGCGTTCAATCATGATTTTGGAGGCGCGCAATGTGTCACGGCGGTGTACGAGAACGACCTTCTTAGCAAATCGAGTAAGAAAAGTGGCTTCCTCGATCGCTGAATCACCACCACCCACGACGGCAATGACTTGATCTCGAAAAAAGAATCCATCACACGTCGCGCACCATGAGACACCGCGCCCTGAAAGCCTTTTTTCATTCGGGAGACCAATTTCCTTAAAAGCAGATCCCATAGCAAGTATCACGGACTTCGCTCGCAGGGTGTTTCCAGACCCATCTTTCAGGGTCTTTACATCTCCGACTAGATTCATCTCAACAATGTCGTCAGTGACCATAGTTGTCCCGAAGCGCAATGCTTGTTTTCGCATTGAGTCCATTAAGTCAGGACCCATTACGGCCTCGGCAAATCCAGGGAAGTTCTCGACTTCGGTGGTATTCATGAGTGCGCCACCGGCAGTAACAGAGCCTTCATAGAGAATGGGCGACAATTGCGCACGTGCGGCATAAATTGCCGCGGTATAGCCCGCTGGACCAGAGCCGACGATCACAACCTCATGGACTTTATCTACACTTGTCATATCACCACCATAACCTCATCTTATGTTGAGTTATTCCCCAGTTGGAAAAGTGGGTTTGCGCCGCGAGCGCAGGACGCGATGAAACTGCACTTTTACTAACTCGCCGGTAAGAGTGACTTCTTCCACACGCATCATCTTCGCAACAAAATAGTATCCAATGGGGCTGATGACGACAATAATCAAGAGTTCACCCATCCGGGCCATCGGTGAACTATTAGTGCTAGTCCACGAGAAGATCCGTCCAATAGCGAATATAGGCAGCATCGCCATTAATGAAGCGAGAAAGAGACGGAGGTGGTGGCCAGAGAAATCTCCGACGTAAATGCGGCCGGTGTGCCTTTTTAAGAGGGCAAGGGTGATGAGGAGACCGACGATGTAACTAATCGAGAATGCCAGACCCAAACCAACCGTCACCCACTGATTGGGAAGTATCATTAAAGACAAATACGAGAGTCCTACAGAGACCACATTGATAAACAATATTGAAGCTACCTGCGTTTTTGTATCTTCAAAAGCATTGAACCCCCGGATCAAAATGATATTTATGCTAAATGCAACCAGACCGACACCAAGGGCTGAAAGGACGTAACCGATATAGTCGGCATCCTTTATACCAATGCCAAAATATAGGACGCTTGTAATATTCGGGCCAAAGAGCAAAAGCGCGATGCTACTGGGAATTGTAAGAACACCCACCATGCGGATCGCCCGAATCAGTTGAAGACGAACTTCTTCCCGTTTTTTGTTCAGGGCCAATTTGGAAAGGTGCGGCAATAAGGCTGTAAGAACTGAGATCGTCACAATGGAATATGGCAACATCATGATCAAGTAGGCATTGCTAAATGGGGTGAAGCCGACACCAGTCTTAATTCCTTCTTTAGCACTACGTACTGCTGCGCTTGTGGAAATATTTACGGTCACTAAGTAACCACCTTGTGAGATCAAGACGTAAACTAGAGTCCAACCCGCAAGTGAGAAGGATTTGTTGAGTCCCTGCCAACCCAGTTTTGGCCGTAAGCGAATTCCCGTGTGTTTTACGACTGGAATTAATATCAAGGCTTGAATTATCACACCCAGGGTTGTGCCCCACCCCAGAATCTGAGTTTGTACGGAAGTAATGTTCCCAATAGCCAGATGTGGTGCCTCAAAAAGGACAAGGGAAAAAACCGTAATAACTACTAGATTATTTGCGATTGGAGCCCACATCAGCGGGGCGAATGATCCCCGCGCGTTTGCTACTTGTCCGAGCATGGTGAACAGACCTAGGAAGAAGATCTGTGGCAGGCAATAGCGGGTGAAGGCAATAGCTAAATGAAACTGCTTTTCAAAGCCTGCATTGGCAAACTCTGGAGCGTAAATTCGGACAAGTAAGGGCGCGAAAAGCACACCCAGCGCTACTAACGCCAGCAGGACTCCGCTTATCGTCGTGACTAGCCGTGATACAAAGGCTTCCCCGCCATCTTCGTCGTTAAATGATCGGATTATCTGCGGGACGAAGATTGCGGTGAGGGCTCCGCCAACTAGGAGGTTATAAAGGATGTTAGGCATCGTGTTTGCAACGTTGTAGGTATCTGCCAGAAGCGCTGTACCCAGAACGGCAACTGCCAAGATATTTCGAACGAAACCAGTTATTCGGGAGATTATTGTTCCGACTGCCATAACGCTGGATGCATGAAATAAATCAACTGGTTTCATTTTCGTGACCTCTTCACTCTTCGTACACTCTGTGTCAGGGCAGCGAGAAAGAGGAGGATTGCTGATCCGGTTGTAAACCATGCAACCGTTGGACTAATTACGGAGGTGTTCAGGGTGAGAATTGCGGTTTCATTCACGGCATCATTCCGAGAATTTACAAATTGTGCCAACACCATTGTCGTGCCTGGTGCAATGACCGTGACTGGAACAAGAATCTGGGTTGTAGATTTGGCGTCCAACACCAGCCTTTTGATATCGGAAATATGTACCCGCGAATTAAGCGGAGTTAATTGAAGGTTCACGGAAATAGGAAGAGTAAAATCGTTTACGAGGGTTAGCGGAAGTTTCCCTTTTTCGGATGTCAAACGATATTTGCCGGACACAATTCGCAATTTGTGAGTCTGACTTGCTAGAGCATCGTAGGCATTGCGGGCGAAGAAGATTTGTCGCACTGAAGTAGAATCTGTTGCCAAGAGGAAGGCAAGTTTAGAACGAAGGATGTCCAATTCAGAAGCCGGCACCACCGTGCTCATCAATGCCAGCGCTCGCCGATTTGAAGTATAAGAACGGATTGTGTCAGCTGACACTTTTACCGTGCTTTGCCCCCACTTGATGGAGCGACTGATCTTGACTGGTCGGCTCAGGGCTGCCTCCAATCGCACCTTGCTTGTGTCAAAGTAATAGCGGAGTTCACTTGGTGCCAATTCAGTGGCCAATGAAATATTGGGATGCCCGTAGGGGATGGCAAAGATGGGATCGTTTGCAGATATGTATTTCAATTCTGCCAGCCAGTTTTGCGCATCAAGGTTTTTTACGGCCAATGCTTGGACATCTTCGACGAGTGCTGCATCGATAAACCACATCCGAGGTTCTGCTTGAGGCGAAAATACCAATTCGCCCAGTCTCTCTGTTGGCAACAGTGATGTTTCGAGAGTGTTATCGAGGGATATACCATTCAAATCTCGATGAGGTGGGTCAACTAAGACAATGGTCGCTCTCGTTGCTGCGGTAGCGGACTGCAAGGAGACAGAGGGCAAGATTACGATCAGGAGGCAAAAGAGTGCAGCTATGGCAGGCTTCAATTTCATAGTTGTAAATCGCCACTTCGGGATATCAATTTCTTTTCGTCTGGATAGGCAAGGCGATCGATAATCTCACTTAAAGGAAACCAAGCGACCTCGTCGACTTCGCTGACCTGAGGGGCCAGAATTCCTCCGACTTCTCGGAACAGATAATGGTGGACAGTCTTATGTATGCGCTTGCCCCCAGCCATAAACCAGAAATCGATCACCCCTAACGCTCGAGCGATCTCGCTCTCGATCCCCGTTTCTTCCATCACTTCCCGCAAGGCAGCCTCTTCGGGAGTCTCCCCGGATTCAATGTGGCCCTTGGGGAGCGACCAGAGCAAACGTTCGCGAGTGGCATCTTTGAGGTCGATTCGGCCAATTAACAGACCCTGTGTTCCAGAGAAATCAATTACCAAACCACCGGCACTGATTTCATCCACCCTTTTAGCGTAAGGACGTGCTGGTAGATGCTCAGTCTTCACTGCCACCTTCTTGGGCGGGAGCGCACGAGGATCTTCTGTTTGTGGGGTGCGATTGGCGGGCCGCCTCCGCCGCCTCTTTTTTTTCGTGCCTTCGCTACCCGCACTGGGTGCAGGGGTCATGGAGCAAGGGTACTGCTCTAGCCTTATCTATTGTGATGAGTGCATTGGGAGCCGCGGGAGAACTGGCCATCCGCTCCCTGATCGATCGAGCCCCTCTGGCCAGTTCGTTGGCCGACGCATTTAAGCGCGCGGGATATCGTCTGGCACTCGTTGGGGGCCCGGTTCGTGACGCAATCTTGGGGCGGTTGGGAAACGATCTCGACTTCACCACCGATGCTCACCCCAATGAGTCAAAAAAGATTCTCAGTTCATGGGCAGAGAAGGTTTGGGATACGGGAATTGCTTTCGGAACTGTTGCAGGAATTCGTGGTGACACAACCGTTGAAGTGACGACTTACCGAACCGAGAGTTACGAGATTGCTAGTCGTCATCCGGATGTCGCATATGGAGATTCCATCGAAGGGGATCTATCTCGTCGGGACTTCACAATAAATGCAATGGCGCTGGAACTCACTCAAGGAGAACCACTTTTTATTGATCCCTTTGATGGATTGGGTGACTTAGGCAGAAAGATTCTCCGAACACCAGGAAGTGCGGAAGATTCATTCTCGGATGATCCATTACGCATAATGCGCGCCGCGCGATTTGCCAGTCAACTGAACTTCACGGTGGCCGAGGACGTACTAGTCGCAATGAAAGTCATGTCGACTCGACTTTCCATAATTTCGGCAGAGCGAGTGCGTGATGAGCTGACTAAAATACTTATGTCTGATAATCCGCGAACTGGAATCACCATGCTGGTCGATAGCGGCATTGCAGATTCTGTTTTACCGGAAGTTCCCAAACTGCGATTAGAAATTGACGAGCATCACCATCACAAGGACGTGTACGAGCACTCACTTACAGTGCTTGAGCAGGCAATCACATTAGAGAGCCGTTTGGATGGGCCGGATTTGGTTCTTCGACTTGCCGCGCTACTACATGACATTGGCAAACCAAAGACCCGCAGTTTGATTGCGGGTGGCGGCGTCTCATTTCACCATCACGAGGTTGTCGGTGCTCGACTCTGTAAAGAACGTTTGAAGGCACTTCGATTCAACGGGGACACGATTGATGATGTCTCGACCTTGGTGGCATTGCATCTGCGTTTCCATGGTTACGGTGAGGGCGAATGGACAGATTCTGCTGTGCGACGATACGTGCGCGATGCAGGAGATCTTCTGCCGCTTCTTCACATTCTTACTCGGGCTGATTGCACGACACGGAATAAACGCAAAGCTGACGCACTGGCTGCCACTTATCAGAGCCTCGAGAATCGGATTGCTGTCCTCATGGAGGAAGAAGAACTCTCTAAAATTCGTCCCGATCTCGACGGAGGTCAGGTTATGAATTTACTTAATATCAAGCCTTCAGCAGCGGTTGGTGAGGCGCTTGATTTCCTTCTCGAATTGCGCCTTGAGAATGGCCCACTAGGGCAGGAGCGGGCCGAGGAAGAGTTGATGAAGTGGTGGCTTGCTAGGAAGTGAAACTGAACTTCGATCTCCGCAACACAGTTGCGACTGTTGCGAGGTAGAGAGCCGATACAAGTAGAGGCACTGCAAAAGACTTTCCGGAGGTGGGCAAGATGAGTGCCGCCAATACGGCGCCGGAAACAATCGCGCCGTTAACAAATACGTCGTACACGGCGAATACTCTTCCACGGAAATAATCATCAATTTTAGATTGAACCAGCGCATCGTTGGTTACCTTCAGGCTCTGCCCAAAAAGACTCGTAAAAAACGATGCAACATAAAGTGGAATGGAGTGCAACGAAGATGCAAGCAATAAGGGAGCGAAAGAGCTGCATATCATCATGTAGCGGATCCACCTATGTCGTCCGAATCGATGTACGCCAAAAGGAGCAACGAGGGCGCCGCAAGTAATGCCTACGCCTGCAATCGAGAGTGCCACAACTAGACCTGAGAGCCCCGCATCTGGGTTACTGGGTAAGTGAAATGTGTTTCGTTCGAGAAGTAAGGCGACGAGAACAAGCGCCGTCAAACCGCCCCTCTGCATCGCGGTAGCAATAATGCCCCTCGTTGCGTCATGATGTTGTCGTAAAAAGGAGAAGCCTTCGCGCATTTCGACAAATCCTTCACGCAGACTTGCTGCAGCTTTTTCGTGGGATAGCGGTCCGATCTCGTTACGTTTCAATCGCAACATCAAGGCGGAAGTTATCCCATAGCCGACTGCTGCGAAGAGAATCAATGCTGCGTCGGAGTGATTGGCATTATGAATTGACTCGAAAATTTTGCGGAGCCCGAAACCGATTCCGCCTCCCAAGACGACCCATATGGAGCCCCCTGTCACCGCCATTGCATTTGCTGTAATTAATGACTCCGGGCCGATAACGAGGGGAAGTCCAGCTGATAAACCGGCGAGTATTAGTCGATTGACACCAAATGCAAATAGGACCAGAACTGTAAGTTCAAGACCGGTTTTGCCCTGCGAAATCAGTACCGCGATTATTGCTAGGTCAACCGCCCGGGAAAGATTTGCAAAAAAGAGCGCCCTTTGGCGGGAGATGCGGTCCAGGATTGTTCCAACAAATGGACCGATTATCGAATATGGCAGGAGAACCACGGCAAAAGCCAACGCTGCTCCCATGGCGCCCGTCTGCCGTTCAGGGGAGAAGAGGACATAGGAGGCGAGCGCGCTTTGGAATAGCCCGTCTACTGCCTGACCCATCCAACGCGCTGCAAATAATCGCGAGAGTCTTGGATGTCGCAAAAGTCCCAGGAAACTCAAACTATGCATGTTGGCAAGGGTAGTTTCTTTGTCCCTCTTATTCTCGTTATTCTTCACCTTGTGAAATCGCAGCGTGCTTACATCGACTACACCCTAGATAAGCGAGCCACTCTTATGGCCCTTTATCGCGGGATCGGTAACGCTTGCGATGCGGACCCTTATTTACTACTTGCGGCAAAGTTCCACGGTCTTAAGGTCGATCGGCCCTGCCCGGTCTGCAAAAGAAAGTCGATGGTGGAGCTTCGATACACTTTTGGCGATCAGTTGGGCCAATTCTCCGGACGGATCAAGTCAATGGACGAACTTGGCGAAATGGAGAAGGAATTCGGCGAATTCCGTGTTTATATTGTGGAGGTTTGCCGAGAGTGTTCTTGGAACCACCTCTGCGTCTCCTTCCTCCTAGGGGATGGCATCGAGCGGAAAGCGCCTCGTCGCCAGCGAACTCGCCAGGATGAGGATTGGGTAAAGCGGTAACCTTCACGCGTGGTCCGCAAAGTTCTCTTTCGCACCGTCATATACTTTGGCGGTCTCACCTTCATCGCTGGAGCCTGCCTTATTGCCTATGCCTATTTCACGGTGAGCATCCCGAACCCGAATAGTTATGTGAACAGTCAAGCAACGATCATTCAATATTCCAATGGGAGGGAAATTGGGCGTTTTGGCGCGGAAAATCGAACAATCGTGCCTCTGGCGAAGATTCCGCTTTATGTCCGTTATGCGGTCTTGGCTGCAGAGGACCGTCATTTCTACTCCGAACGTGCATTTAGCATTACCGGGATATTTCGAGCGGTTCTCAACAATTTGCGTGGCGGGGCATTACAGGGCGGGTCGACAATTAGCCAACAATATGCAAAAACTGCTTTCCTAACGCCAGCGCAGAACATTCAGCGGAAAATCAAAGAACTGGTGATTGCCATCAAATTGGAGAATCAACTCTCTAAAGATCAAATTCTGGAGAACTACCTCAACACTATTTATTTTGGACGTGGTTCTTACGGGGTCGAAACTGCTTCCCAGCAATATTTCAATCGGAACGTCGATCATCTCACTCTTGCTCAGGCTGCAGTCTTGGCGAGCATCATGAACTCGCCGGGGTATTACGACCCTTCGTATTCGAAAGCGAATGCAGATCGTTTGACGGCACGATTTTCCTACGTGCTCAATGGCATGGTTACCGAAAAATGGATTACTGCAAAAGAAGCGGCAGCAGTTAAGTTCCCCGTCATCCGCGCACGGGTGACCTCCGGTTCACTCTCGGGCCCCAAGGGCTACATCATGGCGCTGGCGCAGAAGGAGTTGAATACTCTGGGCTTTACGGATAGCCAGCTGCTGGTAGGTGGGTTGATTGTTCGGACTACGTTGGATCAGACCGCGCAACAGTCGGCTGTGGACGCAGTTGATAAGCAGACGCCAAAGCGGGTACCGCCAAATCTGCATATCGGCTTGGTAGCAATTCGACCCGGAACCGGTGAGATCATTGCGCTCTACGGTGGTAAAGATTATTTGGTCCGTCAACTCAGTGATGCGACGCAGTCAATCGCACTTGCCGGCTCCACGTTCAAACCATTTGCATTGATTGCCGCCCTCGAACAGGGGATTCCACTGAGTTCCATGTGGAACGGCAGATCGCCTCAAGTTTTCGATGATGCTGGAAAGCCATACAAGGTCACTAATTACGGCAATGAGCAGTATGGGCAGATCACTCTCTTGAAGGCAACGGCCGATTCTATCAATACCGTTTTTGTACCTTTGGGTATAAAAGTCGGTCCCGATAAAGTGATGGATGCTGCCCGCCGGGCGGGAATCCCTCAGAGCGTGGCATTAATGCCGACTCCTTCCATAGTTCTGGGAGCTGCCAGCCCCCACGTGATTGATATTGCCGCCGCATTTGCGACATTCGCCGCCCAGGGCGTGTATGCCAAACCGTTCTTGATAAGTCAGGTTCAGGGGCCAAATAGAGGGATCCTCTATGAAGCCAAACCCCAAGGACAAGAGGTTTTTGCCAAGGATGTCATGGCCGATCTCACCTACGCGCTGGGGGAAGTTGTGCGAAGTGGTACGGCTACATATGGCACGGCAGGTCTCGGGCGAGCGGCCGCAGGTAAAACCGGAACGAGCGAGCAGAACGCTTCAGCCTGGTTTAGTGGATACACGCCGCAACTGGCCGCTTCGGTGGCATTCTTCAGAGACACGGCATCTCTCACCCTTAACGGTATAGGCGGTCTCAATTCGGTTACGGGTGGAACTTTCCCAGCGAAAGTCTGGACTGCATTCATGAAAGGCGCATTGCTCGGCATCCCAAAGATGGCCTTTCCTGCCCCTGCGCACATTGGTGGAACCTCGCATATTGTGATGACATCACCGAAGCCAAAACCGAAGCCGACAGTTGTGCCGACGCCGACAGTTGTGCCGACGCCAACTGCACCGGTGACACCGAGTGATACTCCGATTCCGACGCCGTGATTGAACGTTAATGCGCTGGGCGGAGAGAACCAGTCCTCTTACCAGGTCATTAATCCTCCTCGCGCTACTCGCTGGTCTTCTCTCATTTGCTAAATTTGACCACTGCCGTACTACCGGTTGGGCAAGCCCTGATGATTATGTGCATGCCTGTTACTCGGACGTTTCGTCATTATTCCAGGCACGAGGATTAGATCACCATCAATGGGCATATTCTGGTGGCGATAATGCGGTGGAATATCCCGTAATTACTGGTGCGGTGATGTGGGCGACGTCGTGGTTGGCGCCGTCTGGCAGAAACCCGATGCGCATCTTTTTTGATGTCAACGCATTACTGATCGCTCTTCTTTTCATTGGCGTTGTGATAATTGTTGGGAGAATTCGACCGCAGTTCGCATACCTGCTGCCGCTGAGTCCGGCAGTGATTGCCTCGCTCTATATCAACTGGGATCTTTGGGGCATCATCTCGATGATGCTCGCGATCTACTTTTTTGACAGGCGAAGGCTTGGATTGAGTTCCATACTCTTAGGAGTGTCGATAGCGACAAAGTTCTTTCCAGTTCTTTTGTTGTTTCCAATTATCTTTATTCTCTGGCGAAGAAATGAACTTCGCAGAATTGGAAAGTACCTGCTCATTACGGTCGGAGTTTGGCTAGCGATAAACCTCCCCGTCATGTTGACGACTCCGCAAGGATGGTGGCGTTTTTACAAACTTAATTTAGGCCGCGAATCCGAATGGGGATCGATTTGGTATGCCTTTTCACTGCTAGGAGTAAAAATCAATCACCTTAACTACATCACAATTCTTGCACTTTTGATTGTGCTGGTTGCAATGATGATTTACCTCCTGGATCTCCCGGTGGTGCCAAAACTTGCCGACGTGAGCTTCATACTCATGGCTGCAGTCTTATGTCTGGGAAAGGTCTACTCACCTCAATACGTTCTCTGGTTGACGCCATTGGCTGTCATCGCCCTCCGCAATAAAGGCTCGTTATTCGGTTTCTGGGTCTGGCAGGCCGGGGAGGTCATCTACCACCTGGCGATTTGGCAGCACCTGGCATTGACGGAAGGGGCCCGCTTTGGCCTGCCGGCAGGCGGTTATGCCTTTGCCACCCTGGTTCGAGTGGCAACTACGGTCTTTTTTATCGCCTCTCTGGTCCGGAGCAGCCTCGATAAGCGCTCCCCACAGGCTCAGGAGGCACATCAGGGCCTGGCTGATTTTCTATTCGGCAGTGCTGACAGTTACCCTTAGGCCCCTTCGGTGATAGGTCTACCAATCAGCGGAGGGCAATAACTCTCCTGTCACGGAAATACCGTGGCCGCTTTAGTCCAGAGGAGGTCGGGTTAACGTATGCGTCACTATGAATTAATGGTCATTCTCGATCCAGAGTTAGAAGAACGTACTGTCACTCCAAGCCTTGAGACTTACCTCAAGATCATCAAAGAAAGTGGTGGCCGTGTCGATAAGCTCGATGTTTGGGGCAAGCGCCGCATGTCTTTTGAGATCCAGAAGAAGTCCGAAGGAATATACGCAGTTGTCGATATGCACTGCGAGCCAGCTGCCATCAAAGAGTTGGATCGCCAACTTAATTTGAACGAAGCAGTTTTACGCACCAAAGTTATGCGTCCTGAATAGTTCATATCTGTTTAGTGATAACTTTTTGAGCACCAGCAACAAATAAGAGAAGAGAAAAAAATGGCAGCAGGAGATACAAACATCACCCTGATCGGCAACCTTGTCGATGATCCAGAACTTCGCTTCACCCCATCAGGTGCAGCTGTCGCTAAATTCCGCGTCGCCTCTACGCCTCGTTATATTGATAAGGCCACGGGCGAGTGGAAAGACGGAGACAGCCTTTTCTTACAGTGCAACATTTGGCGTCAGGCAGCAGAGAATGTTGCTGAGTCGCTCACCAAGGGTATGCGCGTAATACTTTCTGGTCGTTTAAAGCAACGTTCATATGAAACCAAAGAGGGCGAGAAGCGCACTGTCTTTGAAGTAGAAGTTGACGAAGTTGGTCCATCACTCCGTAACGCAACCGCGAAGGTCACCAAGACCACTCGTGCTGGCGCGGCCGGTAGTGGCGGATTCTCGGCACCCTCTGAATCCTTCAACGATGATCCATGGGCTGCGGCATCAACCTCTCCGGCCAGCGGCGGATGGGCAACCACCACCAACGACCAACCACCTTTTTAAATTCATCCATCCATTCCTGCGTAAGTAGGGCACCCGTAAAGGAGCACCACAATGGGAGCACGTAACAACCGAGCGCTCAAAGAGCCGAAGAACAAATCAGCGAAGGCGGCTGCGCTCAATAAGAAATTCAAGAAGAAGCCATGCAGTTTCTGTCGCGACAAAGTGACCTATATCGATTACAAAGATATTGCCACCTTGCGCAAGTACATCTCCGATCGTGGAAAGATCCGCGCTCGCCGAGTTACAGGAGCCTGCACCCAACATCAACGCTCGGTTGCAACTGCGGTTAAAAACAGCCGCGAAGTTGCACTCCTGCCCTACACCTCGACCGCGCGATAAGGGGATATGAATATGAAACTAATCCTTACTCGTGAAGTCTCCGGCTTAGGTCGTGCCGGCGATGTCGTAACCGTCAAAGATGGTTTTGCTCGCAACTTCCTCCTTCCACGTGGCAATGCAATCGCATGGTCTCTTGGTGGAGAGAAGCAGATTGAGGGGATCCGTCGTGCACGTGCATCACGTGAAATCCGCGATCTTGATCATGCCAAGGAGATCAAAACATCCCTTGAAGCTGCCACCATCACGGTTCCGGTAAAAGTTGGTAGTGCCGGGCGTCTTTTTGGATCGGTAACGGACAAAGATGTTGCTGCAGCACTCAAAGTTGCGACGGGTCTTGATATCGACCGTCATAACATCAAACTCGCTGGCCACATCAAGAAGATCGGTGTCCATGCGGTAAAGATCTCTCTGACCAACCAAGTCGTAGCCAATGTTTCCATAACGGTGGTTGCTGCTTAAGTTCTACCTTAACTCTTAACGGACTCGCTGATTACAGCGGGTCCGTTTTGGTTTATTGGTAGGAAGGGAATTCTCCGTCGGTCCTTGACACACATAAGTCGTGAACATACTCTTTCGGACAATTGAAGATAAGGCTTTTTTAGCGATCTATTCGACACTTGGAGGTCGCCGTGGGGTTTGAGACAGTGATGCGCAAGGATGCGCGCGCGATGCAATCGGATCTCATAAAGCTTCGACATCAACTCCATCAGCATCCCGAATTGGGTCTTCATCTTCCAGATACGCAAACGGCAGTGCTGTCGGCGTTGGAGGGGCTTGGGTTGGAAATTACCCTCGGTAAGGCACTCTCATCAGTGACTGCCGTATTGCGCGGCTCCAAGCCAGGGCCAGCGGTCTTGCTCCGCGGGGACATGGATGCTCTACCCG
The DNA here is from genome assembly GCA_036382195.1 of Candidatus Nanopelagicaceae bacterium. GTDB lineage: Bacteria > Actinomycetota > Actinomycetes > Nanopelagicales > Nanopelagicaceae > QYPT01. The sequence goes on from DASVIG010000045.1 coordinate 32,961, forward strand.
TAACTGAAGCGACGGGTGTGGAGTTCGCCAGCACGATTGATGGCGTCATGCACGCATGCGGCCATGATTTGCATGTCGCAATGCTCATTGGGGCGGCGAGACTTCTTGTCGCCCATCGTGACCAACTCGAGGGCGATGTTGTTTTCATGTTCCAGCCTGGCGAAGAAGGTTGGGATGGAGCCAGTCACATGCTGGCAGAAGGGGTACTGGATGCCGCGGGGTCGCGCGTTTCCTCGGCCTATGGAATGCACGTTATCTCCAATGGCATACCACTCGGCGTCTTCACCACCCGGCCGGGGACGTTGATGGCAGCTAGCGACGGGCTTCGCGTGAGAGTGCGAGGCACTGGTGGCCATGGATCGGCTCCTCACCTTGCACGCGATCCCATTGTGGTCGCAGCCCAAATGGTCGGTGATCTGCAAACACTTATCACGCGGCGCTTTAATGCATTCGACCCCGTCGTGCTGACTGTCGGATCATTTCACGCAGGTACCAAGCGCAATATCATCCCGGACGAAGCAACCTTCGAGGCTACGATCCGTACTTTTTCCAGAAGCAATCGCGAGCAGATTCGCGCTGAGGTAGTGCGTCTGTGCCAGATGATCGGATCCGCGTACGGGCTGGAAGTTGAGGCAGTGATAGACGAGGAATACCCGGTGACGGTCAATTCCGAGACACACGCACAGTTTGTGGCACAGACTGTGGCCGAAGTTTTCGGCGACGAACACTACCAACCGCTGCAGTTCCCAGTAGCTGGTGCTGAGGACTTTTCCCGCGTACTCGAAGAAGTCCCAGGCTGCTACCTGTTCCTCGGGGCGAGCCCTTCACCTGATTACATGACCGCAGAGAACAATCACAGTCCTCGTGCACAGTTTGATGACAGTGTTCTGCATCTCGGGGCCCTATTGCACGCCGAACTGGCCATCAGAGCATTGCGTCGGGATGCTGCTCTCGCAAGCGAGCACTAAACGTCGCCTTGTATCTATCGGGTTACTTGTTCCAGCATCTTTGTGAATAGCTCACCAGAAAATTCTGACTGAGCTTTCTCGTATTTCTCCATACCCCAGGACCAGAAATCAAAATCTATTTCGGAGATAGAACTCTGTATCGACGCCCAAAGAGTCCATCCGTATTTCGCCAAAAGCGCTTGTAACCACGCTCGCGCGATCTTCTCCGGTCTGCGTCCTCCATAGTATGCATCCACCAATTCCTCGAGATGTTCCAGGTCAAGGAATGCCTCTGCCCAGATATTACCCAATTCAAAACAGGCATCATTGTTGCCGGAGTACTCATAGTCAATAATCCATACTTTCTGCCCGTCATCAATAAAATTGCCAGGAAGTAAATCGTTATTGCAAGGCACAGTTCCGACATCAAGAATGTTCATCGCCTCATGCATCTGCGAAATTTTATCCGAGAAATCCAGGTAATCCTTGGGTAATCGGTATCCTCGCTCTTGCACGATCGATAGGTACGCCTTTTGGATATCGAACATATTAAAGTCACGGACGAATGGTTCGGCGCAATGCAGCGTCTTGACGCTCTGGGCAATACGCGGCAAGTTCTCTGAGACGTCTTTGGCCGAGTACGTCCGACCTTTGAGGAATCCAATTACAAGAAGGCCTTTTCCCGGTAAGTAATCCAGGACTGGTGCACCAATACCTATCTGCGCGGCAAGTTTTGAGTTCTGGTATTCAGATTCACGGTCGATCGAGAGCAGAGCCGAACTGTTACTGGAAATGCGCGCTACATACCTCTCCAATTTCGATTTGATCAGCAGGTTACGATTGGTAATCCCGCCTGATAACTCCTCGATCGAATCTCGATTACGCAGAAGTGGAACTTCGTCTAACAGGGCGCCAAAGGTCGACTCAAGAGATGTACTAGAGTGATTCACAAGTTCAGGATACATTTCTTGCATGTCTTCATCAGGTATTCCGACTCGCGCAAAAATAGTGATCATCGGCGGAGGGGTGGGTGGAACTTCAGTTGCTTATCACTTGAGCGAATTGGGCGAGAAGGATGTCGTGCTGATGGATCGAAATGACCTCACCAGCGGATCCACATTCCATTCAGCCGGTTTAGTCGGACAACTGCGAGCGGATCCGACTCTCACCAAAATGAACATGCACTCAGTTGAGCTCTATCGCAAACTTGAACGTTCTCAGACTCCGGCGGGATGGCGAGAGTGCGGAAGTATCAAACTGGCATCAACTCCTGAACGGATGGAGGAGATCCGCAGACAAATTGGGTGGGCGCGGACTTTCGGTTTAGACCTCAAGGAGATCTCTCCACGACAGGCTCAGGATCTCTTTCCGTTGATGGACCTTGAGGGAGTCGTTGGTGCCTGTTATTTGCCCTCCGATGGGCAAGTCGATCCCTCGCAACTGGCCCAAGCTCTGGCCTCGGGAGCAAGGGGCAATGGAGTAAAGATTTTCACCCACACCAGAGTGACTGCAATTCGGACGGAGAATGGACGGGTAAAGGCGGTAGATACCGATAAGGGATCTATCGAGTGCGAGATCGTCGTTAATTGCGGTGGAATCTTTGCAGCAGAAATCGGTCGTCTGGTGGATATGCGAATTCCCATCATCCCCATGAGTCATCAGTATCTGATAACTGAAAATTTTCTGCCGAAGGATCTGCCATATCTGCCCTCACTCCGCGACCCGGATCTGTTGATCTACTTCCGTCAGGAAGTTGCCGGACTGTTGATGGGTGGGTATGAACGAAATTCCAAGGCGTGGACCGCAGATTATGAAAATTTTGATGCTATCCCCTCCGACTTCAACGCAAAGTTGCTACCCGAGGATTGGGATCGGTTTGAAGAGATTGCAGTTAATTCACAGAGGCGAGTGCCAAAAATGGGTGAGGTTGGAGTCAAGAATTTCATCAATGGTCCCGAAGGATTTACTCCGGATAATGAATTCTGTTTGGGAGAGACCGAAGTGGGCGGCTTCTATGTTGCCGCCGGTTTCTGCGCACATGGGATAGCAGGGGCAGGAGGAATCGGCAAAGTCATGGCCGAATGGATCGTGGCAGGCGAACCTACGATGGATCTCTGGCATATGGATATCCGCCGCTTTGGAGCGTCGTACAAATCTCCCAGATTCACGTTGGATCGTGTCACAGAAAATTATGAGGAGTACTACGACATTCACTATCCAGGTGAGGAACGAAAAAGCGGGCGCCCGCTGATGAAGTCCCCGGTTTACGAGTGGCACGGAGCCGCCGGCGCAGTATTTGGAGAGAAGGCGAGTTGGGAGAGGGTTAATTACTACTCCACAAATCTCGGCAATGATGAGCTCAAACCATACGGTTGGGCTGGAAAATATTGGTCATCGGCGGTCCAGACTGAACACCTTGCAACACGGGAGAGTGCCGGACTTTTCGATGAGTCTAGTTTTGCCAAATGCACCGTTAAGGGAGAGCAGGCCGGGATATTTCTCAATTATGTGTGCGCAAATGATGTCGTCAAAGGCATTGGTCGCACCGTGTATACGCAGGCCCTCAATACAAAGGGGGGAATTGAATCCGATTACACCGTCACCCAGACAGATGAAAACGAATTCATGATCATCACTGGCACGGCATTCGGCACACATGATTTTGGCTGGTTAGAAAAACAGCGCAGGCAAAATAAGTTTGGTGATGTGCAGATCGAAGTCATCACTACGAAACTTGCGTGTTTTGGAATCTGGGGGCCGCGATCTAGAGCGATACTTCAGAAACTTACTTCCTTCGATTTAAGCCATGAGAATTTTCCGTTTATGCATTCGCGCCTGATCACACTTGGCGGCGTCAATTTACGTGCAACAAGAATTACGTACGTTGGTGAATTGGGATGGGAACTATATCTACCCGTGGAATCGGGGTTACAACTCTGGAAAGAGTTGATCGCAGCCGGTCGCGATTTTGGGATGAAAACTTGTGGGTATAGAGCGATCGAATCGCTCCGGTTGGAAAAGGGCTATCGAGCCTGGGGAACTGAAATCTCAACGGAAACAAATCCTTGGGAAGCAGGGCTTGGCTTTGCCGTATCGATGAAGAAAGAATTGTTCATTGGTAAGACATCACTACTGGCATCAAAAGAGAATGTTGTAAGAAAATTAGTGCCGATCCTTTTCGAGGATATTCGGCAAGTTCCGTTGGGAAACGAACCTATCGCGGTGGGCCGCGAAGTAATCGGCCGTGTGAAAAGTGGGGGGCAGGGGTATTCGATTGGCAAGGCCATCGGGTACGCATATCTACCGACCGAATTTTCCCAACCGGGAGAAATTGTTGAAGTGGAATTCTTTGGCCATTGGAAAAAAGGAACCGTTGCCACTGAGCCGTTATTTGACCCGACAAGTTCTCGTATCCGCTCCTAAAGATCGTCTTCTCATATCGTGAGATACGCGAAAAAAGTTTCCTCCACAACTTTTCTCTCCGCCCTTGACCGCATTGACCTGCAGTAATGCGGAGATTTTTTACCAGCGCGAGTTGTTATCCACACACCATCAACAGGGATTCACACAGGAAAAGAGCTCTTTATCCACACTCCTCCACAGGTGCCTCCACAGGATTTTTTGCCCTTTCTCGCTTCTTTTTCCTCCTATGCATAGGTTCGCGCAGGGCAGAGATCGTCTCTGTCAGTGGGTTCTGGGAGGGTCATATCTGTGAGCATTGTAGAACTCCCTAACCGGTCCAACCGCTCTGAAGTGGAGTTCGAACGGACACCCCCGCAGGATCTCATCGCCGAACAGAGTGTGCTCGGCGGAATGTTGCTGAGTAAAGATGCAATTGCGGACGTGGTTGAAGTTTTACGTGAACGCGATTTTTATCGTCCGGCGCACGAAATAATTTATGACACTATCCTTGATCTATACGGCCGTGGCGAACCGGCCGATGCAGTTACGGTTTCTGCCGAACTAACAAAGCGCGGCGATATTGCTCGCGCCGGCGGTGCACCTTATTTGCACACCTTAATTTCTTCCGTTCCCACTGCCGCCAATGCTGGATATTACGCAAAGATTGTCCGCGAGCGTGCCATCATGCGACGCCTGGTTGAAGCGGGTACCAAAATTGTGCAACTTGGATATACCGCCGAAGGCGATGTTGACGAATCCGTCGACCAGGCACAAGCTGAGGTGTACGCAGTAACCGAACGTCGAGCAAATGAAGATTATGTCCAATTGAGCACCCTATTGCCGCAGGCACTAGATGAGATCGAAGCGATATCTAAAGGTGTCGGTGCCGAAGGTATTAAGACCGGGTTTAAGGATCTTGACACACTTACTAATGGGCTGCACCCGGGCAACATGATTGTACTTGCAGCACGTCCTGCAGTCGGTAAGTCCACTCTGGGTCTTGATATTGCACGCTATGCATCGATCCACGCTGGAAATACTTCAGTCATCTTCTCCCTTGAAATGAGCCGATCTGAAATCACCATGCGTATGTTGTCGGCTGAAGCGCGTGTAGGTCTTAACAACATCCGTTCTGGCAATTTAAGTGACGAAGAATGGTCGCGCCTTGCCCGCCGAATGGGAGAAATTTCTGCTGCACCACTTTTTATTGACGACTCACCCAATCTCTCTCTCATGGAGATCCGTGCAAAGGCCCGTCGCCTCAAACAGCGCCATGATTTGAAGTTAATCGTTATCGACTATTTACAGTTGATGACAAGCGGCAAGAAGGTAGAAAATCGCCAGCAAGAAGTCTCTGAATTTTCGCGTCAATTAAAACTCTTAGCAAAAGAGCTCGAAGTGCCAGTAGTAGCAATCTCACAACTCAATCGTTCCCCTGAGCAACGATCTGATAAGAAGCCGATGCTCTCGGACCTCCGCGAATCCGGTTCTATCGAACAGGATGCCGATGTGGTGATCCTGCTTCACCGGGACGATCTTTACGACAACCAGAATCGCTCTGGCGAGGCTGATCTCATCATCGCAAAACACCGTAACGGGCCAACGCGCACCATCACCGTCTCTGCCCAACTCCACTTTGCTCGTTTTGTGGATATGCCGCAGAGCACCTCTCCTCAGGATTACACCCAACAACGGGGCGAGAATTAGCCTTTAGTCGCTCTCATGCGCGCGCGATCAGCGGTGATTATTCCGGCGATCACAATGAGGCCGCCCACCAATTGAATTGACGTCCAGCTCTCACCCAGCCACCACCAGGCAAAAGCCCCGGCAATCACCGGCTCCAGCATTCCGATCACACTGCTCGTGGAGGCCGTGAGCTGCTTGAGACCGTGCAATATACAGAGGTACGGAACGATCGTTCCCATGACAATGATCCAGAGAATCACAATCCAACCGGAGAGGCTGTAGGCGCTAAATATTCCCTCCAAGTTGATCTTCTTGCTAAAGACGTTCGTCGGGAAAGACCATAAAGGTGTCACTATCGCAAAGAGCAGCGAGGCAAAGCCAAGTCCCCAGAGAGTGAGCGTGTCGGTTGTCCGCCGCGCGCCCAACTTCTCTCCTAGGAGAAAGAACGTTGCCAACGCAAAAGCATCCAAGGTCGCTGCAATAACCCCGATGCCATTTAACGTCATCCCACGCCAAACTTGCGCGACTAAGAGCAACCCAGAAAATCCCATCGCAGTGGAAAGCCACATCAATTTCGGTACAAATTTCTTTCGCACGAAACGTATGTAGAGGACAATCCAGATGGGCGCGGTGAATTCAATAATCAGGGCAATGCTGAGATGCATCCGGGCGATTGCAATAAAATATCCCACCTGCACTGCAGCAAAACCAACTATCCCGTACGCCGCCAACCATGGCAGTTCTGCCTTGGTTGTCTTGAGGGTGGCGTGGCCGGTAAAGAGAATGTAAATAAGAAGAATGAGAAATGCCCCAGTGCAACGAACTTGAGTGAGTCGGATCGCGGAGAGCCCGCTTCTGAGGACCAATTTCGAAAGTATGCCGTTGAACGCAAATGTGAGCGCGCCGAAAACAAGAAAGCCTTCAGCGCGATGCAATTTCAGCACGCGATGAGCCTACTTTAGAAGGCGCCCTCCGCGATCTCCATAATCGTGTTATCTGTTGCTTCTACAATTTTCCGATCAGCAGTGATGTGAGGCAAGTAGTTGCGCACGAAGAATTTGGCCGATGCGATCTTTCCGGCATAGAAATCACTCTCTTTGCCAGCGGTGGACAACTTTGCTGATGCAATATCGGCTTGGCGCAGTAGTAACCATGCGGTTATGACATCGCCAACCGCCATCAGACAACGGGAAGTATTAAGGCCGACCATGTAGATGTCAACTGGCTTCTCTTGGGAAGATATGGCGTGACCCACAAGCACTGCGACTATGGCATTGAGATCGCCCAAAGCTTTGAGAAGATCCGCTTTTTCGCCGGCATGCGGACCATCAGTCTGCGCGAAATTTGATATCTCTTTGGCCAGAAGGCCGATTGCACGACCACCGTCTTTGACGATTTTGCGGAAAAAGAAGTCAAGACCTTGAATGGCGGTCGTTCCCTCGTAAAGTGTGTCAATTTTTGCATCGCGAACATACTGCTCAAGTGGCCAGTCTTGGGTGAATCCAGAGCCACCAAATGTCTGTAGGGATTCGGTACCGAGTAGCGTCCAGGATTTTTCACTTCCAAAACCCTTGACGACAGGGAGCATCAAGTCATTGAGGGCCTCAAGGTCATCTAATTTACTCTTATCGCCTCCATCGCCTTTGGCCATAGCGACGGCATCCTGTATCGACGCGGTGTAGAGCACCAGTGCTCGCATGCCTTCGGAATAAGACTTCTGCACCATCAATGAACGACGGACATCGGGATGGTGGATGATCGTGACACGAGGACTGTTTTTGTTGTCCATGACCTTCATGTCGCCGCCTTGTACCCGTGTTTTCGCGTAGGCGAGTGCCTGCTGATAACCGGCAGAAAGTGTCGCAATCGCCTTGGTACCGACCATCATTCGGGCAAATTCAATGATCTTGAACATCTGCGCGATACCTTCATGGACATCACCGAGAAGGTAGCCAACTGCCGGTTCTTTCTCGCCTAAATTCATTTCGCAGGTCGATGAAATGTTCAGACCCATTTTGTGTTCGACTTTTGTCGCGTACACACCATTGTGTTTGCCGAGAGCACCTGTTTCAAAATCAAACATAAATTTAGGAATGAGAAAGAGGCTGAGTCCCTTTGTACCAGGACCACCACCATCACGACGGGCAAGAACGAAGTGAATGATGTTCTCATTGAGATCGCTATCGCCCGATGTGATGAAACGTTTGGTCCCGGTGATGTGCCAAGTACCATCTGGTTGTTTAACTGCGCTGCTGCGACCTGCACCGACATCGCTGCCTGCATCGGGCTCGGTCAACATCATTGACGAACCCCATTCCCGCTCGATCATGAGTTTGGCGAGTTTCTTCTGCTCTGTAGTGCCGAGATAGTAAGCAACATGTGCGAACGCGGTGCCAGACGCGTAGATGTGCACGGCGGGATTGGAACCTAAGACCATCTCTGCAATTGCCCAGCGGACGGAAGCTGGAATTACTGTGCCACCGAGTTCGGCGGGTGTATCGATCCGCCACCATTCACCATCCATGTATGCCCGGTAAGACTTCTTAAAAGAGTCAGGTAATTTCACATCCCCTGTTGCTGGGTTGAAATCCACTCCGAGACGATCTCCATCTACGAAAGAGGCAGCCAGATCATTTTCAGCCAGTCGCTTTATTTCACCCAGCATGCCCATCACAGTTTCGCGATCGAGCTCCTTATAGATCGACGTGCCGAGAACACTCTCCCGATCCAGGAGGTCAAAGAGGCAGAATTCGATATCGCGGAGGTTGGCGGTGTAGTGACCCATGAAACTGGTGCTCCTTGAACGGTAGAAATGGATAGGCCAAGGATGCTACTGGCGGGTAACTTATGCAAGCGCGGGGACCCTCGGGTCGGAAATGCCAAAAGAGGGGTACCGCTCACATGAGCGTAGGTAGAACCAATCAGGGCGGTGTTAGGGTCCACAACGTGAAGAGCCCAGCGCTGATCGAACCGCGGGAGAAATTACCTTCGATCAGCAGATGGTTATCTCCTCTGGCTCTGAGTAGTGCTCTGGTTGTCTACGGCCTCATCATCTTCGGCAGCCAGGTCCGGGTGAGTGATTCCGGGATGGGCTGCCCGGACTGGCCGCTCTGCGATGGCCGCATCGGGCCGATCCACGAATTTCACGCTCTGATGGAACAGACCCACCGCTATATCGCCGCGCTTGCCACCGTCTTAGTTATTGCTACCGCACTTCTTGCCCGATCCATCCGAACTCGTCCTGCGGCCATCCGTCCGGCCTTTTTTACCGCCGGGGTTGTTGCGATTCAGGTGGTCCTGGGTGCGGTAACCGTGATCGATGGAAATGGCGCACCAACAGTGGCCGCCCATCTCCTGGCTGGCCTGGCACTATTGGGCGGTGCAACGGTAACTGCCGTGGCGACGCTGGTGCCGAGGCATGAAATCGTGGGCCCCCGTCTTGGCAAGGGCGGATGGGTGGCTATCAGCGCAGCCGGCCTGCTCTACCTCTCGGGTTCTCTGGTGGTCAACGCCGAAGCCGAGAAGGACTGCGCCAGTTTCCCATTCTGTCCCACCGACCAGCCTTTCCATCTGGTTCTACTTCACCTGATACATCGCAGCATTGCCCTGGTGGCCACGATTGCCTTGGTTGTTTTCGCGTTTCACGCTTGGCGGAACTGGCAGGTGCACCGCGGAGCCAGAGCCTTGGCGGCAACCTTGGTCGGTCTCCTCATTATCACCGCAACCTTGGGAATTTTCAGTGCACTCTTAAAAGCGCCGGCGGATCTGCAAGATCTCCATCTAGCCGGCGCCGCGGCGGTTCTTCTCACCTCAGTGGCCCTGGCTAGCGTGGGCTGGCTAACCGGAGCTGACTCTTCCGGCAGGACAGAAAACCGAATCTAGAGCGGGCGACGGGAATCGGACCCGCGCTGTCAGCTTGGGAAGCTGACGTGATACCACTTCACTACGCCCGCGAAATGGCCCAACTAGGTAAGCATATGCAAGAGCGGTAAAGTCGCCAACCATGCTACTAAGTGATCGCGATATTCGTGAGCAAGTTAATTCTGGTCGCGTTCGGGTTGAACCCTTCGACCCGGGGATGATTCAGCCCTCCAGTGTCGATGTGCGGCTGGACCGGTTCTTTCGCGTTTTTGAGAACCATAAGTACTCGGTGATTGATCCTTCTGTCGAGCAAGGTGAACTTACTCGTGAAGTCGAAGTCGCGCCGGATGATTTTTTCGTTCTCCACCCCGGGGAGTTCGTTCTGGCAAGTACCTACGAGATCATCTCTCTTCCCGATGACATTGCCGGCCGACTAGAAGGCAAGTCATCGCTAGGCCGACTCGGACTACTGACCCATTCCACCGCTGGATTTATCGATCCAGGTTTTTCCGGTCACATCACCCTCGAACTTTCCAACGTGGCGAACTTGCCCGTGAAACTTTTCCCGGGGATGAAGATCGGACAACTCTGTCTGATAAAACTTTCATCTCCCGCTGAGCATCCATATGGTTCGGCTCTCTATGGTTCGAGGTATCAGGGTCAACGTGGTCCAACTCCCAGCCGTTCGTGGATGAATTTTCACCAGACGGAAGTCAAGTAACCCCCGAAGGATTCAAATAGAACTCAAGCAGTACTCAAATAGAAGAGGAGTAGATTAAAAACATGTCAAAGATTCTCATAGTGCTCGTTGTTATCGTGGTAATCGGTCTATTTGTGATTTCGCTCTACAACCGCCTCGTGCGACTCAATGTTTCGGTCAATGAAGCCTTCGCGCAGATCGAGGTGCAACTCAAGCGCCGTTCTGATCTCATTCCCAATCTAGTGGAAACCGTCAAGGGTTATGCCGCGCATGAGCAGGCCACCTTTGAAAAAGTGGTGGCCGCTCGCGCTAAGGCGACGACCGCAACAACTGTTGCCGATGTTGCCGCTGCTGATGGCATGGTCACTCAGGCGCTCCGCGGTCTCTTGGCGGTAGCCGAGGCGTATCCAGATCTGAAAGCCTCCTCCAATTTCCTAGCGCTGCAAGAAGAACTCTCAACGACGGAAAACAAAGTCTCCTTCGCACGTCAGTTTTACAATGACAATGTGCGCGCGCTCAATACTGCACTTAAAACCATCCCCACCAGTCTTTTTGCAGGGATGGCAAAGGTGAGCGCTCGCGAGTTCTATGAAGTCGAAGATCCACAGTCTCGCCAAGCTCCCACAGTAAAGTTCTAAAACTTAACTTTATGGCAGAGGTATCTTTCCGCGGAATGGCAAGCGCCAACCGGCGCAAGACGTATGGTCTTCTGGCGGGTATGGGAGTATTGGTCTGGGTGGTTGTCTTTGCCGCGCTGACATATTTCGGTAAAAGTACAACATTGATCGTTCCCATTGCCGTAGGGATTGCACTGGTATCGGTCTGGGGTTCGTATTACGCCTCTGATTCAATCGTCCTGCGTATTACGGGAGCCCGTCTGATCCAAGAGAGCGACAATCCGAAACTTTTCAATCTCATCCATGAAATAACTATCGCCAGTGGTCTGCCGATGCCAAAGGTGGCGATTGTTACCGATACTGCTCCCAATGCTTTTGCAACTGGTCGCAACCCCGAACATGCGGTGATTGCTTTTACAACGGGCATTCTGGATGTCATGGACCGCGACCAACTCCAAGGGGTCATCGCTCATGAGATGTCCCATGTCGGAAACCGGGACACATTGGTATCAGCTGTGGCTGCAACTACCGCCGGGGCGATTGCCTTGCTCAGTGATTTTCTTACGCGGATGCTCTGGTTTGGCGGGGGTCGGCGCGATTCACGCGATAGCAATTCCAACCCGCTGGCTCTGGTTGTCTCGCTAGTTGTTCTAATTCTTGCGCCACTGGCTGCGATGTTATTGAAGTCCGCGATTTCGCGACGCCGTGAAGCCCTTGCGGATGCAACGGCTGTCTCTTTCACTCGCAATCCCGCTGGACTTCGCTCTGCCCTTGAAGTTCTGGCAGCCGACACAACCGTCGTCCATCAACGCTCAACTGCGGTTGCGCATATGTGGATTGAATCACCCCTGGACTCAAAGGGCGTTTCGCGGCTCTTCTCTACTCATCCGCCGATTGAAGAACGAATTGCCGCATTACGGGCGATGGAGAATCTGGGCCCCGCCCCGCGCAGTAATTAGGCGTTTATAGGGAAAAAGAGGGTAAAAGTCGCACCCTCGCCAAGTTTCGAGGAAACGCTGACCCGACCGCCGTGGGCGCGCATAACCGCATCGACAATCGAGAGCCCAAGGCCGCTACCTTCGTCGCTCATACGTGCACGTGAAGGATCCGCGCGGAAGAACCGTTCAAAGATCCGCTCTTGATTTGCTTCACTTAAGCCCGGTCCCTTATCGGCAACCTCAACAGTCGTTCCGTCATCAGATTGCGCGACCGTCACTGATATCGGAGTACCTGCCGGAGTATGTGTGCGAGCATTTGCGAGCAAATTCGCTACAACCTGATGAATGCGATTGCTATCACCGAGAACATAAAGATCGTCTTCTGGAAGTGCCACGGTAATCGGATGCGTCGGACCGGCAGCGCGTGCCGACTCGACTGCATCTGTAACTGTGGTCTTCAAATTGACCGGAACTCTTGCCATCTCTCGTGATTGATCAAGGCGCGCAAGGAGCAAGAGATCTTCCACGAGTGAACCCATCCGTATTGATTCCTTTTCAATCCGTTGAATCAATGCCTTAGTGTCCTTTTCGCCCTTGACGGCGCCTTGACGGTGCAATTCGGCGAATCCGCGGATGGCGGTGAGAGGTGTGCGAAGTTCGTGGCTGGCATCGGCCACAAATCGTCGCAGACGGTTCTCACTCGCTGTGCGCGCCGCAAAAGACTCCTCGATACGTGCCAACATCTGGTTGAGGGATCCCACAAGCCGGCCGACTTCTGTGTCGGGTTTTGCATGTGGCAGACGCGCTGAAAGGTTGCCCGCCGCAATAGATTCGGCGGTCAGTTCAACGGCTTCCAACGGCTTCAAGCCGATGTTGACGACCTTGAGCGAGGCCAATGCGATTAAGAGAAGCGCAATGAGGCCGATAAAAATAAACAAAAATAGAAGTCGGTGCACAGTCTGATCAACATTATCCAGGGATTGCGCCACTATGACGCTTCCGAGAGCCGACGGCAGAACACGCGCTAAGACTCGAAAATCAGCCCCAGGCGCATCCAAAGTGAAAGGGAGATTCTTATGGCTCAATACCATTTTTGGAGTGAGACCCTTGACGTACTTTCCAATTTCTTGGGTATTGAGATCGCCACCGATTACACCCAGAATGTTTCCACGCGGGTCAAGCAGCGTGACCGACATCGATGTTGGTACCGACCGTAACGGTCGTAACGCATTTTGATTTCGGACCGGCACTGGAGAAACTGCTGTCTTTCCATCGTTGTTATCACTGGTGCTGGCGGGCGGCACGCTGTTGTCATCGGGTGCGATTCCTGCGCGGTCGAGTCGGAGCACCGAACCGCCAGCCACCGAAGTTAATTGCGTATCAACTTGGTTGATAAGAAAAGAACGGAGAGAACTCCGCGCAGCTACGTCCGATGCAATAAAACCTAATGCTGATAGAACCACTACTCCGACGACAAGCCGATTACGCAGACTCCAAAGACTTAAAGGGTTGGCAACTCTGCGAAGTGGTGATTCCATAATGAGCGATGGTAGTGCAGCGCACTACTTTTTAGGTGGCATCCGTAAGCGGTAGCCAACACCTCGAACAGTATGAATCAGCGGAGGATCGAATGTGTCGATCTTCTTGCGAAGATAGGAAATATATGTCTCGACAATTCCAGCATCGCCACGGAAGTCGTACTGCCACACATGGTCCAATATCTGCGCCTTTGAAACAACGCGATCGGCGTTGATCAACAGGTATCGCAGAAGTAAGAACTCTGTGGGAGAGAGATCAATGAGAATGCCGGCCCGACGGACTTCATGAGTCGCCTCATCCAACTCAAGATCTGCAAAGCGGATCTTCTCGTCATCTGGCATGACTTCAATTGCTCCGGTACGGCGAAGGAGGGCGCGAATTCTCGCAACCAACTCTTCCAAACTAAAGGGCTTGGTCATGTAGTCATCGCCACCGATAGTCAGCCCGGCGACCTTGTCTTCCATGCCATCTTTGGCAGTCAGGAAGAGGACGCCGACGTTGTGGCCGTCGGAGCGGAGTTGGCGGCAGACCTCGAAACCATCCAGGTCTGGCAACATGACATCCAGGACCATTGCGTGAGGATGGAACTCCTCAGCAACCTGTAACGCCTGGGCGCCGTTGGCAGCGGTACGGACATCAAAACCTACGAAACGCAGGCTGGTAGCGACGAGATCGCTAATGCTCGATTCATCGTCAACCACCAAGATCCGATGGGTCGTAATTTCCTTTGCCTCACTTAGTTCTGCGCGCTCTCTAAGAGTCGTCATATTTATCACCTCAAGAGGGAGGATGCACCCTCACCTTGGGAATTGTCTGAGAATAACCTTTAAGCCCTCTACGGATTAGTGGGGTCTGACGCTCCGAAGGAGCGCTTGGGCGACATCCAGGACTTCGACCGTGCTCTCGCGGGCAGCCACCCCATCGCTCACCATGACCCGACAGAACGGGCAGGCCACGGCGACCTCCTCGGCCCCGGTTGCAATTGCCTCATCCACCCGGTTGAGGTTGATGTGGGAGCCGATCTTCTCCTCCATCCACATCCGACCGCCGCCGGCACCGCAGCAGAAGGAGCGCTCCTGGTTACGTGGCATCTCAGTGATTTCAACCCCGGTGGCCTCGAGCAGTTCGCGAGGTGGTTCGTAAATCTTGTTATGACGGCCGAGGTAACAAGGGTCGTGATAGGTCAACTTCTTCTGGCTCTTATTTATCGGAACCAATTTGCCTTCGCGGACCAACTGGTTGAGAAGTTGGGTGTGGTGCACCATCTCTAATTCGAAACCGCTCTGCTTGTAGTCGCGCCCAATTGTCGTGAAGCAATGCGGGCATGTGACAACGACTTTCTTCTTACCTTTCTCTGTCCGCCCGGCAAAAACTTGCTCGAAGGTCTCAATATTCTCACGGGAGAGAATTTGGTAGAGGAACTCGTTGCCGGCACGTCGGGCTGGATCACCGGTGCAGGTTTCCTTCTTTCCCAACACTGCAAATGAAACACCTGACATATATAACAATTCTGCGACAGCCTTTGTAGTTTTCTTGGCTCGCTCCTCATACGCGCCGGCGCAACCTACCCAGAAAAGATATTCCACATCATCTGGCAGTTGCCCTTCGACAATTCGGATGGGAAAATCGCATTCGGCAATCCAGCCATCTCGACCCGCGCGGCTGGATCCCCATGGATTGCCGGCGCTCTCCAGATTACGGAAGGTCCCACCGAGTTCGGATGGAAACTCGGATTCAACCAGAACTTGGAAACGACGCATGTTGACGATGTGATCGATATGTTCGATATCGACGGGGCATTCATTCACGCAAGCTCCGCACATCGTGCACGACCACAAAACGTCCAAGGAAATGGGAGCAGCCTCGCCAACCAGGGACTCGCTTTCAACAACTTTCGCCATCGCATGATCGCGCATCGCCATGATCAACAGTTTGGGCGATAGTGGTTTGTCCGTATGCCAAGCAGGGCATTGCGACTGACACCGGCCGCACTCAGTGCAGCTGGTCATGTCCAGCAGTCCCTTCCACGAAATATCCGCTCTCGTTCCTAACCCGAAGACGTCGTCTTCGGCCGGGTCCTCAAAATCAATGGGTTTGCCGTGCGAGATCATTTCCGGCAACTCACCCAATGAACTTGTACCGTCGCTATGGCGTTTGTAGTACACATTGAAGAATGCAAGGAAGCGGTGCCAGGCCACACCCATGGTTAAGTTAAGGGAGATGACAATGAACCAGAGCATTGAAACCGCGATTTTGACCGCAGCCACAATTTGGATTCCCTGCAAGATTGACTGCAATGAGTAATGCTTGAAGTAGAGGGCAATAAACCAAGTGGTGATGAAGTGACGATTCCAAGAAGTGCTATCGGACAACGCCCCTTCTAGTCCACGCAATGTCAGTACGCAGAGGACGATGACGAGAATTGTTGCCTCAACGTAGTACCCCTTCCACATTCCCGATCCGTAGAATCGGGACTTGCGATCTTTCTTAACGATCCGCGTGTATTGGCGGATGCCAATAAGAGTAAGGATCCCGATCCCCGTTGCCCAGGCGATCAGTTCGGAGAGATATTCATAGAGATAGAAATGTCCGATGATGGGGAGATTGAAATAAGGATTCGTAATCTGTCCATACGCGGTCAATAACGTTCCAAAGAGCGCGACAAAACCAATCATCACAAACCAGTGTGCGACTCCCTGGGCTGTGAACTTGAGCATCTTGGTATGGCCGAGGATCTCGCTCAACATATGCGTCCAACGTGCGCCGCGATTATCCCTTCGAGTCGGATCCGCCTGACCCGCCTTATAAATCGCAAGGAGTCGGCGGACGTTGAGGATCAGGAGTGCTAGCCCCACGATGGTGATGCCGTAGGAGAAAGCGATGAGCGAGAGATTGAGCCAATAGGACATGGGAAGAGGGTAGTGGTCTGAGGATATAAAGAGCAGGGGCGAAGCGTGAATTATGGTGCTAAGTTGCACAACGATGAACTTTTATCGGAATCGAATATCCAGAATGATTTCGATGGTACTTGTCACCATTCTGGCTACTGCTGTTTCGGGCACTGCTGCCCGTGCTGCCACTGAAACCATTACTGTCTTTACCGATAGCGGAAACAATGACCGACCGATAATTGACGCCATTGCCAGAGCGTTTATGAGCAAGAACTCCAACATTCACGTGGTTGTAAAAGTCGGCCCCAGTGGAACCGAAGCGGTCAATTGGGTGAAGGCCAGATTGGCTACCGGAAATATGGACGATGTCTTCGTCTACTACAGCGGGTCGCTCTTTCAGTCTCTGGATCCAACCAGGAATTTGGTGAATCTGGCAGCAGAACCATGGCAATCAACGGTGGTTGCCTCCTTCTACCCGGTTGTATCGATTGGTCAGAAAATCTACGGCGCCCCCCTGGGAAGCGCGATGGGCGGCGGCATTCTGTACAACAAAGTTGTCTACGCCAAACTTGGCTTGAAGATTCCGTTGACGTGGGCGCAATTTATGTCCAACAGTGCCAAGATCAAGAAAGCCGGAATCATCCCGGTAATCCAGACCTACAAAGACGCCTGGACTGCGCAAATGTTGGTTCTGGCCGATCAATTCAACGTACAAGCCATTGACCCGAATTTTGCTTCCGAGTTCACGTCCAACCGGGCAAAAGTAGCAACGACGCCCTATGCTTTCGCGGGTTTCCAGCATCTGGAAGATATTCATAAGGCTGCGTATCTCAACGGCGATTATGCAACCGCGAACTTGGATAAAGGCCTTGGGTATCTCGCAACCGGCAAAGGTGCCCAGTACCCAATGCTGACCTTCGTGTCGACGAATCTGGCTAAGAGCTATCCGAAGTTAGTAAAAAATGTCGGTTTCTTTGCCCAACCTGGAACATCGGCGAAGAGCAATGGGTTGACTCTCTGGATGCCGACGGGATTGTTCATTCCGAAAACGACCAAGCATCTTGCTGCAGCCAAGAAGTTTGTGGCATTCGCGATGTCATCCTCCGGTATCGCGGCGATGAACTCTGCGGTGGTACCCACCGGCCCTTACTTGATCAAGGGCGCAAAACTCATTGGTCCAATCTCACCGATAGTCTCCGACATGCTTCCCTATATGAATACCAAAGGGAAAACCGCACCAGCGCTTGAATTCTTATCTCCGATCAAGGGTCCCAATCTTTCGCAGATTGCCGTCAGTGTTGGCTCTGGCATCAAGAGTTCCAAAGAGGGTGCCACGGCCTACGACAACGACGTAAAAAAAGAGGCGCTGCGATTGGGTCTTCCGGCCTGGGGGAAAATGCCGGCTTAACGACGATTCAGTAGCCGGACATGTTTAGGCGAGAGTTCATCCAATGATCGAACACCCAGAAGTTTCATATTCCGAATCATCTGACCGCGCAAAATCTCCAGAGCGCGTTCGACCCCATCCTGTCCTCCCGCCATCAGACCATACAAATAAGCCCGCCCCACATAGGTAAATTGCGCACCTAGTGCAATCGCCGCAAGGACATCTGCTCCGTGCATGATCCCGGTGTCGATATGGATTTCGTACTCTTTCCTAAATTCACTTTTAATTTCCGCAAGGAGGTGGAGAGGTACTGCCGCGCGATCTATCTGCCGACCACCATGATTGGAGAGGATGATGGCATCTGCTCCAAGTTCGGCCGCCTTTTTTCCATCTTCCAGATTTTGAATTCCCTTGACGGTAAGGGTTCCATGCCACTGTTCCCGAATCCATTTGAGATCCTCAAAAGTCATCGTGGGGTCGAACATGTAATCTAAAAGTTCAGCCACTGTGCCAGGCCAGTTTGACAGTGATACAAATGAAATTGGAGGGGTTGTCAGGAAATTGATCCACCAGCCGGGGCGGGGAAGGGCATTGATCAATGTTCTAGCGGTCAGTTGCGGCGGGACCGTGAGTCCGTTCCGCGAATCTCGCAGACGGGCACCGGAAGCTGGAACATCGACGGTGAGAAGCAAATTCTTTACCCCGGCTTTTTGAGCGCGCTCGACCAGCGCCATACTGCCTTCGCGGTCTTTCCACATATAGAGCTGAAACCAGTTCACTCCATTAGGAGCCGCAGCCACCACGTCTTCGATGGAGGTCGTGCCAAGGGTTGATAATGAAAACGGGATTCCATATTTCTGTGCAGCGCGAGCGCCGGCAATCTCGCCTTCGCTCTGCATCATCCGGGCAAATCCTGTGGGTGCAATACCCATTGGCATCGCGAAAGTTTCACCGAGGGTGCGCTGAGTTAAATCAACGTCGGACACATTGCGGAGAATGCTGGGGATAAATTCGATATCGCGATATGCCTGTCGGGCTCTCTCCAAACTGGTTTCACTCTCCGCCGACCCGTCGGTGTAGTCAAAGGGACCTTTCGGTGTCCGCCGCTTCGCGATCTCGCGCAGGTCCCAGATGGTCAGGGCTTTCGCCAGCCGGGCCCGTTTCCGATTGAATGAGGGAGCCTTAAATTTCAGGAGGGACTTGAGTTCTCGCAGCCGCGGAAACTGACGTTGGATGTTCTTCACGGGCCTCCCTAGTTAAAAGGTACGAGGGTTGAAGTCTAAGTAGGAGGGCGCCCTTGCGGGACGTTCAATCGATGCCCGTCCTAGGAATAAATCGGGTCTGCCCCCCGTTACCTGAGTGGGAACCTTGAGTCAACCCGACTCAATCTTTTGACAAGATGCGACGCAAGGTTGAAAATATGACCAGTGGTCCAGTACCGGACCAGAGATGGAGCATGACAATGTCAAGAGCAGTTGGAATCGACCTGGGAACCACCAATAGTTGCGTATCAGTACTTGAAGGTGGTGAGCCCACGGTTATCGCCAACGCAGAAGGTTCCCGCACCACTCCTTCGATCGTGGCTTTTGCCAAGAACGGCGAAGTCCTAGTCGGCGAAGTGGCTAAACGGCAGTCCGTCACCAACGTAGAGCGCACGATCCGGTCGGTTAAGCGTCATATGGGTACCGATTGGACCATCGATATCGATGGGAAAAAATACAATTCACAGGAAATTAGCGCCCGGATTCTTCAGAAACTCAAGCGCGATGCAGAGGCTTACCTTGGCGAGACCGTCACCGATGCGGTCGTAACCGTTCCGGCATATTTCAATGACGCCCAGCGCCAGGCGACCAAGGAAGCTGGCGAAATCGCCGGTCTCAATGTCCTGCGCATCATCAACGAGCCAACTGCCGCAGCGCTCGCTTATGGCCTGGACAAGGGCGATAAGGAACATACGATCCTGGTCTTCGACCTGGGTGGTGGAACATTCGACGTCTCCGTTCTGGAAATCGGCGACGGTGTTGTGGAAGTAAAGGCAACCAACGGTGACAACCACTTAGGTGGCGATGACTGGGATCAAGTTCTGGTTGATTACGTTGTTAAGACTTTCGGTTCTAAAAACGGAATTGATTTAACCAAAGACAAGATGGCGATGCAGCGTATCCGCGAGGCCGCTGAAAAGGCGAAAATCGAACTCTCTGCTTCAGCGCAGACATCGATTCACTTGCCTTACATCACGGTGGACGCAGAGAAGAACCCACTTTTCTTGGATGAAACAATCACGCGCGCGCAGTTTGAGTCACTCACCTCTGCTCTGCTCGAGCGTTGCAAGAAGCCATTCCAATCCGTCTTGAAGGATGCAGGAATTCCGGTTGCGGATATTCATAACGTCGTGCTTGTCGGTGGATCAACGCGTATGCCTGCGGTCCTCGAACTCGTCCGCGAGTTAACTGGCGGACGCGAACCCAATAAGGGTGTTAACCCGGATGAGGTTGTCGCAGTTGGTGCTTGTCTGCAAGCTGGTGTCTTGAAGGGAGAAGTCAAAGACATTCTTCTGCTGGATGTCACGCCGCTATCACTTGGGATCGAAACCAAGGGCGGCGTCATGACCAGGTTGATCGAGCGCAACACCACCATCCCGACCAAGCGGAGCGAAATTTTCACCACCGCTGATGACAATCAACCAGCGGTGCAGATTCAGGCCTACCAAGGCGAGCGCGAGATGGCGGCCTATAACAAGAAACTCGGTATGTTCGAGCTCACTGGATTGCCACCAGCACCACGCGGAATTCCGCAGATCGAAGTCTCCTTCGATATTGACGCCAACGGCATTGTGCACGTATCGGCGAAAGATCTCGGCACCGGTAAAGAGCAGAGCATGACCGTCACTGGTGGTTCTTCACTTTCCAAGGATGAGATCGATCGAATGATGAAGGACGCCGAAGCTCACGCTGAAGATGATCGCAAACGGAAAGAAGAGGCCGAGATCCGCAACACCGGAGATTCCCTGATGTATCAGACAGAGAAGTTCCTAGCTGAAAATGGTGAGAAGCTCAATGAGGGTGAGACGGCAACGAAGAAAGCAGAGACTGAGGCAGCACTGGCTGAACTCAAGACTGCACTCGGTGGTGCCAACTTCGAGATGATCAAGACTCTGACAGAGAAAGTCTCCACTCTTAGCCAAGCATTGGGTTCGGCTCTTTATGCCGCTAATGCCGCTGCATCGCAACCAGCGGGAGAGAGTTCCAATGAAGAGGGCGTTCAAGACGCAGAGATTGTAGAAGAGTAAATGGAAGAGTCCATCGACTCAGTGCCGGACGCGGAAGATGTGCAGAGTGAGGCGGTCGAGAATCATCTCGCCGCCCTCACCTCAGATCTTCAACGAATCCAGGCTGAGTACTCGAATTATCGAAAACGTGTAGATCGCGACCGCGCGTTGACCGATGAGTTAGCAGTCGGCTCGGTTCTTGCAGCCCTCGTACCTATTCTGGACGATGTTGATCGTGCGCAAGAACATGGTGAGTTGCAGGGGGGATTCAAAGCGATCGCCGATAAGTTGACCAAGGTGACAAGCAAATTCGGTCTTCACAAATACGGTGAAGCGGGCGATCTTTTCAACCCGCAGGTACATGAAGCGCTGCTGCATTCAACCTCTGCAGAAGTTTCCGAATCGACTGCCACAGCAATTTTGCAACCTGGTTACAAATATAAAAATCACATCCTGCGCCCTGCTCAAGTCGCTGTAACCGATCCGGAGTAGACGATGGCAGCCAAGGATCTATATGAGAAGGACTTCTACAAGATCCTTGGCGTGGATAAAACCGCGAGTGCAAGTGAGATAAAGAAGAAGTACCGCACACTTGCTCGCGAATTGCATCCGGATAAAAACAAAGGCGATAAGAAATTAGAGGAGCAATTTAAGGCGGTATCTGAGGCCTACGATATTTTGTCCGATGATAAAACGCGGAAAGAATATGACGAGGCGCGTTCTCTTTTTGCCGGTGGCGGATTCCGTTCGCCACAAGGCGGAGGCAGCCGTGGTCCTAGCCGGGGCGGGGATATCTTCGACGATTATGGGGGCGGAACCCAGGACATTTTCGCTAACCTCTTTGGTGGCCGTCGCGGTCCGCGTAAGGGTCAGGATCTCGAGACGGAATCCACGATTACTTTCCGAGAATCCGTGCTTGGCACGACCTTGGATCTGCGTCTAGCCATTGACGGCGGTTCGCCGCAGAACATCACGGCGCGAGTCCCTGCCGGTGTGCAGGATGGGACCAAGATTCGGCTCAAAGGCAAGGGGGGACCAGGAGAGGCCGGCCCGGGGGATCTCTTTATCCATCTTCACGTGAAGCCCCATCCGATCTTCGCCCGAACAGGCGAGAACATCACCATGGTCCTGCCGGTCACCTTTGCAGAGGCAACCCTGGGCGCTGATGTTTTAGTACCCACCTTCTCGGATGAAGAAGTTCTTCTCCGTCTTCCTCCTGGTACCCCGAATAGGCGCGTTCTGCGGATCAAGGGCCGGGGGATCCATAAGGGGAATGTGGTCGGTGACCTACTGGTTACCGTGGAAATTCAAGTTCCGCGCCATGTCAACGCCAAAGCCCAGAAGGCTCTGGAAGATTTTGCTGAAGCGACATCTGCCGAAGATGTCCGAGTTGATCTTAAATCGAGAGCTCACTCATGAGCGATGTAAATGCCCAGGGCAATGCCGAACATAACGAGGAAGCGGCTGTCTATGTAATTTCGGTCGCTGCCGAACTCTCCGGATTGCATCCACAGACTCTGCGGCAGTACGACCGCCTGGGTTTGGTTTCACCTGGTCGGGCAAGTGGTCGGGGGCGACGGTACTCCTTAAGAGATATTGCAACCTTACGCAATATCCAGCGTTTAGTCGGTGAAGGCATCAACCATGCTGGCATCAAGCGGATTATCGAACTGGAATCTGCGGTTGCGAACATTGCCTTGGAAGTCGCGAAATTGCGGATAGAGGTCGATGCCCTGTTAGAGATCAAACATCCGAAATCACTGGCACATCGCAAGTCGGCGCCGATGCTTATTTACAAGCAGGATCAGTAAGCGCGGAAATAGTCTCCAAAGGTATGCTCAAACCATGAATGCACGGGAGCAATTGAAAGAGCAGATCATCAAGAAAGCCGTTGTCCATGGCAAAGTCATTCTCTCATCGGGCAAGGAAGCGGACTACTACGTTGATCTGCGGCGCATAACTTTGGATGCAGAAGCTGCGCCACTTGTTGGTGACGTGATGCGCGAATTAACCAAAGACTGGGATTACCAAGCAGTTGGTGGTCTCACTCTTGGTGCCGATCCTGTGGCTTACGCGATGATGCATGCTGCCGCAAAATACGGGAAAAAAATTGATGCCTTCGTTGTGCGCAAAGCAGAGAAGCAACATGGATTGCAGCGCAGGATTGAGGGACCCGATGTCAAGGGCCGCCGTGTTCTAGCGGTTGAAGATACTTCCACGACGGGTGGCTCTGTCCTGACTGCGGTTGAAGCTTTGCGCGAAGCTGGTGCAATTGTCGTCGGCGTGGCAGTGATTGTGGAACGCGGAGCAAAGGCAGCAATCGAAAATGCCGGTTTGGAATATCGCACCGCTTACTCGTTGGCAGAACTAGGATTATAAAGATGGCAATTCCACAGCGCGCACTCGGCCCATGGCGAGTTTCGGCAATGGGGTTGGGTTGCATGCAGCTCTCTGGCATGACGCACACACGGGCGGCAATCCTGGACGATCGCCCAGGTGCCATTGCGGTTGTGCATGCTGCTTTGGATGCAGGTATCACTCTCTTGGATACGGCGGATATTTACGCACCTAGTTGGGACACATTTGGACATAATGAAGAATTAGTTGCCGACGCTTTCGCATCATGGTCGGGCTCTCCCGAAGCAAAATCCAAAGTTGTGATCGCGACCAAAGGCGGCATCACCCGCGGCCCAAACGAGAGTTGGGGCCGCTCATCCTCTCTGGATTATTTGCTTAAGGCAGCCGAGTCCTCTGCTGCGCGTCTGGGCGTAAGCAAAATCCAACTCTGGCAGCACCATCGATTGGATCCAACAATTGCCTTCGAGACGCAATTTGAAAATGTATTGGTCCTTCAAGAGCGCGGCCTGGTCGAGAGAATCGGCGTGAGCAATTACAGCGCCGAGCAGTTGCAGCGTGCTATCCAGATCGCCGGCACGCCTGCGCAAGGTGGAATCGTCTCCATTCAAAATCAATTCAGCCCGCGTTACCGTCGCGATAGCGATGTATTTGATCTCTGCCAAAAATATGGAATCGCTTTTCTTCCGTGGTCGCCTCTGGGCAGCATCGGTCACGCCAAGGCTCTGGTCGGTGGAGAGTTTGGTGCCTTTGACGAAGTCGGCGCAGGAAAAGGAATCTCTGCCTATGCAACTGCGATCGCCTGGTTGTTGCATCGTTCGCTGATGATGATCCCGATCCCGGGTGCTACCCGGATTCAATCGGTCCAGGACAATCTCACGGGCGTTTCAGTTGCGCTCTCAATTGCGGAGATGGCCAGGCTCAATGAAAGTTTGCCGGAGGATTTACCCCTGGATGGCGAGTTGGTAGAACAACCACCGTTTAGGGATTGACTAACTCAAGTGACGCTTGGTCCTAACCTCGCGCATTATTTCTAGAGCCAGCGGCATCAGACTCAAGAGAACGATCACCGCAATCACCGGGAGAATGTATTTATCGATGGAGCCTTTGAGTCTTTCTCCAAGGAGGTAACCCAGTAGGACCACGCCGTCGCTCCAGAGAATTCCACCGACGACATTCCAGAGAAAGAACTTTCCGGCAGGAACCCGTGCGATTCCACAGAGCGGGTTGATCAGCGTCCGGACAAAGGGAACGTAGCGAGCCAGGACGATTGCGCGCCCGGGGCCGTATTTTTTCAGCCACTTCTCGGTGGATTGCACCCGTGCCTGTGTGAAGAAGCGACCGTCGGGGCGGTTGAAGAGAGGTCGGCCGAAACGGTGTCCGATGTAATGACCCAACTGCGAACCTAAAATTGTGGCAATGGGTGCGCCGATAAAGAGACCGACCACCGATATGTGCGCGCCCCAGAGTGTTGATGCGCTACCGGAAGCAGCGACTCCGGCAACAAAAAGGAGAGAGTCACCTGGAAAGACCAGCCCGACCAGCAACCCAGTCTCGGTAAAGAGGACACCCAGGACGCCTAGTAGTCCTAGGCCGGTAATGATGGATTTAGCGTCGAGCGGATTCATAGATATCCGACCTTAGTACCCCGTAATAGATAGGTACAGCCAGGGACGATTTGGGGTTAGGGGCGCCTGTATGCGTACACTCTCGGTCATCTTTGCCCTGCCTTTATGGCCCTGATCTCCAATGGAGGAGAAATGCGAGCTGTTAGCTCTCTCGTGCAAGTCACAGGAACCAACCTGACCTACGTTTATATCGTTCTTGCCATCTCACTCGCCGCCCTTGCGATCGCCTGGGCCCTACGCGCACAAGTCCTCGCCGCCGATGAAGGCACTGAGAAGATGCGCGAAATCGCCGCTGCGGTGCAGGAAGGCGCCGCCGCTTACTTGGCCCGCCAATTTCGAACCCTCTCGTATTTCGTAGCCATCGTCTTCCTTCTCCTTTTCGCACTTCCAGGAGCAGCGGATATCCGTATCGGCCGTTCCATCTTCTTCCTTATTGGTGCCTGCTTTAGTGCACTCGTTGGATACAACGGTATGTGGCTGGCGGTGCGCGCCAACGTCCGCGTCGCAGAAGCAGCTCGACAGAATTCTGCAGAAAAAGCGGTACGAATTGCATTCCGCACCGGTGGCGTAGTCGGTATGACGACGGTCGGCCTGGGACTTGTGGGCGCCTCAGTCGTCGTCATCATTTATCGCGAGAACGCACCAGCGGTCCTGGAAGGTTTCGGTTTTGGAGCAGCAATGCTCGCCATGTTCATGCGCGTTGGCGGCGGTATCTTCACCAAGGCGGCAGATGTCGGAGCCGACCTGGTCGGAAAAGTCGAGAAGAATATTCCCGAAGATGATCCACGCAACGCCGCCACCATTGCCGACAATGTCGGTGACAACGTGGGTGACTGTGCTGGTATGGCCGCCGACCTTTTCGAGTCATACGCCGTCACCCTTGTCGCAGCGTTGATCCTCGGCAAGGCAGGATTTGGTGATTCGGGTCTTATCTATCCATTGATCGTTCCTGCTATCGGTACCGTTACAGCAGTTATCGGAATCTTCCTTACCAGGATGCGCAGTACAGATAAGAGTGCGATGAGTTCGATCAACCGCTCGTTCTTCATATCTGCTGTCGTCAGCGCAGTCCTTACCGGTCTGGCTACTTTTGTTTATCTACCCAGTGACTTCAGCACACTTACTGGTCTCTCCGCCAATGCAGTTGCGGCCGCTGGCAATCTCAATCCACGGATCCTTGCTTTCGGCGCAGTGCTGATCGGCATCGTTCTGGCTGCAGCGATTCAAGTTCTCACTGGCTTCTTTACCGCAGTCGGCAAGCGTCCAGTCAATGACGTTGCCGCTTCCTCACAGACCGGTGCAGCGACCGTGCTCTTGACGGGTATCTCGATCGGTTTTGAATCTGCTGTCTATTCAGCGATTTTGATCGCATCGGCAGTCTTCGGCGCCTTCCTCCTCGGTGGCGGCAACATCGTGCTCTCGCTCCTCGCAATTTCCTTGGCAGGTACTGGTTTATTGACCACCGTCGGGGTCATCGTCGCTATGGATACTTTCGGGCCCATCTCCGATAACGCTCAAGGCATCGCTGAAATGTCAGGGGACGTCAAGGGTGAAGGCGCACAGATTCTCACCTCACTCGATGCCGTCGGTAACACCACCAAAGCAATTACCAAGGGCATTGCGATCGCAACTGCCGTGCTTGCAGCGACTGCGCTCTTTGGAGCGTTCACCGATGCAATCAAGAAGGCGGTGGAAGATGCCGGTCAGAATGCAGCCAATTTGGCTTCGCAGTTCCAAGGAATTCTCGATGTCGCTAATCCTCGCAACCTGGTAGGTCTGATCATCGGCGCCGCCGTTGTATTCCTCTTCTCCGGTCTGGCAATCAACGCGGTCTCGCGCGCAGCAGGAGCAGTTGTTGTTGAAGTACGTAACCAATTCAAGATGCACCCTGGAATCATGGAAGGCACCGAAAAGCCAGAGTACGGCCGCGTGGTAGATATCTGTACCCGCGACTCCCTACGCGAACTTGCAACCCCAGGACTCCTTGCAGTGATGGCGCCAATCGCAGTCGGTTTCGGTCTGGGTGTCGGTGCACTCGGTGCTTACCTTGCTGGCGCTATCGGAACTGGAACATTGATGGCCGTCTTCCTGGCTAACTCTGGTGGTGCATGGGATAACGCGAAGAAGATGATTGAAGATGGTAGTTACGGCGGAAAGGGATCTGATGCACATGCTGCAACGATCATCGGTGACACTGTCGGTGATCCATTCAAGGACACTGCCGGTCCGGCAATCAACCCATTGATCAAAGTTATGAACTTGGTGGGTCTGTTGATCACGCCGGCAATTGTCGGCATGGCTCTGGGCGGCCACTCCACTTCAAGTATCGGCATCGGACTTGCTGCCTTTGCCGTCATCGTCGGCGCCTTAATTCATAACCGTCGTAAATCCACCTACATTGAGTATTAAGACTCGATAGCGGTAGTGAGGACTTTCCCCCTTGGTTAAAGCGGTTAAGGCTGGCTTAAAAAAACTGGTGATCGTTGAATCACCGGCGAAGGCTCGCAAAATTGGCGACTACCTTGGCGATGGCTTCATCGTCGAGGCTAGCGTCGGTCATATCCGCGATCTGCCCCAGCGCGCTGCCGATATTCCCAAGGAGTACAAGGGCGTCGCCTGGGCCAAAGAAGGCGTCAATATTGAGGAAGATTTCGCACCTCTGTATGTCATTAACCCCGATAAGAGAGCCAAAGTCGCTGAATTAAAGAAGTTGATGAAGGGCGCGGACGAACTCATCCTGGCAACGGACGAGGACCGCGAGGGCGAAGCAATCGCCTGGCATCTGGTTGAAGTTCTCAAGCCGAAGATCCCGATCAAACGGATGGTCTTCAACGAGATCACCAAAGAGGCAATCCAGAAAGCGGTCAACGACACTCGCGATCTGGATTACCACCTCATCGACGCCCAAGAAACTCGTCGCGTTCTCGATCGCCTCTTTGGTTACCGCTTATCTCCTGTGCTCTGGAAGAAAGTCATGCCGCGTATTTCGGCCGGACGCGTGCAGTCTGTCGCCACCCGTCTCATCGTTGAAAAAGAACGCGAACGGATGGCCTTCATTTCATCCTCGTGGTGGGATGTCTCGGCAAAATGCGAACTGGGATTCACCGCCCGACTCATCAACGTCGAGGGTAAGAAAGTTGCTGCCACTAGTGATTTCGGTGCAGACGGCGCAGTCAAAGAGAAATCGTTATCTAACATTCTCCTGCTCAATGAGAGATCCGCAAAGGACCTGGTTGCCTCATTAAAGTCCTCGCCATTGACGGTGAAGTCGATCGAAGAGTCCCCCCGTACCGAAAGACCAAAGCCGCCTTTCACCACATCTACCCTGCAGCAAGATGCCGGCGGACGTCTGGGATGGGGCGCGCAGATCACGATGCGCATTGCCCAACGCCTGTATGAGAATGGGTACATCACGTATATGCGTACCGATTCGGTCAATCTTTCGGCGCAAGCTGTAACCGCTGCCCGCAATGCCGCTAAATCTTTATACGGTGCCGATCATGTTTCACCGACTCCACGCGTGTACGCGGGGAAGACCAAGAATGCCCAAGAAGCGCATGAAGCCATCCGTCCGGCTGGCGAAGTTTTCCGCACACCGGGGGAGTTGGCTCCAGAACTTTCGCGCGATGAATTCTCACTCTATGACTTGATCTGGAAGCGCACCGTTGCCTCGCAGATGGCCGATGCCAAGAAGATGCAGATGCGCGTGGATTTTGATGCAACCACAAACGACAACAAAGCAGTTCTTTTCCGCGCCAACGGTTCGGTGCTCACCTTCCCGGGATTCTTAGCTGCTTATGACGAGATAACTGATGAGAAGAGCGATGAAGAATCCGAGGACCGCCGTCTGCCGGCAATGAGCGTCGGCCAAGCGGTAAAAGTAGCTGAATTCAACTGCGAAGGCCACGACACTAAGCCTCCTGCCCGCTACACCGAACCGACCCTCGTGAAGAAATTGGAAGAGCTTGGCATCGGTCGCCCCTCGACTTTCGCCTCGATTATTCAGACCATTCAAGATCGGGGATACGTATACAAACGCGGTCGCGCGCTGGTGCCCGCATTCCTCGCATTCTCGGTGACCGGATTGCTCGAGCAGCATTTTGCCAAGTTGGTCGATTACGAATTTACGGCGAGCATGGAAGAGGATCTCGACAAGATTGCCAGCGGCCAGGCCCAACGCGTGGATTGGTTACGCGACTTTTATTATGGCGTCAATGGAGAACCTGGCCTCAACGAATTATCTGCCGACCTTGGCGCAATCGATGCGCGCGAAGTCAACACGATGCGGTTGGGCGATGACATCCAGATCCGTGTGGGTCGCTACGGTGCCTATCTGCAACAGGGCGAAGGCGATGATCGCAAACTTGCCAATATTCCAGAGACGATGGCCCCCGACGAATTAACACTTGCTAAGGCAATTGAGATTCTCGCCCAACCATCGGGCGAGCGTGATCTCGGTATTGATCCAGCGACCGGTTTGGAAGTTATTGCTAAGTCCGGGCGATTTGGCCCATACGTCTCTGAAGTTCTGCCCGAGGGTGCCAAGAAGAGCGAGAAAGCAAAAACTGCATCATTGCTTTCCACAATGACTCTGGACACCATTACCTTTGATGATGCGTTGAAACTGCTCTCGCTTCCACGCACTTTAGGTGTCGACTCACAGACCGGCGAAGAGATCACCGTTCAAAATGGCCGTTACGGGCCGTACTTGAAACGCGGCGCCGATTCGCGGACGCTGACCAGCGAAGACCAACTCTTCTCGCTCTCCTTGGATGAAGCCGAAACGATTTACAA
>DASVIG010000046.1:0-10234 GCA_036382195.1 Candidatus Nanopelagicaceae bacterium
GTTGGTATCAATACTTCGCCATTAGCTGGTCAGAGCGGTACCAAGTTGACGGCCCGTTTGGTGAAGAGCCGTCTTGATGCCGAGCTCATCGGAAACGTGTCATTACGTGTTCTGACCACCGATCGCCCTGACACATGGGAAGTGCAGGGGCGCGGTGAACTGCAACTGGCAGTGCTCGTTGAAATTATGAAGCGCGAAGGTTTCGAACTCACCGTCGGCAAGCCCCAAGTCGTTACCAAGATTGTTGATGGCAAGGTTCACGAGCCGATGGAGCACCTGACCATTGATGCCCCCGAGGACTACCTCGGCGTTATTACTCAATTGATGGCCCTGCGCAAAGCTCGCATGGAACAGATGGTCAACCACGGCACCGGTTGGATCCGCCTAGATTACCGTGTTCCTTCCCGGGGATTGATTGGTTTCCGTACTGAGTTTCTGACCGAGACTCGCGGCACTGGTCTTTTGCACCATGTTTTCGATGGCTACGAGGCCTGGCACGGCGAACTCCGCACCCGCCCAACAGGTTCATTGGTTTCTGACCGTCGCGGTTTCGTAACCAGCTATGCGATGTACAGCATTCAAGATCGCGGAAGTATCTTCGTTGAACCAGGTGCCGAGGTCTATGAAGGTATGGTCATCGGTGAAAACGGACGTTCAGAAGACATGGATGTAAATGCTGTCCGCGAAAAGAAGTTGACCAATATGCGTTCATCCGGCACAGATGAGGCTGAACGTCTCATTCCGGCGAAGAAACTCAATATGGAAGGCGCGCTGGAGTTCTGTCGTGAAGACGAATGCGTCGAGGTCACACCTGCCGTGGTTCGCATCCGGAAAGTGGTCCTTAATGGCGACGAACGTGCACGGATGACTGCACGTGCCAAGCGGGCCAACTAGGTTTAGATCTATCCTTTAATTCAGGGTACGACCGACGGCTTTCTCTTGCCACAGCGTCAATACTCGCTTGGTAATTAACGCCAGCATGCTCTGGGTGTTCGTATCTACTGAATGAGTGACACATGAAGGCAATAAGTTGCATGACCATGTCGTTATTCCTGCGTCAAAGACGGCAGCTCCGGAAGGGGTCGCGAACCAAACCGTTTCTTCAATAGGTATTCTTCGAAAGCTAGATTTTTCTTCTTCTGCCGCAGGTCCTGGATCTCGGAAAAGAAGTTGTCCAGTAAAGAGAACATGAACATTGCTCGGTTGCGCCGCGTTTGTACTCGTGGCATCAATCTCCGTGTCACCTGAAATTCCGTTTATGGATGTGTATTTAGGAATTTTCAGCCAATTGGGAATTTCAGCGGCGTAAATTGTCCCATAGACGTGGACGCCATGAGTCAAGGTGCCGGTGAGGAGATTGGGTGGAGTATTAACTCGAGGATCTTGAAATTCAACGCTCACTTCATCGTTGTTTGTGACCGGATCTTCAGTTGCCGTCCGATACACGATCACATGCCGATTGGGGCCGATTGGGGAGTCTGCCAGTCTGGTCTGCCAATAAGCATTATTGGCTCCCAGGAAGGCCAGGTTGATCCCTTGATTTCTATCTGCAGCGATCGTGTTGAACATTCGACGAGTGAAGTATTCTGCATGAGACCCAAAAACCACTCCGCTGTAATGAGTAGATAAGGAAGGCCACTGATCAAGGTCGATATCTGAGATCTGATCGACGTTGAGATTTTCTTTCTCCAAAAATTGGACCAGAGTGATTCCGTCGCGGTCAATGTGATTGGCACCGCTTCCTTCGAAGGGGCGATCGAGAGAGACCATGCGACTTCTCTCCGCGCGACGGGAGACAACACTGCCACCTGGTCCCAAGTAGAGGGAGCGCCCACCAAATTGGTTGTATGCATCCCACGTCAGCGTGGAGTGAACCAGTAAAAGTTTGGAAGTTGCCAAGGGACTGCGCACGATAAGCGGGGCGATGGATTCGATTACCCCAGAAGGAGACATAGAGGTGATGAGATAAAAACCCGGAGTCCAATCATTGCCAACTGTGAATGAAGCAGTCTTCTTCCATTTTGTTTCCACCATCCGTTGAAGGTTCTTGATAATTGGGATCTTCTGTTTCTTTAAGTTGATCGGTTTCGATTTCCACACGAGTCTGGCGCCGGATCCACCGTACCAACCGATTCGAAGCGCCTCAAAGGTACGTGGTCCTTTATAGGATTCGTTTATCAAATAAGAAGAAGCATGTATGTCAACATGCTCACCACAGGTTACGGATGTCTTATTCAGCCAGAGAGCGCTTCCCCTGGGATTGGCGATATCGAGATTGTGCCAGGTCGACATAGTCATATGTACGCCTGGCTTCTGGTTCTCTTTCTTCAGCCAATTTGCCGGAAGGCGCGGGCAACTTGCCACGGGGTAGGTGCCTAAATCTGCTGGCAACGCCATGGTGAGGGATTGAGCGAATGTCTCCATTGGTCTGTGGTTTATATCGGTGTGTTTGACTAGAGGTGGAAGCTTTGGTTGGCGGTCCTGTAGTTGGAGATAGAACCGAGTACTTAGTCCGGCCCCCAAAATAATGAGGAAGATGGCTAATGACGCAAAGAGGGTAATTCTCGGATGCGAGCGAATCGCTCTTAACTGATCTGCAACTTTTCTCATGGGCGTGGAAGTCAGTCTAACAAAGAGAATTTTCTATACAGGCAAACCATGATTTAGACATGTTAGATTTGCGAAATGGGCGCGCTTACCGGTGTAAGGATCGCTGATTTCTCACGGGTTCTAGCCGGTCCATATGCAACCATGTTGCTGGGGGACATGGGTGCAGATGTTATCAAGATTGAACGTCCCGAGGTTGGCGATGACACTCGATCATGGGGGCCACCCTTTGATTCGAGCCATCGAGCCACATATTTTCAATCTGTCAATCGGAGTAAGCGAGGTATTACCGCTGATCTATCTACAGAACGAGGGAGAAAGAGAGCTCTCGAAATTATCGCGACATGTGATGTTCTGGTAGAGAATTTCTCCGTTGGCACCATGGAGAAATTTGGACTCGGGTACGGGAAGTTGTCTGTGACTTTCCCAAAATTGATTTATTGCTCTATCTCTGGGTTTGGAACCAGCGACGTCGCACGAGCGATGCCGGGTTACGACCTACTTGTACAAGCATTAAGCGGCCTCATGAGTGTCACCGGGCCCGACTCGGACCACCCCAGCAAAGTTGGAGTGGCATTGGTTGATGTCACAGCTGGCATGCACGCCGCACTGGGGATTCTCGCTGCTATCTATCATCGCAAGGAGAGTGGTAAAGGCCAGAAAATCGAGGTGAATCTTCTTGGTTCGGCGTTGTCGGCAATGGTGAATCAATCCGCTGCTTTCACTGGTGCTGGCGTGACACCTACGGCGATGGGAAATGCGCATCCGAGCATCGCACCCTATGAAGTGTATAAAGCCAAGGATTGCCAGATTGTGATTGCCGTCGGCAACGATGGACAGTTTGTTAAATTCTGCACCGTCCTTGGGATTGATTTGGCTAGCGACGTACGATTTGAAAATAACGTATCCCGCGTCAAAAATCGGACCGAACTAAATGCATTGATCGCTCCAATTCTCGCTTCCAAGGAGGGCGGAGTTTGGGTCGTGCAATGCACAAAAGTGGGAGTACCCGCGGGCAAGATCAATGATGTGAAAGCCGCAGTTGAATTGGCGCAAGAATTAGGGTTAACGCCGGTAGTGACAATCACCGACCCGAGAGATGCATCCGTAAGCAAAACAATTGCCAACCCCATAAATTTCTCGGAAACGCCCACTGAGTACCGACTTGGACCTCCGGCGCTGGGGATAGACGATTAACGGAAAGCGGCGATACCAGTAAGAGCTTCTCCAATGACCAAGGCATGAATTTCATGGGTGCCTTCATAGGTCAGGACGGATTCCAGATTAGCCATATGTCGAAAGATGGAATATTCGGTGGTAATACCCGCAGCTCCGAGGATTGACCGAGCTTCACGGGCAATCTCTAAGGCTGCCATGGCATTGTTGAATTTGCCCATACTGATTTGTTCGCTACGAACCTCGTCATCGTCTTTGATCTTGCCGAGGTGGAGTGCCAACAGCATGGAAGTATCTAATTTGGTGGCCATTGTGGCCAATTTGCCTTGAGTCAATTGATGGCGCGAGATCGGGCCATCAAATTGCTCGCGGGTGGAGGCGTAATTTAAGGCGACTTCAAAGCAATCTCTGGCTGCACCAACGCTTCCAAAGACAATTCCATACCGGGCTTCGGCGAGGCAGTTCAATGGCGCGCGCAGACTGGTCGCTCCGGGTAGACGAGCGCTATCCGGCACCCTCATGTCGGTGAAGACTAATTCTGCTGTAACGGAAGCGCGTAGTGAGAGTTTATGTTTGACGGGATTGGCTTCAAATCCCGGCGTATCTGTTGGGACACAGAAACCCCGGATCCCATCCTCGCTCTGGGTCCAAATAACAGCAACGTCAGCGACAGTTCCGTTGGTAATCCACATTTTGCTTCCATTGATGATCCAGTCGGATCCAACTTTCTTGGCATGCGTCATCATGCCAGATGGGTTGGAACCAAAATCCGATTCGGATAGCCCGAAGCATCCGATGGCATCACCCTGCGCCATTTTTGGGAGCCACTCTGCTTTCTGAGGCTCACTGCCGAATGCATATATTGCATACATCGCCAGAGACCCTTGGACGGAGACCAACGAACGAATCCCAGAATCTCCGGCTTCAAGTTCCAAACAGGCCAGCCCGTAGGAAGTGGCGTCGACACCGGCGCATCCGTATCCCTTCAGGTGCATTCCCAGAAGACCAATGGCTCCCAATTCTTTTGCGAGTTCTTTTGCGGGAATAACTCCGCTTTCAAACCATTCCGAGATATTCGGTGCCACGCGATCGGCGACAAATTTGCGAACTACGCTCTGAATCGCCCTCTGCTCCTCATTCAATTCGCGTTCAATATCGAGCAGGCGGAATGGGTGTTGGATCTCCATGGCTCCAATCTACTCACGAGCCGAACCGCCGACCCGGCGGGCGCTATTGTCACCCAACTCATGTTGAATGGGGTTGTGACCAATGGGGCGGCCGGACTAGTCGGACCACTGGTCCGTCAACCCTTGTTGACAAAGTCCCTGGCATTTACCGACGAGCAGATGCGGGCAATTGCCCACCGCGGATCCCCACTGGTGGTTCTCGGTGGACCGGGGACGGGGAAAACCACATTTTTGATTGAAGCCGCTCTCTCTCGAATTTCCAATGGCCAGGACCCCAACTCGATTCTCTTGCTCACGTACGGACGCGAACGGGCCGCCGAACTCCGCGATGCCGTTGCGCTTAGGACAACCGCAGTAATGCACGAACCAATCGCCCGGACTTTTCATTCGCTTGCCTTTTCAATTTTGAAAATGCGAGCGAATGTCGATGATCCAGAACCGATATTGATGTCAGGCCCAGAACAGGATTACTTCATCCGCGAACTTCTCCTCGGCGACATCGCCATGGGAAAGAATTATTGGCCAGCCGACCTTCAAGCAGCACTCAGTACTCATGGTTTTTCGCGCGAGCTTCGCGATCTCATCCTGCGGGCCTCCGAGCGGAATCTCTCACCGCAGAGGTTGGTTGAGTTCGGCAGAGAATTCGGCGAGAAATACTGGGAACCGGCCGCCACATTCTGGCAGCAATATCTCGATGTCATGGACCTGCAGACAGATTCTGCAGGGGATGCAAAGCGTCGTATTGACCCGAGTCAGATTGTCATCGAGGCATACCGACATTTGAAGAATCATCAATCCCTTGCTTTTGACCTTCGCTCCCGATTTACCACAATCCTGGTTGACGAATTTCAGGAAAGCGATCCAGCTCAACGCAAACTCTTGCGGGAAATCACAGGTACTGACGCGGTGCTCTGTGCTGACGGCGACAGTGCGGTCGGCCGATTCCGTGGCGCCGATCCGGATCAGTTGTCCGTCGAACTTGACCATTATTTATCTGGTGCCACTCCAATCGTCTTTCACGATGTATTCCGCAATGCACCTAAAATCTTCGAGATTGGAGTCGCGGTAGCCAGTGAATTTCGCGGCACAGCCCCACAACGCAACCGTCGCTCGGTCTTTGCAGAGGAAGAAAGCAATCAGAACCCCGTGGTAATCGGTCGATTCCGTTCTCACAGTGAAGAGGCACAGTTCATCGCATATCAATTGCGGTATGCGCATCTCATTGAAAATAAACCATGGCGCGAGATGGCGGTAATTTTGCGGAGCACAGGTGCGCAGGCTTCCGCTCTGCGACGAGCTTTCAACCAAGTCGGAATTCCCGTTGCCTCTGAAACAGAGGCGCTATCTGATAATCCGGCCATTGCACCGTTTCTTCTCCTTGCGCAGATCGCACTGAGAGAGAAGGAGTTGACAGCTGAAAATTGCGAACGGCTGCTACTAAGTGAATTTGGAGGAGCTGATTCAGTATCTCTTCGTCGAATTCGTCGTTCATTGATCGCGGCTCGGTCTGAAGAGGACACACGTACTGGCGCGGAGCTGCTCGTCTCTGCTCTAGACAAAGGTGAAATCTCCATTGAAGGCGGACAATCGCTTCAACGCATCCACGACCTGCTGCTACGCGCGCGCAAAATACTCCGTCGCGTTAATGTCCAAGGGGAGGATCTCCTCTGGGAAATTTGGAGCAATGCCTTGACGAGCGATGGTGAACTTTTGCGTGAGAGTTGGCGCCGACAGGCTCTTCGCGGAGGGTCCAGGGGCGCAGCTGCTGATCGTGATCTAGATGCAATGATGGCGCTTTTCGAAACAGCCCGCAGATTTGCTGAACGGTTTCCATATTCAGGCGCGGGGAGATTCATTGCGCAGATCACTCAAGAGGACATTCTCGGTGACGTAATTACTGCAAAGGGCCAACGTCCAGATGTAGTTGAAATTCTTACCGTTCATACCTCCAAAGGCCGCGAGTGGGAAGTCGTCGCGGTCGCCGGCATCCAAGAGGGCGTGTGGCCCAATTTGCGCCAACGTGGCTCACTTCTAGGGAGCGAGAGGCTGGTTGAGCGGATGCGCCACGGCGGTTTGGCGCGGAAAGAATTGGATGTCCTTGCAGCTAGCGGCCTTCTGGAAGATGAGCGCCGTTTGTTTCATGTGGCAGTTACAAGAGCAAAGAGTCACCTTATTCTCTCGGCCGTTGCCAGAGAGGACGATGAGCCCTCCACATTTTTTGAGGAAATTTCATTTCATCTCTTGGGCGAGAGCGATGATGAACCATCGATGACTTCGGTTCCGAGACCGATTACTCCCGCCGCCCTGGTGGCCACTTTACGAAATGAACTCAAATCTGCCAAGCCCGCAATTGCCGCGTCAATACTGCGACGTTTGGATGCAGAGGGAATAACTGAAGCCGACGTGAATTCGTGGTCTGGCGTTCTTCCACTTAGTACGTCCATGCCCGTTGTTTCCGAGGGGACCTTGGTTCCGGTGTCGCCAAGTAGTGCCGAGAGTTTTACAGAGTGTGGGGTGAAATGGTTTCTTGAACGGAGCGGTGGCACAAACGGGGATAGCCCGGCCCAAGTCCTCGGTTCTGCCATACATGCGTTTGCCGCTCTCCTGGAAGAGGATCCATCCCTGACTGAAGAAGATCTTGTCGAAAAACTTCGCAAAGCGTGGAATTTGATCGATCCTAATACGGGCTGGGTAAGCAATGCGCAACTTGTTCGGGCTATTGAAATGCTCCATAAATTTGTCAAATATCACAGTAACTCATTGAATCAGGTGATTGGCGTGGAGGCCGAATTCCAGGTGGTCATTGGTCGTGCGAAGATTCGAGGCAGCGTCGACCGTCTAGAAGTCACGGTGGATGGTGACCTCTTTATTGTTGATTTTAAGACGGGCTCCAACCCTATTTCGAAAACAGATGCCATCACAAATAAACAGATGCAGGCTTATCAACTTGCCATCACCGAGGGTGGCTTTGCCAACTTGCATGCCAGTCGCACCAGCGCTGGGGCCGAACTTGTCTACCTGGGATACACCAGCGTGGATGCAACTGTTCGATCGCAGCCGCCCGTTGAAACCGATGTAGTCAAAGGTGAGATTGAGTCCATAGCAGCGGGTATGAGTGGCAATGATTTCTTTGCCACAATCAATAAGCGCTGCAATTTCTGCCATGTGCGCAGTTCGTGTCCGATTCAAAGTGATGGTCGGGCGGTGATGGAGTGAGTCCAGAAATTCGCTATTCTCCTTTTGATATCGCCAGAGCCTTGGCTGGTGTCGATAGCCGAGTTCGCACACCGACGCCCGAGCAGGCTCTGATTATTGCGGCTCCACTTGAGCCTTCGGTTGTCATTGCCGGAGCTGGATCAGGTAAGACCGAAACCATGAGCGCCCGAGTCCTCTATCTGGTTGCAAACGGCTTGGTCGAACCCAGCGAGGTCCTGGGTCTGACTTTCACACGCAAGGCAGCCGGCGAGTTGAGCCTGCGAATTCGTGGCCGTTTACGTCAATTGAGAGCCGCCGGTCTACTTCCCAAGAATATTTCTATTAATGCGCCCGTGATGACTTACCACTCCTACGCTGGTCGACTTTTGAGTGAACATTCCATTCGCTATGGCATTGACTCAAGTGATGAGCCACTTGGGGATGCTGCCATTTGGCAGATGGCGGCAGACCTCGTGAGTAATTGGCCAGATGATGACTTCTCATCTGAGAGCGCTCTGACCACTGTGATCAAGGATGTCATCGGACTGACAAGTTTGATGCTTGAGCATCAATGTTCAAGTGAGCAGATAATTAACGAAACTGAGAAAGTGCTCGGCCTCATCGGGCAAATGGGTGAGAAATCAAACGACGTCGTGAGAAGAGTTCAAAAAGTCCTTACCCAGCGTATTTCAATCCTGCCCATGGTCGAAGAGTTCATTTCTAGACGCCGCAGAGATGGGCTGCTCACCTTCGATGACCAGATGTCTTTGGCAGCAGATATCTCGATGGGATTTCCGGATGTCGTAGAGCTTGAACGCGGTCGATATAAAGTGGTTTTGTTGGACGAGTACCAAGACACCTCGCAAGCTCAAGTGCGGATGCTTTCAACACTCTTCGGCGCAGGTCATCCGGTGATGGCAGTGGGAGATCCATGCCAGGCAATTTATACATGGCGCGGAGCATCGGCCGGCACCATTGGTGCTTTTGCCGCGAATTTTCCTAAAGTTGACGGGCAGACTGGCCCGTTACTGTTCTCCCTTTCCACCACGTTCCGCAATGATCGAGTGATTCTCGAATTGGCAAATCAGATTTCAGGGGAGATTCGCGAAACTTCTCCCGTTCAAGTTCAACCCCTGGTTGCTCGCGATGATGCCGGTGTCGGGGAGTTGGCATGTGGAATATTCGAAACGATTGAGACCGAAGCCATTGCTATTTCCGAGTACTTCTCCAATCTCTGGTTTAGCCCCGAGCGGATGACGTTGCCAGAAAATAAGCGGAGTTCTTTTGCCGTATTGGTACGTAAGCGCTCCCAGATTCCAGAAATTGAAATTGCCCTGCGAACTGCCAATATTCCAGTTGAGGTGTTGGGCGTGGGGGGATTGATCCATGTCGCCGAGGTGGCTGATGTCATCACATTGATGCGGGTCGTCACCGATCCAGAGGCTGGTGCGTCGCTGATGCGCCACCTCACAGGTCCGAGGATGAATTTGGGCGCGGCTGATATCGCTGCATTGGGTAGGTTCTCGCGCAAGAGAACGGAAGAAACGAATTTTACCTCCAAAGGTTTGATCGCCAAGATTGCTGCCGGCAATCCCCTGCGAGAAGAAGCGGATGACCAGTTTCTCGGCAGCCTTATTGATTCATTGGACGAAGTATCAATGGCAGAGAGAAGTGAATTTTCTCCCACAGGGTTTGCCCGCCTGGTTCATTTCGCCGCAGACTTACGGCGTCTTCGTTCGCGCGCGGGCGGCCCGCTGACAGACCTCATTTCACAGATTGAAGAGTATCTCTGCCTTGATGTCGAAGTGATGCTCAGAGATGGCACACAGAACGGGCGTCGGCACCTTGATCGATTTATTGACGAGGCTTCCAAGTTTTCGCGAAGTGGTGGCACCATTACAGAATTCCTTACTTGGTTAGACGTCGCGTCATCAGAAGAAGGGGGTTTGAAATCTGCTGCTCCTGAAGTCCGTCGGGATGTAGTCCAAATACTTACTATTCATACCGCCAAAGGTGCCGAATGGGACATAGTCGCCATTCCCGGGTTGGCTGCCGGGACTTTTCCAGGT
>DASVIG010000047.1:0-11356 GCA_036382195.1 Candidatus Nanopelagicaceae bacterium
TACATGTCCCAACGAGTCTCCCTGACGCACGTCTTCTCGGTACTGATGGAACTTGAGCGCGGGGGTACGAGCCATGAGGTGAAGATAAGGCCGGTACATATCGCTCTGTAGCCCTCCAAGAAAATTTCCGGTCACGGCGTATCGTGCCGTCATCGACGGGTCGCCGAGCGGAAGATCCAGAATTGCCCGTAAATGCTGTTCAAATTGACTGGTCCGCGACCCATCGGTCGTCCAGTTTCCGAATTCATGTGGACCGAGGGTCAACTTCTTCACCAACAATTCATCGGCTCGAATACAGATCTCTATCGTCATTACGCCCACTGCTCCCACCTCTGCTGCTACTTCCAACGCAATCTTCTGGGCATCAATGACCCGATTCTCAGTCAGAGAAGGGACGGGTGTCTGCGTTGAATAGAGATTCCCTGGAGTGCGAAGAATCAATGTAGGCGTCCAGGCACAGGCTTGACCATGAGGAGATCGTGCAACAGTCACAGCGATCTGAATATCATCATCATGGCAGACGTGGTTGAGGACGTAGTTTACTCGATTGACACTCTCAATCGCGTGAGACCCGGGTCTCACGGCAAGCCCCTCTTCCTCCAGAACTCGTATTACAGACGCCGGCACGGAGTCCACAAATGTGAGAACAGTGCACGCTTGGGAATTCGATCTCTCAGCTAAAAAAAATAACTCAATTCCTAACGCGATTGCAGGGGCAATCATCAGACGAGGTAGCGAACCTGCGCCAATAACGCCAACAACTGGAAACGGACCCTTCACATGTTCATCTTACGTTGATCGAAGATGAACAACATCGCCGACACTTAGGATCTCTCCAGTCTCAAGGATCAAGCCACCGCTCTCATCGATTCCAGTTGCAGTTGATTCCCATTTTCTCCCAGTCGGTGATTCGATTCGAATTCGCTGACCGATAGTGGCACTGCACACTTCATATTCCTGTGCCAATTCACGGTCATGAGATTCCCACCGCTTCAAATATTCGTCAAACTTCTGCAAGACGCCCACCAGCAAATCCTCCCGATTGCATTGAGTGCAACCTTGCAAAGTTAATGAGGTAGCAGTTGAAATTGGTAGTTCCTCTTCACTCATGTCGACGTTAATACCAATTCCGATAATTACCCCGGGGCCATCTGGTGTTTCGACCCGCTCCGAGAGCAATCCCGCAACCTTCTTCTCATTAATCAAAACATCATTGGGCCATTTGAGCTTTGTCGGGTGATCGGCTTTACATTCTGATTCGATTGCGGCCGAGACTGCCAGTCCCGCAACCAACGGAAGCCAACCCCAGTCCTCACCTTTCCGACGGGGTGTGATGAAAAATGAGAAGAGGAGTGCCGACTCTCGCGGGGCCACAAAGTTTCGATCCATTCGGCCACGGCCGGCCGATTGATACTCCGCGACGAGAACTGCTCCTTCTTGCGAATTTCCACTGCGAACTTTGGTTGCTAAATCGCTCTGAGTTGAGCCCGTGATGTCAACCACTTTTACCCGCCAGTAACTCTCGCTAAAGGCGGAATTGATGCGAAGTACATCCAGAGGTCTTCGTATCCTGCCCACGACTAGTACCGTAGGGGCATGAGTCGTGATTTGCATACCACTGCTGGAAAGATTCAGGACCTCCGAGAACGATTAAATGAAGCAGTCCACGCTGGGTCCGCACGAGCCATTGAAAAACAGCATGCTAAAGGAAAAATGACCGCCCGCGAGCGGATCGACAAACTCGTCGACCCAGACAGTTTCACAGAGCTGGATGAATTTGCCCGTCATCGTTCTACAAATTTTGGCATGGAGAAAAACCGACCCTTTGGTGATGGGGTCGTCATTGGCTACGGAACCATTGATGGTCGCAATGTTGCCCTTTACTCCCAAGATTTCACGGTGATGGGCGGAAGCCTGGGCGAGGTGTTCGGGGAGAAGATGGTCAAGATTGCGGAATTTGCTCTTAAGAACGGCATTCCTCTCATCGGCATAAATGATTCTGGCGGTGCACGCATTCAGGAAGGGGTCGCAGCTTTAAGCGGCTATGGGAAGATCTTCCGCCTCAACACTCGCTCTTCCGGTGTGATCCCTCAGATCTCGCTCATCCTCGGACCTTGTGCAGGCGGTGCGGCTTACTCGCCTGCGCTGACAGATTTCACGGTCATGGTCAATGAGACTTCCCATATGTTCATCACCGGTCCCGACGTCATCAAGACGGTTACTGGCGAAGAGGTCGGAATGGAAGAACTCGGAGGTGCTCATACCCATAATGCGCGAACCGGAACTGCTCACTACTTGGCGGAGAATGAAGATGACGCTCTGGATTATGTGAAGGCGCTTCTCTCCTACTTGCCAAGTAACAATATGGACGGTGCGCCAATCTTGCCAGCCACCGAATCGCTCACCCAGAAGCCGACCGACAATGCTCTCGACACTCTCGTCCCTGACAGCCCAAATCAACCGTATGACATGAAGATACTTATTCAGGCCCTCCTGGATGAAGGTGAATTCTTAGAAGTACAAGCACTTTTTGCTCCCAACATCGTGATCGGTTTCGGGCGAGTGGAAGGTCACTCGGTCGGAGTCATTGCTAGCCAGCCTCTTCAATTAGCGGGAACACTGGACATTGACTCAAGCGAAAAAGCAGCACGATTTGTACGATTTTGCGATGCTTTCAGCATTCCTATTATCACCCTTGTCGACGTTCCTGGCTTCTTACCAGGCACTGAACAAGAATGGAACGGAATCATTCGTCGCGGCGCAAAGTTGCTATATGCATATGGTGAAGCTTCCGTTCCAATGGTCACGCTGGTCACGCGTAAGGCATATGGAGGCGCGTTCATCGTGATGGGATCGAAATATATCGGTGCCGATGTAAATCTGGCTTGGCCAAGTGCAGAAATTGCGGTCATGGGTGCCCAAGGTGCAGTGAATATCCTCTACCGGAAAGAGCTTGGTGAAGCGGAAAACGCAGAGTTGCTTCGTGCTCAACTTATAACCGACTACAACGAAACATTGGCGAATCCTTATCTTGCAGCCGACCGTGGTTTTATTGATGCTGTGATCGAGCCAAATCAAACGCGGGCATACATCACGAAAGCTCTTCGTGCACTGCGGACCAAGCGCGATACTCTCCCCGCCCGCAAACACGGAAACAT
Organism: Candidatus Nanopelagicaceae bacterium; assembly: GCA_036382195.1. Taxonomy (GTDB): domain Bacteria; phylum Actinomycetota; class Actinomycetes; order Nanopelagicales; family Nanopelagicaceae; genus QYPT01. The sequence continues at coordinate 3,159 of DASVIG010000047.1, forward strand.
TCCGTTGTGATCGGATACACGATAACTTCTGGAACGCCAACACCCGAAGAGAAGGCGGCACTTGAGCATGCACTCATCCATCATGAGAAGCCGGATGAAACAATGGAGAAAAAAAGTCTCTGGGCCGCGCCGTTACTACGTGCACCGCTGGTGAGGAAAGCATAAATGCCAGAAATCATTCTTGCCTCGTCTTCCCCATCCCGAAAACGGTTGCTTGACGCCGCTGGTATTCCAGCGAGAGTCATTGTGAGTCACGTTGACGAGGACGATGCAATCTATTCTGCAATGGATCCAAAGGAAATGGTGATTGCGCTGGCGGTTGTCAAAGCCCATACAGTTCACGAACTTGTTAAGGAACCGGCTTTAATAATCGCTTGCGATTCTAGTTTTGAATTCGAAGGTAAGTCCCTAGGAAAGCCCCTCACCAGGGAGACGGCAATCGAGCGTGGGAAGTTGATCAGCGGTAAATCTGGCTACCTCCACACTGGCCATTGCATCATTGATACGTCCAAGGGAGTCGAGATAACTGATATTGCCACAACAAAGGTCACTTTCTCAGAGATGACGGATGAAGAGATAGAAGACTATGTTGCCTCAGGTGAACCCTTGTCCGTTGCTGGCGGGTTCACTCTCGATGGTCTCAGCAGCGCCTTCATCTCATCGATTGAGGGCGACTATTCGAACGTCATCGGGCTTTCGATTCCTCTTTTGCGCCGCATGACCACCACGTTGGGTTATAGCTGGCCAGAGCTCAAGCATCAACTCATAGGAGCGCAGAAATGAAGAGTGTCCTCATCGCTAATCGAGGCGAGATTGCAGTGCGCATTATTCGGGCGTGCAAGGATCACGGCCTCAAAAGTATTGCGGTCTACGCAAGTGAAGATCGGAATTCAATTCATACCCGACTTGCGGACGCGTCATACTCTTTGGATGGCCTCACAGCTGCGCAGACATATTTGAACATCGAAAAAATCATCAGCGTGGCGAAATCATCTGGGGCAGATGCAATACATCCTGGTTATGGTTTTCTCTCAGAGAACGCGAATTTCGCCCAGGCAGTTGTCGATGCAGGATTGATCTGGATCGGCCCATCTCCAGAGGCGATCCGATTACTCGGCGATAAAGTATCGGCTCGTAAGATTGCAGCCATTGTCGGGGCCCCACTTGTTGCCGGAACTTCCGATCCAGTCGAAGACTATGAAGAGGTAATAGCCTTCGCCGAGGAATTTGGCTTACCAGTCGCCATCAAAGCCGCTTTCGGAGGAGGCGGTCGGGGGCTCAAGGTTGCACGAACAATTGAGGAAATCCCTGAGCTTTTTGCGTCAGCCGTACGCGAGGCCGTCGCAGGTTTTGGTCGTGGGGAATGCTTTGTGGAGCGATACCTTGATCGCCCACGCCATGTGGAGACCCAAGTACTCGTTGATTCCTTCGGGCACGCCGTGGTTATTAGTTCACGTGATTGTTCCTTGCAGCGCCGCCACCAGAAACTGGTAGAAGAAGCACCGGCCCCTTTCCTGACAGAGGCACAGAATCAGGAGTTGTATCGATCCAGCAAAGCCATAATGAAAGAAGCGGGCTATGTCGGAGCTGGTACTTGCGAATTCTTAGTCGGTGGCGATGGCACCATCTCATTTCTTGAAGTCAACACACGTCTCCAGGTTGAACACCCAGTAAGCGAAGAAGTCACCGGGATTGATCTGGTGCGCGAACAGTTCAGGATCGCTATGGGCGAGGCAATAGATTACGAAGATCCCGTCATTCGCGGACACTCGATGGAGTTCCGAATAAATGGAGAAGATCCAGGCCGTTCATTTCTGCCAGCTCCAGGTCGTATAACGCGGTGGGTCCTCCCTTCGGGTCCGGGTGTCCGCGTGGATGCTGGTTTTGCAGCTGGCGATGTCATCGGCGGAAATTTCGATTCGCTGTTAGCGAAATTGATCGTGACGGGGAGTTCTCGCGAAGAAACGATCGCACGTGCCCGCCGAGCACTTGAAGAATTCCACATCGATGGTCTAGCAACTGCTCTCCCATTTCATCGCGCCATTCTCGAGGACCCTGCATTCACGGAGGAATTTTCAATCTATACGAGTTACATTGAAAATGAATTTGCCAATGACATTCCTGCATTTTCTGCCAATACCGTCATTACGCAGACGCTTGCGGCTCCTGAGTATCTTGTTGCTGAAGTAAATGGTCATCGTTTCGAAGTGACTTTGCATGCACCCGAACCCGTTCATAAACGACATAGAGCAAAGAAGGGAATGAGTGGCATCGTTGCCGGGAATGCCCTGACCAGCCCCATGCAAGGAACCGTGGTGAAAATAGCCGCGATTGAAGGAACTCTCGTGAAGGTCGGCGATCTCGTCATGGTCTTGGAGGCGATGAAGATGGAGCAACCGCTCATGGCTCACAGGGCCGGAATGATTGCAAATCTCAAGGCGGTAATCGGAGAGAGCGTCTCCAACGGAGCGACACTCTGTGACATTATTGACGTATGACTCATTCGGAGTATCTATATACCGACCCCATCGGCACAGCGAAAATCGCCGCAGCTGAAATCGCAGAGCGGACAGGTGTACCGAAGCATCAGATCGCACTTGTTATGGGATCCGGATGGGCCGATGCCATCAATGCTTTTGGCAGACCGATCACCGAACTGCTCAGCGAGGAGATTCCCGGGTTTCTGCGTCCAAGCGTCCCCGGCCAGTCAAGAAAAATCCTCTCCTATGAGTTAGCCGGCAAATCTGGCCCGATCCGTGCCCTAGTTTTTCTGGGCCGCACGCACCTTTACGAAGGCAAAGGTATCGAGCCAGTCGTTCACGGAGTACGCACCGCAGTCAAAGCCGGTTGCAAGATCGTCATCCTTACAAATGCGTCTGGTGGAATAAATAAGAACTACCGCGTCGGTCAACCGGTTCTCATTCGAGACCACATCGCCCTCACGGCGACAAGCCCACTGATCGGAGCAGATTTCGTAGATCTCACCGACCTCTATAGCAAGAGAATTCGTGCCATCGTCAAGAACGAAGATGATTCACTGGAAGAAGGGGTGTACGTCCACTGGCGAGGGCCGGCGTACGAGACCCCAGCCGAGATCATCATGATGCGCACCATGGGCGCCGACCTAGTGGGAATGTCAACCGTACCTGAAGCAATCGCGGCTCACGCCCTCGGAGCAGAAGTGCTTGGCATCTCTCTTGTCACTAATCCCGCTGCAGGCGTGACCGGAGAAAAACTCCACCATGAAGAAGTTATTGCTGCCGGAAAAGCAGCGGCAGGACGAATGGGTGCACTTCTCAGCCGCGTCATACCCAAACTAATCTAGTTGCTATGGAACCTGAGCTACTGGCGGAAGTCAAAGCTTGGATATTGGATGACCCCGATCCCCGCACGGCCCAACAGCTTCGTGATCTTCTTGCTTCAAATAATGAAGCGGAATTAGAAAAGTATTTTTCGGGATTCTTGCAGTTTGGGACTGCGGGGCTCCGTGGCCCATTAGGCCCCGGTCCATCGTCGATGAATCGTGCGGTGGTGGGTCGCACCGCCGCAGGGTTGGCTCAGTACATGAAGGACCGCGGGTTCAAGCGCATTGTGATCGGCCGCGATGCGCGCCACGGATCGGAGGATTTCACACGTGACACCGCAGAAATCATGAGCGGTGCAGGAGTTACTGTATTTGTTCTGCCTCGCCCGCTACCAACTCCAGTCCTTGCCTATGCAATCAGAGAACTTGCTGTTGACGTAGGAGTCATGGTGACAGCAAGCCATAATCCTCGAGAGGACAATGGGTACAAGGTCTATTTGAATGGGATAGCGGACGAAATTGAGTACCGCGCCTCACAAATTATTCCCCCTGCCGATACCTTTATTTCCCGGGAAATTGCACTAATCACCTCACTTGCATCACAGCCACGTAGTAGTCAGTGGACCGTGCTCAGTGACGACATTGTTGACAGGTATGTCTCCCGTGCCGCCTTGATCGGGAAGGAACCGGGGGATCTCAAGATCGTGTACACCGCACTGCACGGAGTGGGGACTGAGACAATAAAACGGGTTTTTCACAAGGCTGGATTTGCCGCCCCAATATTGGTTGAAGCACAAGCCGAGCCCGATCCTGATTTTCCAACCCTGGCATTTCCCAATCCAGAGGAGCCCGGAGCGATCGACTTGGCATTGGAAACCGCACGGAACTTCGGAGCAGATCTTGTCATCGCCAACGACCCTGATGCCGACAGATGCGCTGCGGCAATCTTGGATCCAACTCGCGGCTGGCGGATGTTACGTGGAGATGAACTCGGCGCCGTATTTGGCGAATATATTGCGATGAGATCCAAAAGTGGAATTCTGGCAAATTCGATTGTCTCTTCCTCTATCTTGAAGAAAATTGCGACACATCACAAATTAGAGTTTCGCCAGACGCTCACCGGGTTCAAGTGGTTAGCGCAAATCAAGGACCTCACTTTCGGTTATGAAGAGGCACTCGGCTACGCGGTGGATTCCGCAGCAGTCAACGACAAAGACGGAATCTCTGCCGCATTATTGTTGGCACAAATTGCGACCGACCTAAAAAGCCAAGGCAAAACCATTCTCACTTTCCTCGATGAAATTTGGCGCCGTCATGGTTTCCATGGCACCGAGCAGATCTCCGTGAGGGTTACCAACTTGGCCGAAGTCGCGGCTTTGCTCGCAAACATTCGATCAAATCCTCCCAGGGAATTCGCCGGGCGACGCGTTAAGTCGATCGATGACTTGAATCAACCGGTCGATGGACTGCCTCCCACCGATGGCCTTCGACTCTGGCTAGATGAAGATATCCGAATAATCATTAGACCAAGCGGTACTGAAGCAAAAGTGAAATGCTATGTGGAAGTAATCAGCCACGAAGGCGCACGCGTTGCAGATGAAGTCTTGGACCAATTGAGGCTACCGCTAACCCAATTCTTGGCTGGCTCCTAAGAAGATAAGGTTGAATCGTGGATTTCTACGGATTAGTTGATGGCAGTGATGCCTCCTTACGTAGTTTCTTGAACTCCCTCTCTGGCGTTGATCAAGTGGGTGCTCAGACTCGAGCCTCTATGCTGGCCACACGGAGTATCAAAACCAAAGCAAAAAATTGGGCCATCGACTTGGCTATATCCATGGTGGACCTCACCACTCTCGAAGGCGCAGATACACCAGGGAAAATCCGGGCGCTCTGCAGCAAAGCAGTCCGCCCTGATCCGATCGATCCTTCGATTCCCAGCGTTGGGGCAGTCTGTGTTTACAATGACATGGTTTCAATTGCTCGAAAACATCTTGATCTGATTGGAGGGTCTCACGTCCCTGTTGCCGCAGTAACAACGGCATTCCCGTCAGGACGCGCTTCCATGGCTGTGAAGATTCAAGACACGCGAGATGCGCTAGATGCAGGAGCTGGCGAGATCGACATGGTGATCGATCGCGGAGCATTCCTGGCTGGCAACTTCCTGGATGTATTCAATCAAATTCTCCAAATCCGCCAGCTCTGCGGCGATAAGGCGCATCTCAAAGTAATCCTAGAAACGGGTGAACTTGTCACATATGACAATGTCCGCCGAGCTTCGTTTCTTGCGATGCTCGCGGGCGCAGATTTCATCAAGACCTCGACCGGAAAGATTTCTCCTGCTGCCACACCACCAGTGGTGCTTGTCATGTTGGAAGCAGTCCGTGACTTTTACGAAATGACGGGACGTCGCATCGGCGTGAAGCCTGCAGGAGGCATACGCAACACCAAGGATGCGATTCGGCAGTTGGTTCTCGTAAACGAAACGGCAGGTCCCGAGTGGCTAAGTCCTACGTTGTTCCGTATCGGGGCAAGTGCACTCCTTAACGATCTGCTCATGCAAAGAATGAAGATGCGCGATGGCTATTACCCAAGCCCTACCTATGTCACAATCGATTAAGGCGAAACTAATGACAGCATTCGACTACGCGCCGGCACTTGAATCACGTTCGATTGTCACCATCAAAACGCAATACGGGCACTTCATCGACGGAGATTTTCGCCCGGGGATCGACCATTTCGCAACCATCAATCCCGCAAACGAGGAAGTTCTGAGTCGGGTGGCACTGGGAAATACTGATGACATTGACCGAGCCGTGGATTCGGCTCGAGTTGCCTACGAGGCAATCTGGTCGAAAATGCCTGGAAAAGAACGCGGGAAATATCTCTATCGCATTGCGCGAATTATGCAAGAGCGCGCCCGCGAATTCGCCGTCCTGGAAACATTGGACAATGGAAAGCCAATTCGCGAATCACGTGACATTGACGTTCCCCTCGCCGCTGCCCATTTCTTCTATCACGCAGGATGGGCCGACAAATTGGATTACGCAGGTTTAGGGCACTCCCCTCGCGCACACGGCGTAGCCGGTCAGATCATTCCCTGGAATTTTCCACTTTTGATGCTGGCTTGGAAGATCGCGCCAGCACTTGCAGCCGGCAACACGATTGTCCTAAAGCCCGCTGAAACGACTCCGCTTACGGCGCTCTTGTTTGCCGAAGTATGTCAACAGGCCGAACTTCCTCCGGGAGTGGTCAATATTGTGACGGGAGATGGTCGTACTGGTGCTGCCCTCGTCGATCACCCTGGCATAGACAAGATTGCATTCACTGGCTCCACCGATGTGGGCAAAGCAATCGCGCGGGCGATTGCCCCCACAAGAAAGAAGGCAACCCTCGAACTCGGAGGAAAAGGTGCAAATATCGTATTTGACGATGCGCCGATAGATGAGACCGTTGAAGGAATCGTCAACGGTATTTTCTTCAATCAGGGACATGTCTGTTGCGCTGGTTCGCGTTTATTGGTGCAAGAGAACATCGCTGATGAAGTCATTGCAAAACTCAAAACTCGGATGGCGAAGATCAGAGTCGGTGATCCACTGGATAAGAACACCGACCTTGGTGCAATCAATTCTCGCGCCCAACTGGATAAGATCCACGAACTTTCACATGCCGGCGAGTCAGAAGGTGCGCAGCGTTGGAGTCCTGCATGTACTTTGCCCGACAAAGGTTTCTGGTTTGCTCCGACAATATTTACCGACGTAACTCAAGCCCACCGCATCGCTCGCGAGGAAATCTTCGGTCCGGTCCTTTCCATCCTGACCTTCCGCACCCCACAAGAAGCCATAGAAAAAGCTAATAACACCCCCTACGGCCTCTCTGCCGGCGTCTGGAGTGAGAAGGGATCCAGAATTCTCTGGGCAACCCAGCAACTCAAAGCAGGAGTCATCTGGGCCAATACCTTCAATAAATTTGATCCAGCCAGCCCCTTTGGCGGATATAAGGAATCTGGTTGGGGACGCGAAGGTGGCCGCCATGGCCTCACTGCTTACCTCTTGAGTGCGGAGGCCACCAATGAATGACCGCCTGGAAGTGAAAAAAACCTACAAACTCTTTATCGGCGGAGCTTTTCCTCGCAGCGAATCGGGTCGAACCTATGAAGTCAAAGGCTACGACGGCAACTTTATTGCTAATCCATCATTGGCTTCACGAAAAGACCTCCGCGATGCAGTTGTTGCGGCGAGAAATGCCCAAGCTGGTTGGGCATGTGCAACCGCCTACAATCGAGGCCAAGTTCTTTATCGCATCGCCGAAATGCTAGAAGGACGTGCAAGTCAGTTCGCCTCCGAGATTTCTCTTCTGGATGGAATATCTGTAGAAGATGCCGCAGCAGAAGTCCATTCAGCGATAGATCGTTGGGTCTGGTACGCGGGCTGGAGCGACAAGTTGTCTGCAATCAACGGGTCTACCAACCCAGTCGCCGGACCCTTTTACAACTTTACAATTCCTGAACCCATGGGTGTCATTGGAGCCATCGCTCCCGAGAATCACTCCCTCTTGGGTTTGGTCGATGCGATCGCGCCGATCATTGTCTCGGGTAACACCACCGTGGTTTTAGCAAGTACACGCGCTCCGCTACCAGCCATGACTTTCGCGGAAGTCTTGGCAACGAGTGACCTGCCTGCGGGTGTGTGCAACATTCTTACGGGATTCAAGAGCGAGCTGGCTCCGTGGTTTGCCTCGCACATGGACATAGATGGCCTGGATGTAAGCGGGATGGAAGAATCCGCCCGGTCAGATATCAAAGTTGCCGGAGTAGAGAACCTCAAACGAATTCACGCCTTTGAGGCTACTGCCACGCCGGCGCGAATCCTAGCTTTCATGGAAGCCAAAACAGTCT
>DASVIG010000048.1:0-3448 GCA_036382195.1 Candidatus Nanopelagicaceae bacterium
GATCCCAGGAACGTCTGTCATGAAGATCAGAGTAGACGCCCCCAGTGCACCAGCAATTGCGCCGGCAGCAAGATCAGCATTGACATTGAGCCCAATGTCGGAATTCTCGTGAGTCTCATCACCTAAAGTGGCAATTGGTGAAACAACTGGTAGAAAACCCGAATCAATAAGTGTTGCCAAAATCGCCGTATCCACTCGGACAACCTCGCCCACCTGTCCCAAATCAACCAAAGTCCCATCCACTAACGACTTGAGCTTCCGCGCAATTAAAAGCCCGCCGTCGCGACCCGAAATTCCAACTGCGTTGAGCCCAGCGTTGCGAAGTTGGGCGACCACCGTGCGTAAGACTTGTCCAGTCAGAACCCTTTGAACTACTTCGAAGACTTTAGGCGATGTGACCCTGTACCCGCCCTTGAATTCGGGTTCAATGTTTTCGGCCTTGAGAGCCGCATCAATTTGGGGCCCTCCACCGTGAACGATGACGCAATCCTCTCCAAGATCAAGGGCGCCCTGAACAGCCTTTGCAAAGAGTCCCTCTATATCGGTCATCGCGTGACCGCCAAATTTGATCACGATCATGTTGCGTAGGCCGAATTCTCATGAACGTAGTCATGACTCAAATCATTGGTGAGAATTGTTGCGCCGAAAGGTCCCGCCTTTAGATCGATGACAATTTCGATTTTACTTCCCGACAAATCAACAAGGTTTCGATCCTCTCCGGGGCCACTGTTTTTTGCAACCATGACGCCATTGAGAGAGACATCCAAGTTCTCCGGATCAAATTGCGCATCCGCAGTACCCACTGCTGCGAGAATCCGTCCCCAATTTGGGTCGCCACCGAAGAGGGCGCACTTGAGCAAATTATTCCGTGCACACGCCCTGCCGACATTCACGGCATCTTCTTCGCGGGCCGCATTTTGAACGATGATTGAAACCACCTTCGTGTGTCCTTCGGCGTCTTGGATAAGTTGCAAGGCAAGCGAGGAGCAAATATCGCCCAGAATCTCTTCAAGTTCTTCATCCGAGATTGATTTCTGCGACGCTCCCGAAGCCAGAAGGAGAACTGTGTCGTTTGTCGAAGTGCATCCGTCGGAATCGATGCGATTGAAAGTTCGATCGCAAACGCGCGTGAATATTTCTTCAATATTGTCTGGATTCACCACTGCATCCGTCATTACAACGGAGAGCATTGTGGCCAAAGATGGCGCCAACATTCCTGCCCCTTTGGCGATTCCGGTCGACGTGGCGCCGAATTTAGAACTGCTCACAATTTTAGGAACTGAGTCTGTCGTCATGATTGCTCTAGCCGATGACTCGAGACCCTCGGGGCTAAGCGTAGGAACAATGGCGTCGATTCCAGCGAGCACTTTGTCCATGGGAAGCAATTCGCCAATCAGTCCAGTGGAACATACGGCGACGTCAGCGGATGAGATTCCCAGAAGGTGTCCAACGTATTCCGCACTCTTATGAGTATCTGCAAACCCCTGAGGTCCAGTGCATGCATTGGCTCCCCCAGAATTCAAGAGCACGGCGACGATGGTTCTGTCAGCGACCACTTGCTTCGTCCAAGTAACGGGAGCCGCAACTACCTTATTAGAAGTGAAAACAGCAGTCCCAATGAAAGATGGCCCCTGATTTTCAATGATTGTCAGATCCAGCGCCCCCGAGGATTTGAGTCCGGCGGCCACAGCCGCAGCGCGGAATCCGAGCGGAAGCCTCATGCGCCGAGCCCTGCAAAATCAAGTCCAGCGTTTTCAGGAAGGCCCGAAATAAGATTTGCATTTTGTATCGCTTGCGCCGCTGCGCCTTTGCCTAGATTGTCAATGGCAATCGACACAATGGCACGATTCGTATGCACATCTACTGCAACTTGGATCTGCGCGTGATTACTTCCCAGAACACTTGCAGTTTTGGGCATTTGGCCTTCTTGTAGCAATGTCACAAATGATTCATTTGAGTAATAGTCATCAAACTTTGTACGCAAATCCTTCGTCGTCATAGCCTGGTTGAGTCTGGCCGTGACAGTGGCAAGAATCCCCCTAGGCATTGGCGCAAGGATGGGAGTGAACGAAATTTTCACCGCTGAGCCCGAAACTTTACTGAGTGCTTCTTCGATTTCCGGTGTGTGCTGATGTACTCCCCCGAATTTGTACGAAGTCAAAGACCCCATAACTTCGCTGCCCAGTAACGAAACTTTTGCTCCGCGGCCTGCTCCGGTCGTACCTGACGCCGCCACTACGACGAGATCGGAAGAATCCACCAATGAAAGCATCGGTGCCGATGCCAGAGCAATCGCTGTTGCGTAACACCCTGGATTGGCAACTCGACTTGAGAGCGTTATCGGCTGCCTGAAGTCCTTGAGCTCGGGAAGGCCGTACGTCCACGTTCCAGCGTGTTCTCCTCCGTAATAGGACTCCCAGGAATATTTGTTTGCTAATCGAAAATCAGCACCGAGATCAACGACCTTCTGATTGGCGCTAAGAAATGGAACGACTTTGGCCGACTCGCCGTGCGGAAGAGCTATGAATACCATCTCGCAATTGGCAAGTTCATTGTGGTCGAGCGAGGCGAATACTTGATCGCCATAGGCGCTGAGTTGAGGGTGTACTGCCGATATGCGCTCTCCGACTTGGGCATTTGCGGTGATATGCGTCGGTTTGAAGGCAGGGTGACCTTGCAACAGTCGGAGCAATTCCCCGCCCGCGTATCCACTAGCACCAAGTACGGCAGTATTCATGGAACTAGGGTACAGGATGAATCTATAACTATGCAATTTATTGCATAGTTATGCAGAGCGGAGGGTTGCCCCTAGTTTGACTCTTGCGGCCTCCACGGCCGCTTCCCGCATCTCTGAGATTTCTGCCCCAGTGAGAGTCCGATCAGGAGCCCTGAAACTCAAGGTGTACGCGAGTGAAACTTTCCCCTCACCTATCTTGTCGTACCGGTCAAAAAGAACGACCGACTCCAGCATCTCACCTGCACCACTCTTTAGGGCCTCAACAACCTCGGCATTGGTCACATGCTCATCCACGATCAACGCGATGTCCTGCACCGCGATCGGCATTGTGCCAATCACTGGAGCTTCAAGAACTTCGTGCTCAGGAATACTGGAAAGGTTGACCACAAAGGCACATGCCCTTGCAGGCAATCCAAATGCGGCAACGACGCGTGGATGCAATTCTCCAGCGTGAGCTACAACTTTTCCGTCGACCAGCAACTCTGCACATCTGCCGGGGTGCCACGGAGCAAAATCCGAGCGCTGAATTGTCCAGGTAACGTTGCACGTGTCAACAATCGTTTCCGCCAAATCAATGGCATCAGTCCAATCGAAGTCCCGACCCTTCCCGCGCCAGTCATCAATTTCTGCCTTGCCCACCAACACGCCCCCGACGTGAACAGGCTGCGCCGGTACACCTGCGTAGATCTCGTCAATTACTTTCTGAGACGG
>DASVIG010000049.1:0-3065 GCA_036382195.1 Candidatus Nanopelagicaceae bacterium
AGAATTGCTTCACCCATGTGACACCTCTTCCTCGCCAAGATAAGCCTCTGTGACAGCACGATTTGTACGAAGTTCGGCCATGGACCCGCTGGCGATCACTTCACCCAGCGACATGACTATGGCACGTTGACATATTTTTTCCAGAAAACCTAGATTATGTTCAACCATCAGAATCGTCATACCGTCGGCGACAAGATCTTTGATCGCCTCGGCCAGCACGGTACCCATCACGGGGTTGACGCCCGCATGCGGCTCATCGAGCAACACGAGAGTAGGAGCCGCAAATGCAACCTTGGCAAACTCCAACAGCCGTTTCTGGCCGCCGCTGAGATTCCCAGCCAATTCGTTCTTGAGTTTAAGCAGTCCCACTCGATCAAGGAGTTCGCGGGCACGTTTACGATCGGCTGTCTCAGTCTCTTTAAGTCCTCGCCGATCAAAAAGAGCGCGCCATGCTGCTTCACTTTTTCGATCGCGAGTTGCGCACATGACGTTCTCTAAAGTCGTCAGGCTGGCCCACTCACGTGGGGTCTGAAATGTCCGGGCTATCCCCAACTTGCTGATCTTGTAGGCGGGACGTCCTTGTATTTCTTCACCCTTAAATTTGATGGTGCCCGAGTCCGGAACTTGGAAACCGGAAACAAGCTCTATCACCGTGCTCTTGCCAGCTCCGTTGGGACCTATCAACCCCGTCGCGACGCCAGTTTCGATTTCGAAACTACAACCACGGACCGCTTGTACTCCAGAGAAGTTTTTGACAACGTCTCTTAGCTCCAAAATTGGTTGAACAATGCTCACTTCTGCCCTCCATTGTCGTTTTGAGCTCCGTCATGGCGACCAGTTCGACTCATTGCATGAATCAATCCCATCGATCGTTCTTTGATTGAGGGGGCTTTCTCTCCATCTAAGTCACGCGGTTCAGGCAGTAGACCTTGTGGCCGAAACCAAAGAACCGCAATGATCATCGCTCCGATAATGACGAACCTCAGGGCATCGGATGCGTCTCCGGCACCGATCGGTGGCAAAAGTCGGGTGATCTCTTGAATCGCCACGAACACGAAGAAAGACCCGATGATGATTCCGCGTCCATTTCCTGAACCACCGATGAAGATGGCGCCAAAGAGAAGGAAGGTCTCTGCTGGTGCCCAGGCATAGGGATTGAAGGCCGAGAGAAAAGCCATGAAGAATGCACCGCTCATACCAGCCACCGCACTTCCGATGACATAAGCCTTGAGCTTTAAGACGTAGACATTTCGGCCATACGCAGAAGCGGCGGTTTGATCTTCACGAACCGAACGCAACGCCCTTCCGAAATAACTCTTGGACAGCATCTCGAGAACGAAATAGGTAATGAGAAGAAAGAAAACGCTTAATCCCAGAAAGAAGAATCCGTATGGAGTTGGATCCAACTTGAGAGTTCCATTGAAAGGCTGAGGAACACCATCTAGTCCGGGGTAGCCATCGAAGAGCTTGACGTACTGGCTAATGAAAATCGAAAGACAGAGCACAAATGCCACCGTGACGATTCCAAAGTAATCTCCACGGAGTTTGCGAAGGGCGACTGCGCCGACAACCAGGGAGAGGAGACTCACCATAATCATGGCAATTATTAGACCCGCGATAAACGGCCAGTGAAGGCCAAGAATATAGTCATCAGGGGGCGGCAGTTGTGAAGGTCCTAAAACTACAACCCCGTAAACATACGCACCGACCGCAACATATCCGAACATGGCTAGATCTAATTCCCCAGCCCATCCCCATTTCACGTTGAGACCCATTACCGCCATGGTGAAGATGACGCCAAGGGTGATAACACTTACCCAATAATTAATCATTAGTCCGCCACATTCCTTAGTCTCGTCGTGATGATGCCTCCCGGCCTAACAATGAGCATGATCACTAGGAGCGCAAAAGCGATCAGAGTTTTGTAATCACTTGGTAGATAGAGTGCGCTTATCTCCATAGTCATTCCGATAACAAGCGCACCGATCATCGCACCGTAGGCTTGGCCAATTCCACCGACCACCGCCGCAGCAAAAATTACAAGTAGGTACGAGTTGCCAGTCGTCGGCGTGATACTTCCAATGGTCACGGCCAAGACATACCCGGACAAACCAGTGATAGCTCCTGCAAAGAGCCAGGTATAGCCGACGATCCTCGCGGCATTAATTCCGCTGACCCGAGCCAACTCCCGATGATCTGCAACTGCTCGTTGGGCTTTTCCGAAGAAGGTGTACTTCAGAACTATGTGGACTGCAAGAAGCACTAAAACAGCCAGCAGAATCGAAAGTTCGCCCATTGTGGTGAAATTGAATGGGCCGATGTGGTGCAAGCCCCCTGAGCTGATCGTCATTGCCCGACTCTGGCCTCCAACTACAAGGAGGACCAAGTTCTGGAGAATGAGGCTTATCGCAATAGTCAGGACGAACAGAACTAGGTTCTTTGCCTTTCGATGAAGGAAGGGTTGCAAAATAAAGCGGTTCATGGCCCACGACACTGCGGCGCCAAGAGTAATCGCCACTGCAACTTGGAGAGGTATGTTCGATGAGAATCTAGATACCTCCCATGCACCATACGCACCGACCATCATGACTTCACCATGAGCAAAGTTCGGCACGCTAGTAACGCTGTACTGCAAGGACAGCGCCACCGCACTAATCGCGATAATGGCAGATGTACCGAGACCAAAACCAACAGCTAAAAAGAAATTATGCACCGTTCCTCCGAGTTCTTGGAATCATTTGAGAGTCGTCCTTTGGATTGGTACTTCGTTGTCAGATGTCTTTAGATTCATTGATCCGCCTCGACATGAGGACGCATCAGGGCGGTAATTTCTGCCGAATCTAAATATTTCTCGGGATCTTTCAAGGCATTCAAGAGGATTGTCGCGGCGCCAGCGGATAGACGGCCTTCAGCCCCTTTGAGGAATTTCTCGTGCAGTTGCGCCGCACTCAGCGGATTGCTTGGTGTACCCAGAGCGGCGTCCTTTCGAATCTCAATCTTCTTCCCATCGATGGTCTCGATATAGACGGCGACGCCGCCCATGGGAATGGAATCATCTGCGACCA
>DASVIG010000050.1:0-3481 GCA_036382195.1 Candidatus Nanopelagicaceae bacterium
CGGCCCATTCTGGCGCAGACGGTACGGAGAGATCGCTCTTTGTGGGAGCAGGAAGGGGAGGCGGCATCTCAAAGCCCAGTCCAGAAGCAATTTTTCCCCTGACGTCCATGAGCCCTTCCCGGAAGAGTGCACTGCGCGGAATGAGATGATTGTATACCGTATCATACGATTGTGTACAGAGTGAGGCTAACCCATCACTTACCCTGTGACTCGAATCCCAACAGTACTTTTAACTAACTTACGTACTCAGCTCCAGCAAAAAGTGTCATCTTCAAATCGCGAGCGGTCATAAAATGCTTCGTGACAATCTCATGGACCCGCTTAGAATCCCGCACCTCAAGGGCGTCGAGGATTTGACGATGTTCTATCCGAGCTTCCTGCCACCGTCCCGGAGAAGCGAGCGTGCTGCCCCGAGATACCAGCGACGCACCGCGGTATCGTCCCAAGTGCAGTTGAAGGCGCTGGAGTAGGTCGGTGAGACATTCATTATGGCTGGCCTGCCATACCGCTTGATGAAACCGTTCATTGGTATCGACCATCGCATCCAAGTCAGTATCTTGCACCAGCAGACTTCGATCTAATTCTGAGCGGATCAGGCGCAGGTCAAAAGTGGTTCGCCGTTCAGCTGCCACGCGGGCAGCATCAGCTTCCAAGATGATCCGTGTTTCGTAAATGTCTAGGATCTCCTCGGGTCGTCGGATCATAACCGCCAGACCCCGATCTATCTGCTGCACAAGTCCATCTTGTTGGAGTCGTCGCAACGCCTCTCGAATGGGAGTTCGACTTGTGCCACACCATTCCGCCAGCGGTACCTCGACCAACGGCTGTCCGGGCTCGAATTCACCACTCAAAATCGCGTGCTTGATTGCCTCGTAAGGACTTAGCCGTCTCTGACTCAGCCCGGACGTCGAAGGACCCGCGCTTGCTGCTGTTTGAACACTGCGAGCCACGTCAATCTCCTCTACTGTCATTTAGTCGCTGGTACGTGTAAATGTTCAATGCTACCGCTCCTTTGTTGCCAGGGCGCTCAAAGGCTTCGGATTACGCCACCGTCGATCGGCACCATCACCCCAGTTACATAGGAAGCTAGCGGTGACAATAAGAATGCAGCCACCTGTCCAAACTCTGATGGCTGGCCATAGCGGCGGAGTGGAATTGTCGCCTCGGCGTTGGTCCGACGCTTGGGATCGCTCGAATCTAATTCGCGGGTTCGATCCGTATCGATCCGTCCTGGAAGCAAGCCAAATACCCGGATTCCTTGGGGTCCTAGCTCGTCGGCGAGAGTCTTTGCCGCCATTGCCAGACCCGGTCGTAAGCCATTGGAAATCGCCAACTTGGCTATAGGTGAGCGGACCGACGACGAGAGCACGAAGGCGATTGCCCCGCCTTCTGTCACAGCCTCTGCAACTTTCAAGGCCAAGCGAAGTGGCCCCAAGAAAATAGATTCAAAAGAGGTACGCCATTGTTGGTCGGTGATATCGCTCATTGCTCCCCCTGGAGGACCACCCACGCTAAGCAGGGCTCCATCGAGTCGACCGAAACTCTCCTTGGCTGTAGCTACCAGCAGATCGGCACTCTCTGATTTACCGATGTCAGCAGCCACCCCGATGGCGTGCTCTCTCCCACCCAACTCTTCAACCGCGTCGTTGAGACCCTGCGTGGTACGAGCCGAGATAACCACTTTGGCACCTTCGGCTACCAGAGCTTGCGCAGTTGCCAAACCCAGACCACGAGAGCCGCCAGTCACAACATAGGTGCGCCCTGATAATTTCAAGTCCATATAATTCCTTTGTTCACAATGAAGTGTTTTATACCCACGTGGCCCCCCCGGACCACGTGGTGAACTCTTGACACCCGGTTGCATGCACGTGCATACTGTAGCCTACCACTACTTCCTCCAGGAGACACTATCGAACCCGAGAGCAGTTTGCCGGACGCGAAACTGTCCAACGTGCAGATCAGCTCCCAGTGGTTGGTAACCCTTAGGACACTTGCAGGGTCATCAATTGCCCCAACAACAACCAATTAGATTGGAAAACTACTGATATGGATAGCCAATTCGAAAGGGCACTTCAAGTGCGCAAGGACGTTCTAGGCGCGGCATACGTCGAAGCGGCCATGAATCGCTCCGCCTTTACCGCCCCTTTTCAAGAATTTGTCACCAATTTTGCATGGGGTGAGGGCTGGCTAGATGATTCCATTGACTTAAAGGTGCGAAGTCTGGTGACCATTGCCATTGTCACCACCATGGGACAGTTGGATGAAATTCGAATCCATGTGGCCGCCGCACTCCGTAACGGTGTTACGTCGGCCGAGATTGCTGCCGTCATCAAACATGTAGCCCTTTATGCGGGCATTGCACGTGGTGTCGCTGGAATGAATATTGCCGACACCGAGTTGGCCAAGATTGAAGCAGCCAAAGAAAGTTCTGCAAAAGTATGACAATTACCAAGGCCTCATTCGACGAATTTATAGCCCTCGCCACTGCTACTCGAATCATCGATCTTGAACAGCCCCGCTTCCCCGGAATGCCGATGTTTCCAGCGAATGCCCCTAATTACACATTTATGCTGCATCGCCGTCATGAACTCGGACTGGAAACGCGAACCAGCGCGGCAGGAATGATTCTGTCCGCCGATCACTCAGGAACCCATATTGACGCCTTCTGCCACCAAGCCGAAGACATGTG
This sequence comes from Candidatus Nanopelagicaceae bacterium, assembly GCA_036382195.1. Lineage (GTDB taxonomy): Bacteria > Actinomycetota > Actinomycetes > Nanopelagicales > Nanopelagicaceae > QYPT01. The sequence goes on from DASVIG010000050.1 coordinate 2,690, forward strand.
CATGCTTGGTGGCGTTCCGGTTACCGCGCAGAATCAACAACCATCCGGTATGACCGTCATGACCGCTGAGACCATTCCACCGATGGTTCGAAGGGGCGTCCTTCTTGACCTGGTCGCCCATCGCGGTGTGGATCGGTTACCCGCAAAAACTTTGGTCAGCGCGGAAGAACTCCAAGAAGTTGCGCGGTTGCAAGGAACAGAAATTCGCGAAGGTGACATTCTGCTTATCCGCACCGGTTGGGGAACCGCCTGGAATGAGAGCGACTACATGACTGGTGCTGGCATGGACAGGAGCGCTGCAAATTGGGCAGCTTCACTCAAAGTATTCGCCGTCGGCGCCGACAATATGTCTTGGGATCTGCCAGGATACGTCGATGAAGAACTCGGACACAGCCTTCCTTGCCACACCATCCTCCTCGTCCGAGCCGGCATCTACCTCTTCGAGAATCTCAATTTGGAGGAGCTCGGCAAATCTGGAGTCCATGAATTTGTATTCGTCAGCCTCCCTCTCAAACTTGTGGGTGCGACAGGTTCACCTACTCGTCCCGTGGCTCTGATTGCGGCGGCACAGAACGCGTGACAACAAACCTGACCGCCGACCTCGCAGACTTTGTCGCTCGAACAACTTTTGACGATATTCCAGAGCAGGTAAAAGATCGAGCAATAATCGTTCTTATCGACACCGTCGCCAGCGCTTTCGCCGGAGGATCTAGCGATGAGGCTCAACAGATCGAACGAATGGCTATTGCCGCATCCGGACGTGGCGATTCACCAGTCGTTGGTCGGGCTCCT
>DASVIG010000051.1:0-1877 GCA_036382195.1 Candidatus Nanopelagicaceae bacterium
GGACCATGGCTGCGGTTTGAATGTTGAGGGCGCGCGAGACGGTGGATAGGTGTACTCCGGATAACTCGGCGACGTCCTTCAGTCGTGGGGAGCGCACTATCTTTCTCTCTTTTGCCAACGCTGCCCCTAGCTCAAAAATAATGTTGCAATTAGCCTACCGTGGAGCGGTTGGAAGGTTAGGGTTCTGAGATGGCAGATGCAGATATCCAGGCAGCAATCGCCCATTGGGCTCCAAGATTCACGACGCAGGGCGTTGATCCAAATGATTTTCAACGGATTACTGCTTCGTTAGATGCATGGTCGGATTGGCTCTCTGCCTGGTGCTCCAACGGCGACATGCATGCCGCTCTGGCGCTCGAAGCGGAATCCCACGGTCGAAATTTGACCGCCGGGCAGGCGTGGCTGCGGGCGACTCTCAGTTATCACTTCGCCAAGTTCGTCTGGGTCTTGGATATGGGGGAACATCGCAAGGCAACAGAAAAATCTGTCGCAGCTCTATTGCAGGCTCACCGACTGCTCGATCCAACGGCAGAGCGAATCGTGATCCCATTTGAAGGAAAATCTATAGTCGGAAATCTTCGTCGCCCGAAGGGAATAGTCTCTCCTCCCCTTGTTCTGCTCTTGCCGGGATTGGATTCAACGAAGGAAGAATTCTTTCAATGGGAGAATATATTTCTTAATCGCGGTATGGCTACTTTCTCGTTGGATGGACCGGGTCAGGGTGAAAGCGGATACGACCTCACATTACGCCCGGATTACGAAGTGGCTTCCTCAGCAGCGATTGATGTTCTCTCAGAACGCCAAGACGTCGACATCAAACGTCTTGGCGTGGTTGGAGTGAGCATGGGAGGCTATTACGCAGCGCGAGCTGCGGCATTCGACCATCGAATTCGCGCGGTTGTCACGGTAGGCGGTTCATATGAATCTGGAACGCGTTTTGACACACGTCCAGCAATCAGTAAAGCAGCGTTTATCCAATATTCCTTGGCGCAATCCGAAGAGGAAGCGCGTGGGATTGCAAATCGAATGACACTTGAGGGAGTTCTGAGCAAACTAGTGCAACCTCTTTTAGTTATTTTCGGGAAGAAGGATCGATTGGTACCGTTCGAGCAAGCAGAACGTGTTGTTCGAGAAGCACCGCGAGCAGAACTTGTCATGCTCGATGATGGTAACCACGTGTGCAATAACTATCCCTATATTTACCAACCTCTTGCCAGCGATTGGATGGCCGAACAACTCGCAGCTTTGTAGGTTCTAAAGGATATGTTTATTTCGGTATCACGGGGACTAGAAGTGATGAAGGTCGGTCGCCCCCGACATAAAGGGTTATCTCATTGTCAAAGGTACTTCCTGGGCGATCTTGGGGATGGTCATGCCGGAAGGGGCCGCTCCCGCGCATAATGCGCCCGCCGAGTTCAGCGGGTTCCAGGCCGTGATCGAAATCTCGGCCCAGCACGGTAAGAGCTAGACGGTAGCCTGCAGGAAGCACGATGCACGTTGGCCAAATTTCGACATCCAATTCGTAGATCTCTCCGGGTACAAGCGGCTCGGCGATTTTATGGGGATGCCATGGCATCCATGGCCGCGATAATTTTTCATCTACCATGCGATGAGATGCTCGCAACCACCCTTGTGACAATGGCGTTTTTGGATCGTTCGCTCCTTCAAAGAGCACTTCTTTTCCATCCGGATCAAAAGCCCGCACAACCAGGAAGATATCGGCATCCTGGGTGGAGGAGGAGATCCACAATTTTGCACGCAGCGGCCCCGTGATCTCTCTTTCACTCTCCAACGGTGGCGTAAGGAACGTGATTCCTTCGCCGAATGCACGGAAAGTTTCTTGATTAAGTTGAACGGGCGCGGTCTCCTTCAGCATC
>DASVIG010000052.1:0-27506 GCA_036382195.1 Candidatus Nanopelagicaceae bacterium
TTGATGTAGTCGCGTTTTTGGATGAAGAGATCTTCGAGCCAACAGAACAGGCAACGGTAAAGATTCGAAAAGGCAAAGGGCACGTTTTACGTCAGAGTTCGACCGTTATCTCCAGCGACGATGAATACGATCTTTGTCGGATTTCATTTAATTCTAGGGAGAGTTTCCTCGACGTCATTTTGTGGCATGGGGAAGATGCCGTAATAATCGAACCAACACAGTTGCGAGATGCTGTGATCGAACGGTTGCGGCGATTGGTGGCCTCTCATGGTTAAGTCAACTAAGAACGCAAATTTGGAGCGGACCGCAAGACTTCTCAATTTGGTTCCATACCTTCTTGCTCACCAAGGAATCGCGGTACGAGAACTTTCGGCAGTTTTCGCAGTCTCTGAAACAGAGCTTCTGGAAGATCTCAATACGCTCTGGATGTGCGGTCTACCTGGCTACACGCCTCTGGAGTTAATCGATCTCTCCTTTGATTCAGGTTATGTAACTATCTGGAACGCCGAGACATTGCAGAGTCCTCGTTCATTGAGCAGGGACGAAGCGTTGACATTGGTTCTTGGTTTGGGTTATTTAAAAGATGAAATTGAAGACGGTGACAGGGACCTTCAACTCTCTCTTGAGGGCCTGATTGGAAAGTTGGCCGCCTCTTTTGAGAACGCGCCTCTCAAGAAAGTACATGCTGGCGCAGCCTCGTCTGCTCTCATACGCGGCGCTATAGAGAAAGCCATGCTAGAACGAGGAGTACTCAACATTTCCTATCATTCGATGGCCAGGGATGTCCTCACGGAACGTGCTGTACATCCGCTCGAATTGAGAATAGAAGAGGGCGTGGAATACCTTTATGCATACTGTGAATCATCTGCGGGCTACCGAACTTTCCGCCTGGATAGAGTTCTCAGTTTTACTCCTTCGAATTCCAGTGTTGTACCCAGCTTTTCTGAGAAGCCAGAATCTGAGCGGAGAATCCGCGCCGAGATTGAGGTGCACTCGCGTTTACGGGATGCTTTTGAGAGGTTTCGCGTGCCTATCGATGCCACTTCTACCGCCGGTTCTCCCACGATCTCCGCAGAGGGCTTTAATTCAGATTGGTTGGTTCGTGAGATCATGAGTTTTGGCGGTGAACTCGATCTTCACCTGCCCACTGTGGAGCGGGCCAAGGTATTGGCACGCTCTGAGCGGACCCTGATGGCTTACGATGTATCCCTTTGACCCTTGTGGGGCATTTTCTGAGGTAGCGTTCGCATATAGCGCCTGCAATTGATCTGACTTAGGAGAGTAATACGATGTTTCTCAGAGAGCCCAGCCACATACTTCTCCTGCTGCTCGTCCTAATCCTCCTCTTTGGGGCCAAACGTCTACCGGATTCGGCCCGATCTCTCGCCCGATCTCTGCGCATCTTTAAAAGCGAGATGAAAGAGATAAACGAGGACGATAAGAAGCCGAAGGACGAAGGCGACACGGAGAAGTAAATTTGATGGCGACCACCTCTGGCGGTCGAATGCCGCTTCTCGAGCATCTTCGTGAGTTTCGACGGAGAGTAGTTCGATCTTCCATCGTAATTCTGATCGCTTCGGGAATTGGCTGGTATTTTTACAACCCCATCATCACATCCTTAGCCAAGCCAGTATGTGATCTTTCAAAAGCACAGGCGAGCAACGCGACTCATTGCGGCTCGCTCTACATCAGCGGGGTCTTGGGTCCTCTTAATTTGCAGATCAAGGTCGCACTCTTGACTGGTGTGATTATTTCGGCGCCGATATGGCTCTATCAGTTATGGTCATTTATCGCTCCAGGGTTGCATCGTAAAGAGAAGCGAAACTCCGCCCTCTTCCTACTTGCAGCGACTCCATTCTTCGTCGCGGGCGCGACGTTGGGCTACCTTATTCTGCCCGTCGCCATCAAGGTGCTCTTCGGATTCACACCGCATTCGCTCACGAATCTCGTGCGATTTGACGATTATTTAGATTTCGTCCTGCGAGTCATCCTCCTCTTCGGACTCGCGTTTGAACTGCCGATCTTCCTTATTGCACTCAACCTCATTGGCTTCCTATCCGGTAAGGCCATTTTGCGCCCGTGGCGGATCTGGGTTTTCGGTATCGCGCTCTTTACAGCAGCCTTCACTCCCACCGGAGATCCTCTGACGATGTCCCTGCTGGCGCTGCCACTCTGCCTCTTTTATTTTCTTGCCGGCGGAGTTGCCCTTCTCGTGGATCGCAAACGCGCTAAACGTGCAATCGGAGGTAGCAGTTGATGTGGGGTGTGGTGATCAACCCGATCTCAGGCCAAGGAGTGGGCGAACCCTATGGCGCCCGAGTGACGACTTTTCTGGCACAGCGAAAAATTCCTTTTCAGGCTATTACCGGATCGAGTGCCCAGCAGACCAGCCAAGGTTTGGCGCACTTTCTCCTGGAGAACGATGACTGTGAGGGAGTCTTCGCCGTCGGCGGTGATGGGCTTGCGCATCTAGTCCTCCAGCAATTGGCCAATACCCGAGTCCCTCTAGCCATCATTCCGGCAGGCACGGGCAATGACCTATGTCGCTCGCTTGGTTGGCCGCTGGACAACCTAGATGTCATTTTGGAGAGCATCATCTCTGAAGCCCCAGAATTCATTGACCTAGGCTTGGTCAACAACGAGTGGTTCGGGGCCATTCTTTCGACTGGTTTTGATTCGGTCGTCAACGAGCGAGCCAACAAAATGGGTTGGCCTAAAGGACCGGCCAAATACAACGTGGCAATTGCCCGCGAACTGCCTGGTTTCAAGCCTCGGCACTACAAAATTACATTGGACGATTACCAGTTCGAGACCGAAGCCATGTTGATTGCAGTGGGGAATGGCAGGTCCTATGGCGGGGGAATGCAAGTGTGCCCCCAGGCGAAGATGCAGGATGGGCTCTTTGATGTAATGGTCCTTCGTCCGATATCAAAATTGCAGTTCTTGCGAGTTTTTCCAAAAGTGTATGCGGGTACCCATGTAGACCATCCCGCAGTGGACATGTACCGCTCCAAGCAGATCATCATTGAAGCCCAGGCGATCGCCTACGCCGATGGCGAGAGACTCGGGCCCTTGCCTATTTCTGCTCAGTGCATTCCATCAGCCGTTTCCACGTGGATGAGATGACAACTCCCGCAGAACGTTACAGCGAAGCTAAGAAACGAATTACCTTTCCACTGACTCGTGAGTTCGCAAATTCTTTCTCTTTTCCTTTTGACGACTTTCAAATCGCCGCTTGCAGGTCCATTGAGTCGGGGAAAGGAGTTCTGGTTGCGGCGCCAACCGGGGCAGGCAAGACCGTGATCGGAGAATTCGCGGCATTTCTCGCACTTCATCACGGGAAAAAATGTTTTTACACCACCCCTATTAAGGCGCTCTCCAATCAAAAGTACCAAGAGTTCGTAGCGCGCTTTGGAGAGGAGCGGGTGGGGCTTCTCACAGGTGACACCAGCATCAATAGCGAAGCGGATGTCATCGTAATGACTACCGAAGTTTTGAGAAACATGCTCTATGCAGGTTCCAATACCCTCGTCAGCCTCGGTTTTGTCGTTATGGATGAGGTGCACTACTTGGCAGACAAGTTCCGAGGGGCAGTCTGGGAGGAAGTGCTCATCCATCTGATGGAGAGCGTGCAAGTTGTCTCACTGTCGGCGACAGTTTCCAATGCCGAGGAGTTCGGTGAATGGCTTCAGGAAGTACGAGGGGATACAGATGTCATCGTGACCGAGACACGACCGGTTCCTCTGTACCAACATGTCCTGATGGACAGTTCCTTGATCGATCTCTTCGTCGACGATGGAAGAGTAAACCCTGAGATTTTGCGTCGCGAGCGAGAGGCGATGCGTCGTGTTCGTACCCCTCGACACCGACAAGGACAATGGAACGCAGGGGAACATCGCCTCAATCGTGCCGAGATCATTGAGTTGCTCAAACGCGAGAGCCTGTTGCCCGCTATCACCTTCATCTTCTCGAGAATCGGGTGTGATTCTGCGGTTCGACAATGTTTGACCGCCGGCGTTCGCCTTACCACCACAGCGGAAAGAGCAGAAATTCGTTCGACCGCCTTGAAATACACTCAGAATCTCGCTGAGGAGGATCTGGAGACCTTAGGTTTTGCAGAATGGCTCGGTGCCCTTGAGCGAGGGTTAGCCGCCCACCATGCCGGCTTGCTTCCAAGTTTCAAAGGGTGCGTCGAAGAGCTCTTTCAACGTGGCCTGGTCAAAGCAGTTTTCGCAACCGAAACTCTCGCACTTGGGATCAACATGCCTGCGCGCACGGTTGTTCTTGAAAAGTTGGTGAAATGGAATGGTGAGGCGCATCTGCCTATTACGCCGGGGGAGTACACCCAACTCACCGGTCGTGCGGGTCGGCGTGGCATTGATATCGAAGGCAACGCGGTAGTTCCATGGTCTCCAACCGTGGATTCGGCAATGGTTGCTGGATTGGCTTCCACGCGCACCTATCCCTTGCGTTCTTCTTTTACTCCTACTTACAACATGTCTATCAACCTCGTTTCTCGTTTTGGCAGAGAGAGGGCACGGGGCTCCTTAGAGTCTTCTTTCGCTCAATTTCAGGCGGACCGGGCCGTCGTCGGCCTAGCTAGGCAAATTCGCAAAAATGAGAATGCCATCGTCGATTTCGAGACGAAGGCGCAATGTCATCTGGGCGATTTCCGTGAATATGCTCGATTGCGACATGAGATACGGGAGACGGAAAGTCTGCTTTCCCATCGCCAAGCAAAGCGTGGATTTGATCAGAAGCAGCGGTCACATTTGGAGAATGAACTCAGTGACCTCCGAAAGTCGATGAGAAACCACCCATGCCACTCGTGCAATGATCGGGAGGCGCACGCGCGATTGGCCGAACGGGCGCAGCGGTTGCAGAAGGAGAACGTCGGCTTGCGTTCTCGAGTGGAGAACCGGACCAATGTGATCGCAAAAACATTTGATCGTATCTGTGAAGTCCTCAATGATTTGGGGTACATCGAGGGGGAGAAGACGCTGCCTCAAGGTCAGATTCTTGCGAAAATCTATGCTGAATCTGACTTGCTTCTCACAGAGTCAATTCGAAGCGGGATCTTCGAGCACCTCTCTGCCTCGGAGTTGGTATCCGTTATTTCGAGCATGATCTTCGAGGCTCGGACCCAGGAAACGCTCGCGCCCCGAATTCCCAGCGAGAACGTCCAATCTGCCCTCATAGAGGTAACTCGTTTATGGGCTAGATTGGAAGTCTTAGAGAATGAACATCAGGTCACCACGCAGAGAGAGCCCGATTTCGGATTCTGTTGGATTGCATTTCGTTGGGCAAATGGTCACTCGCTGCAGAGTGTTCTCAAAGGAAGCGATCTCTCTGTCGGTGATTTCGTTCGTTCAACCAAACAACTCATTGATCTATTGGGGCAAATTGCAAACGCTAGTGAGAACCTTCGTCAGAAGTGTCGTGATGGCATGAAGCGTCTCGACCGGGGTGTCGTCGCCACCTTGACTGGTGACGTATGACCCTCATGCTCCTAGACAGCGCTTCACTCTGGTACCGCGCCTATTATGGAATGCCCGACACAATGGTTGCGCCGGATGGCACGCCGGTTAATGCCATACGCGGCTATTTGGATATGACCGCGCGATTGATCGGGCAGTACAAGCCCAATCGTCTGGTGGCGTGCATTGAAGGAGATTGGCGTCCGAGCTGGCGGGTCGAGTTGTTTCCAGAGTACAAGGCCAATCGTGTGGACACAGATGGTGACGAAGAAGAACCAGATACGTTAGCGCCGCAGATCCCTATCCTCCTAGATGTGATTGATGCTTTCGGCATCACGGTGATCGGCATCGACGATTATGAAGCCGATGACGTCATGGCATCGTTCGCGGTGCAAGAGCCGGGTCCTGTGCGGATTGTGACGGGAGATCGTGATCTTTTTCAGATGGTGGATGATCAGCGCGATGTTGCAGTCGTGTATCTCGCTAAGGGATTTTCTCAGCATGATCTGGTGGATCGAAATTGGGTGGCGGAGAGGTATCAGATTCCGGGGGATCGCTATGGGCTCTTCGCAATGTTCCGCGGAGATCCATCCGATGGGTTACCCGGCGTACGCGGGATCGGAGCAAAGGGTGCGGCATTGATTGCCAATAACTTCGCCGATGTATCAGAGGTCATCGCCGGTGCGCATGATTCTCATCCAGCGTTATCTTCAGGTTTGATAAAGAAGATTCTCGACGGTCGAGATTACTTGGCAATTGCTCCCACCCTCGTGCAGTGTGCTATCAACATATCGCTGCCACAAGTTTCCCTGTCACTTCCCCAGCGTCCCAAAGATATGAGCGCTCTCCTTGAATTGAAAGAGAGATACGCGTTAGGCGCGAGTGTGGATCGCTTGGTGGCGGCGCTGGGGTGGTAATGCTCCTCGCAGTGTTCAGCGGATTTCTCCTTAGTACCTCCTTTGCCCCGGTTGGCCTCTGGTGGATGGCACCCATCGCAATTGCGCTCCTCATCAGATCCCTGGAGGACACCTCACTCTCTCGCAGAGCGCTTTCTCTGTATCTCTTTGGTCTGTGTTTCTTCGCACCACTATTGCATTGGAGTAGCACGTACGTCGGCGCAGTTCCATGGGTCATTCTTACAGCAGGGGAGTCTGCCTTCTTCATCCCACTTGCACTGCTCCGTCCGGTACGTTCATGGCGAATATTTCTCTTCCCATCTGCATGGGTGGCTATTGAAGCGATTCGTTCGCGTTTTCCATTCGAAGGATTCGGCTGGGGAAGGTTGGCCTTTGGGCAACCAGATGCCCCCTATGCATCTTTGGCCGCGATCGGAGGAGTGCCGCTACTCTCTTTTCTGGTTGCATTCTTAGGAGTACTTCTCTATCTCATTTTGGCGCGAGAGAGAATGAAGTTGATCCTTTCAGGTGTGACGGTCGTCGGCCTTCTGTCTCTGTCGTTTCTTGCTCACCATCCTTCGCCAGGTCATCCATTCTCCGTGGTCGCGATTCAAGGGGGAGTGCCCCAGTTGGGTTTCAATTTCAACGAGCGCGCCACCGCGGTATTTCACAAGCACTTAAGTGTCACGGAGAAATACCTTGCAGCGGCCGTTCATCTACCCGACGTCATTGTTTGGCCAGAAAATAGTGTCGACGTGGATCCGTTTCAAAATTTAGTTGTTAAAGCAGAGCTGCAGAACGAAGTAGATAAATACAATGTTCCGATTATCATTGGCGCGGTATTGGATAAAGGCGCGTATTTCCAGAACGCTTCTATCCTTTGGCAGCCACGTGTGGGTCCAACCAGTCGGTACATCAAGCGGCACCTCACCCCGTTTGGCGAATACATACCCTTGCGCACCCTGGCCGAATTCATATCGCCTTATGCAAAGAATGTGACTGGCTTCCGCCCTGGAAGTGCAATTGTCCTTCACCACGTGAAAGCGGCACAGATAGCGCCGATCATTTGCTATGAACTTCTGGATGACCAATTAGGTCGCGATATGGCCAGAAAAAGCAATCTCCTTATCGTTCAGACAAATAGTGCCACTTTTGGTCTCTCGGCAGAGAGTGCCCAACAGTTGGAGATCACGCGAATTCGAGCGATCGAACATCAACGAGAGGTCGTAAGTGTCGCGACTTCGGGTCTCAGCGCCGTAATCGACTATCGGGGGAGAGTCCTTCAAGAAACTCAAGCGGATCGATCTCAAACTTTGACCCAGGTGGTCTCTCTTACCGGAGCCCACTCGCTCTCGGATGAACTCGGGGTCAAGATGGAGTGGACCCTAATCTTTCTTCCCCTGCTCATTTGGATTACTCTTTCGATAATGCGAAGGCGACGAAACCTATGAAGCCTCTCGTTATCATCCCGACATTTAACGAAGCAGGATCCATTTTTCATGTAATTGAATCCGTCCTGGAAATCTCTCCAAATTTGGATGTTCTAGTAGTCGATGACAACTCACCCGATGGAACGGCAGAAATCGTCGCAGAAATCGACCCCCAACGAGTCCATCTTCTTCGTCGTCCCGCGAAATCTGGGCTCGGAGGCGCCTACAGATTAGGTATGGAGTGGGCATTGGCTCGCCCCGAATACACGCATGTAGTGACCATGGACGGAGACGGTTCCCATCGGGCAGTTGACCTGGCTCTGATGCTTCTGGCTGCCAAACCGGGCGTGGAAGTGGTCCTAGGCACCCGATGGATGCCGGGTGGATCCATCGAAAACTGGCCCAAATACCGACAATTTCTCTCCCAGTCGGGCACCTCATATGCCAGATGGGCCTTGAAATTACCGCTCCGAGACCTGACGGGAGGTTTTAGAGTCTATTCGCGAACCCTATTGGAAAGGCTCCGGCTCAATGCCGTCTCCTCAGATGGATACTGTTTTCAAATAGAAATGATACGCGCGGCCTCAGCTGCATCGGCCACCACGATTGAAAGTCCCATTACCTTTGTCGAACGCGAGAGTGGGGAATCCAAGATGAGCAAACGGATAGTGCGAGAGGCATTAATCCGCGTGAGCATCTGGGGGCTCCAACGCAGGCTTGACGTTAACGCCGATAAGTTACATTATGTCAAGTAACTAGAGAAACCGCTCCCCAGCCTAGATATGGTCACGCCAACTATGTTCTGGCGAATAACCGAGCATTCTTCTGGCTTTATCAATAGAAAGAAGAGTCTCTCGTTCGCCTAAATCTTTTATAATTCTCACATTCGGGAATACCTCGTGAGCCAAATCTCGACTTGATCGGGACATCACAGTGTCGGATGCGGCAATTATGAAGGTCTCAAAACCTGGTTCGGCATTCTCGAGGGCTCGGAGAACGGCTTGCGCCCCATCTCTGCCATCGATATACCCCCAGAGATTCCATTTTCGCATTCTTGGATCGGCCTCGAAGGCAGGAAATGCAGCGTAATCCTCAGGGTCCATGACGTTGGAGAAACGCAGAGCCGTGATGCTCAATTGAGGGTCCCAACGTGTCAATTGGATGGCCATCTGCTCTTCCAGATGTTTGACAAGCGAGTACATGCTCTCGGGTCTAGCCGCGTACTCCTCATCCAGCGGGATATACGGAGGGTCAATATCAAATGGGAGCCCTAGAACAGTCTCACTGGAGGCATAGACAATCTTTTTTATTCCAGCCCTACGGGCGGCTTGGAAGACATTGAAGGTTGAGAGCATGTTGTTATGGAAAGTCGCGACATCCGCCATGATCCCCGGCGCCGGAATTGCAGCTAAATGGACTACTGCGTCGAAGCCTGAATGTCTGTCATCAACTCCAAAAAAGGCATCAATAACGGCCCCATAATCCTTGAGATCAACATAGAGAAGACCGCGCTCCCTCTCCCCCGCACGATCAAAGTTGAAGACCTCGTGGCCTTCCTCGCGGATTCGTCGGAGTACTGTCTTGCCAAGTTTTCCGCTGCCACCTGTGACGGCAATCTTCATTGGGAACCTCCTAGGCGTAATCGGACACAGGCGGGCAGGAACAGATCAAGTTTCGATCTCCATATGCGCTGTCGATACGACCAACGGTGGGCCAATATTTTCCGCGCCGACCAATCAGTTCTTTGGAAGTGATTCCGGCAGGAAATGCCGCAGTTTCGCGTGAATATGGATGATTCCAATTTTCCGCCGTAACCATTTCAGCGGTGTGTGGCGCGTTTGTCAGGGGCGAATCTTCGTGGCTATAGGTTCCTTTGCTGACTTCTTGGATCTCTGCATAGATTGCAATCATCGCAGCGATGAAGCGATCCAGTTCGACTATATCCTCGCTTTCGGTGGGTTCTATCATCAGCGTTCCGGATACAGGAAAACTCATAGTAGGCGCGTGAAATCCGAAGTCCATCAACCGCTTGGCGATATCGTCAACCGTCACACCGCTCTCCTTAGTGATGTCACGTACGTCCAGGATGCACTCGTGTGCGACCAATCCCCCGTCGCCCGAATAGAGCACGGGATAGTAAGGATTCAATTTATGAGCAATGTAATTTGCGGACAAAATAGCGACTTCGGTCGCATGAGTGAGTCCCTGCCCGCCCATCAGACGGATATAGGCCCAGGAAATCGGCAAGATGCTCGCTGAACCAAAAGGCGCCGAACTCACTGGCCCAGGTCCTGATGTCGGACCTGCAGTTGGATCCATCGGATGATTTGGAAGAAACGGAGCCAAATGCGATCGAGATACAACTGGACCGACACCTGGTCCTCCCCCGCCGTGTGGAATGCAGAATGTTTTGTGGAGGTTGAGATGCGAAACATCGGCTCCAAATTTCCCTGGCTGCGCTAGTCCAACCAGGGCATTTAGGTTGGCTCCATCGACATACACCTGTCCACCGGCATCATGGACAAGCCCGCAGATTTCGGTGATGGCCACCTCAAAAACTCCGTGCGTGGATGGATATGTAACCATCAAGGCCGCAAGTTGATGAGAATGTTCAGCGATCTTGGACCGTAAATCCTCAAGGCTGACATTTCCTTCGGCATCGCAGGCGACAACAACCACTTTCATCCCCGCCATTGCGGCGCTTGCCGCGTTTGTGCCGTGAGCACTTGAGGGTATGAGGCAGGTAGTGCGATGGGTATCACCACGCGAATCATGATAATTTCTAATTGCGAGTAAACCGGAAAACTCGCCTTGGCTGCCTGCATTTGGTTGCAAAGAAACAGCATCGTAACCAGTAATTTCTATAAGCATTTGAGAGAGTTGAGAAATCAATTCGCGACTGCCGGCGCTCTGGGCTGCTGGAGCAAACGGGTGCAGAGAGGAAAATTCGGGCCACGTCACCGCCTCCATCTCGGTTACGGCGTTTAGTTTCATCGTGCACGATCCAAGTGGAATCATGCTCCGATCTAGCGCTAAATCTCTGTCTGCAAGCGTGCGCAAGTAACGCATCATCGCAGTCTCGGAATGATTGGTATTAAAAATCGGATGAGTAAGATAAGAGGAAGTTCGATGCAATGCGACTGGGGCATTTAAAGCGCCGATACTCTCAGATGAATCAAGTGAAACTTCGAAGATCTTCGCCAACATCTGCATCGTCTGCGCGTTTGTAGTTTCATCAAGTGATATTCCCACAGCGTTCTTGTTGATCGGTCGAAGATTGACTCTTGCAGCCTTTGCCTTTTCATGAAGGCTGTCAGCATCTGAAACCTGAACTACAAACGTGTCAAAGTATTTCCTTGTCTCCACGGTGTATCCGGCTCCCTCAAGTGCCTTGCTTAGGGATCTCGCTTGCCCATGAATGCGCATTGCGATCTCCCGCAATCCGGTCGGTCCATGCCACATGCCGTAAAAGGCACTCATTACCGCAAGAAGCACTTGAGCGGTACAAATGTTGCTCGTCGCTTTGTCACGTCGAATGTGCTGCTCTCGCGTTTGAAGAGCTAAACGGAAACCGGGGTTTCCGTCTGCATCCACGCTCTGTCCGATAAGCCTTCCAGGAAGCGCCCTTTCAAGCCCCTTTCGCACCGCCATGAAGCCTGCAGCCGGACCACCAAAGCCCATCGGAACTCCGAAACGTTGCGCTGACCCGACAGCTACATCTGCCCCCCACTCCCCTGGTGGCTTCAACACCGTTAGTGCCAGTAGGTCTGTAGCAGCGATTAGAAGCGCACCACGTTGGTGAACTGCCTTGGTTAAACCATCGTAGTCATGAATTTCGCCGTAAGTATCCGGGAACTGGACGAGCGCACCAAAAAACTCCTTCGATGGCAGCGCACTATCGGCAGCAGAATCGAAAATCTCTAGAGTGATGCCCAATGGTTTGGCCCGTGTATGCATTACGGCAAGAGTCTGGGGATGCACATTCTTATCAACGAGGAAGACCGCCTCATCACCGCCCTTATGCACACGACGTGCCAAAGTCATTGCCTCGGCAGCAGCGGTTCCCTCATCCAACATCGAAGCGTTTGCAATGTCCAAACTCGTGAGATCGCAGACCAAAGTCTGAAAAGCAAAAAGTGCTTCCAGGCGTCCTTGGGATATCTCGGGCTGATAAGGCGTATAGGCCGTATACCATGCGGGATTCTCAAGAACGTTCCGCAGGATGACCGGCGGGGTGATCGTTCCGTAGTAACCGGTCCCGATCACAGAAGTGAATGTCTGATTTTGAAGGGCTAATGACCGAAGCTCCTCGATAACTTCCGGCTCCGTCAAGGCCGGCGGCAAAATCTCTTCGAGCCTCTGACCCATCGCGATATTGGCTGGAACAACTTTCAGGATAAATTCTTTCAATGAAGCGAACCCAAGTTCTTTGAGCATCGTTGCTTCTTGATCTAAAGATGGCCCTATATGTCTCTTCTCGAAAGCCTCATAACGCAGTGTCAACTTTCATCCCCTTAAATGTCCTTAGACAAGTAGGATAATGTGAATCAGGCTCCTTTGCGATTTCGGCGTTCAGCCAACTCATCGTTATCTTCACCACTGACAATGTGACCGTTGATTTCCCCTTGCAGGCTAGCCAAAGATCCCTCCACCTCGCTCCAGACTTTTCCGACGGCAATTCCAAAGACACCCTGTCCGCCAGCGAGTAAATCGATAATCTCATCAGGGCTCGAACACTCATAAATTGATGCGCCGTCACTCATTAAAGTTATTCGCTCTAAATCGACGACGCCACGATCTCGGAGATGATTGACCGCGGTACGGATATTTTGGAGAGATACGCCGGCGTCTAAAAGTCTCTTTACAATTTTCAGAACTAAAATATCGCGGAATCCATAGAGTCGCTGGCTCCCCGATCCCATTGCGGTGCGAATACTAGGTTCCACTAAACCCGTTCTTGCCCAGTAATCCAATTGCCGATACGAAATTCCGGCTGCCGCGCACGCAGTAGCGCCACGGTAGCCAATCTCAGTGAGATCTTCTCTGGTCACGGCAGACTCGATTCTTCAGGGGAAGTTATTGGTAAGCCTAGGAGCCGTACGAGCACGAATCAATGATCAACACGATAAACCTAAAGTATAGGTTAATGGTTTCGCCGGCGTCCGCGGAGGGCTACGAAGTATCCAAGACTGAAAAGATATCCCAGGGCACTCGCGGCCACCATCCCTAGGCCCCACTTAACGGGGGCAAAAAGAATCAAGGTCGCGATGCCCAGGCAGATGAAGGCCATGCCGCTTGCAGCCTGACGGAGTCCACGCTCCCCTGCAAAAGCAGCGACCAGGGGCCCGAGGAGGGCGGGTATGAGAAAAATTGCCCCCATTAACCGCAGGAGCCAGCGAAATTGGGATGTAATAACCGGGGACGGAAATCCAAAATGCAACGCGAGAAGATCAGGTCTAATTATCAGGGCTAGTGCTGCTAGGAAGAAAAGACCACCACCTACCCTCAGTATCAGGGCAACTCGGCGGATCAACACTGGCCGACGGTAACCCCTACGCGGGTTGCGCGTCTATAGGTAAAGCCAGAGAAGGAGAATCCCGTTCAGCTTTCAAAATCCTCGGGGTTGATCTGATCCAGAAATTCTCTGAATTTCTCTACCTCGTCATTCGCTTGAGTACTGTCTTGGTCACTAATTTCGATACCGGCTTCGTCCATGAGATTCTCCGTGGCCACAATGGGACTTTTGGTGCGGAGGGCAAGAGCGATCGCATCCGAAGGCCGAGCTGAGACTATTAATTCCATCTCTTTGGTCTGCACGTGCAATTCCGCGTAAAAAACGCCATCCCGAAGTTCCGTCAATTGCACGACCGTAAGGGTCGCTTTCAACTGAGCCAGAAGGTCCTTCATGAGATCGTGAGTCAGAGGCCTCGGCGGTTCAACTCCTTGTTGCGAAAAAGCGATAGCAGTAGCTTCTACGGCTCCCACCCAAATGGGAAGAAAGCGCGTGCCTTCGATCTCTTTAAGCAAGACGATCGGCTGATTAGAAGGCATTTCCACTCGGACGCCGACAACCTCTAAGGGAATCATGGCATTAACGCAGACGATGTAATCCGCCGCGTACAAGCGCAGCATGCAATCGCACCGAGAGTGATGCGATTTCCCGTCGCACTTCCTCGGCTCGAGCCTTAGCTTCTGAATTTTTTTGACGCAGAAGTGGCGTAATAACTTGCTCAATCAAACCTATCTCACGATCTGCTGCTGACTTGAACGAGCGCAAATGACGAGGTTCAATTCCAAAGCCAGCCATTTCCGTAACCGCCCGAGCAATGGCCAACGCATCTGCGTCGTAATGGCGACCACGTGGGGCGATAAGACCGTAGGACTCCAGTTCGACAAGTTGTTCATCGCTTATGCCACTCGACTTAATCAATTCATCTCGTGACAAGCGGAGGTCGCTGCCTTCCCCGAAGTTGGAAGGGGCCAACTCGCCATCGACCGTCGCAAGACGAGGAGTAGGAGCACCACCCGCGACCTGTGCGGGCTGCAAACCACGATCCAATGCATCTAGATTTTCTTTGATGACACGCAATGGCAAATATTGGTCTCGCTGAGCGAGCAATACGTAACGCAAACGTTCTAGATCTACATTTGTAAATTTACGGTATCCCGATGGCGTGCGCTGTGGCTCTATAAGTCCCTCGGATTCCAAGAATCGAATCTTAGAAATCGTAATGTCAGGGAAATCTCCCCGAAGTTTGCTAAGGACTTCACCGATGCTGAGATATGCGCGCGCTGGAACACTCATTTTTTTCCCCCAAGGAAGAGCATGTGAAACTTACCGATTTGAATTTCATCCCCATTAGTCAAGGAAACCTCGACTACATGTTTACCATTAACGTAGGAGCCATTGAGGCTACCCAAGTCTTTTAAAGCAAAATGTCCTGGCATCGCCCTCAAGATCTCCGCATGTTTACGAGAAACCGTTACGTCATCCAGAAAAATTCCGTTTTCTGGTGATCGCCCAATTGAGGCTCCAATTGAGGTTATGAGAAAGCGTGAGCCCTTTCCAGGACCACGATGGACTATCAACATTGCATCCTCGGGAGCCAATTTCTCAACAATTTGGCGATCTTCCTCGGAAATTTTTTCAAAGTTCTTCGGCAATTCACTCGCGGGGGGATTGCCGGACGATGAAGGCCCCAAGTGGAGTGTGGCAGTGAGATCGGGTTCCTTCTTCTTCATGACGTTCCCCTCCATTCTCAACATCCAGTTGAGACTGACCCTAGAGTTCGCCAGAGAGAAGGTCAAGCCGTAAGTGCGGCGTACTCTTTCGAAGAAAGTAAATCAAAGGGTTCAGCCGTCACTTCAATTTCGGCGATCCACCCATTTCCATAGGGATCCGCATTGAGAATCTCTGGAGTAGCAGTAAGCGACTCGTTTACCATGACCACAACGCCTGAGAGCGGTGAATAAATTTCAGAAACGCTCTTGGTCGACTCAACCTCTCCGCACACTTTACCTGTGGTCACGACGTCGCCAATTTTCGGTAACTGAACGTAGACGATGTCTCCCAGGGCGCTCTGAGCAAAATCAGTAATTCCGACTCTCAATCGGTTGGAAGCCTCCGTTTCGGCAACCCATTCGTGTTCCTTCGTGTAACGCAAAGCTTCTGGGATTTGTGACACCGTTTCTCCTGTCGCTGTCGAAGGGCCTTATTCATGAATCTTACTTTGTCGTTGAGAGTAAACGCCAACCTAAACGGAAATAATCAAACCCGGTGAAGATATACAGTGCTATTCCCCACACTGCAAAACTCCAACCTAGAACAAAGCCTGCATCCCCCCACCCAGAGTGCCACTGCGCCACGAGCAAGAACGGGAAGGCATAGAGCAGGTTGAATGTTGCCGCCTTACCGAGATACGTGACAGAGAATGGTCCATGACCTGCACGCTGCATAGCAAGGGTGAGAAGACCGAGTAATAGGTCGCGACCTACCAACAGCAGAATGACCCAGATCGGAATTATCTCTTTGACATAAAGAACGATCAAAGTAGTTGCAATGAATAGTCGGTCAACTGTCGGATCCATCAACTCCCCGAGCCGAGATTGCTGATTCCAGGCTCTGGCAAGTTTGCCGTCAAAGTAATCACTCGCTCCCCCAAACATCAGCAGGAGGATTGCGGCGCCGTTGTGATGACGACCAAGCGCGAAGTAGGCGAAAAATGGAAGAGTCAGTGCTCTCAGGAGGGTGAGAGCGTTTGGAACCGTAAAGAACTTTCTACCCATGTCGGGGCGACAGGATTTGAACCTGCGACACCCAGACCCCCAGCCTGGTGCGCTACCAAGCTGCGCTACGCCCCGGTGGCGATTTCTCGCCGGTGCCAGATCCTACTCTCGCTCGCGCACCCGGACAGCGACCTGAACCGGAGTGCCCGGAAAGCCGAACTCTTCGCGGAGGCGTCTTTCTATAAATCGACGATAGGAACTTTCGAGAAAGCCGGTAGCAAATATGACGAAGCGTGGCGGAGCTATTCCAGCCTGCGTCGCGTACATGATTTTGGGTTGCTTGCCACCTCGCACCGGAGGAGGCGTAGCCGCAATAAGAGTGCCCAAGAAGGAATTGAGACGACTGGTAGGTACCCGTTTCTCCCAACTGGAAAGAGCGGTACGCAGTGCAGGTGCCAAACGATCGCGGTGCCACCCGGTCTTTGCAGCTAAATTCACCCGTTGCGCCCATTCCACTTGATCTAGGTGACGATCAATCTCACGATCCAAGGAGATTTGGCGGTCCTCATCAACCAAGTCCCATTTGTTCATCACGATGATCAGGCCTTTACCTGCCTCTTCGACCATGGTGATAATCCGAAGATCCTGCTCGGAAATTGGCACAGAAGCATCAAGCACTACAACCGCGACCTCTGCCCGCTCCAGCGCAATTTGAGTACGGAGGGTTGCGTAATAATCAGTACCGCTCTGCTGATTCGCCCGTCGACGTATTCCCGCTGTGTCGACAAATCGCCAAGTCGATCCACCCAATTCGATCAACTCATCAACTGGGTCGCGGGTTGTGCCAGGCACATCATCGACCAAAGATCGATTCTGCCCCGCAAGAATGTTGAGCAGGCTGGATTTGCCTACATTTGGGCGACCGATCAGGGCCACACGTCTGTATCCGTCTTGCACCTGCGCCGCCCCTACTTCTGGCAAAACTTCAGTAATTCGATCAAGAAGATCTCCACTACCACGACCGTGGAGAGCCGAGACAAAGTGCGGCTCCCCCAGCCCCAGATTCCAGAGGCCATGTGCTTCAGCCTCTTCAGAGGGACCATCTACTTTATTGGCAATGAGAATGATGGGCTTCTTCATTTTGCGAAGTTCTTGTACGAGAACGTCATCCTCATCCAGGGCGCCCACTTGTGCATCGACGACAAAAAGGAGTACGTCGGCCTCTTTCATGGCCAACTCCGCACTCAAGCTGACTCCGATAGAAATGCCGTCGGGCTTAGATTCCCAGCCACCCGTATCCATGACCATAAAGTCGCGACCATTCCAAACACATTCATAAGTCACTCGATCACGAGTGACGCCAGGGGTGTCTTCGACAATTGCTTCTCTTCGCCCCAAAAACCTATTTATGAGCGTGGACTTGCCCACATTTGGTCTTCCCAAAAGGGCAACGATGGGCAATCCCAACAACCGACGCTCTTTAAGAATTTCCCAAATTCGATCACAAGTCTCATCCACATTCATCTGCGTCGAGTCGATGATGATGGCATCCTCTGCACAAGTCAGAGGAGATACCGCCCTCGTTGAGTCGGAGAGATCGCGCGTCTGTAAAGAACTTTCCACTTCCGAGATCAGCGAGGCTGAGTCGTATTCACTCAGTTCCCGGCCTCGGCGCACGGCCCGGACAGACAGGTCGGCCGTCAGAAAGACCTTAAGAGCAGCGTCCGGTGCGACTATGGTTCCAATGTCGCGCCCTTCTACGACGATTCCACGATGTTCATTGGAAATTATTTTTCGCTGCAGGCCGAGTAGAATCTCTCTCACCTCGGGCATAGCGCTGACGTCGCTTACGCGTCCGGTGACTTCACGTGAGCGTATTTCATCCGTGATATCGACATCGCCGGCAAATAGTCTGGCGTCATCGGGTCCGCCGGTGAATTTCAAGGGGAAATTTTTTATACATTGAAGAATCTGATGGACGTCAGTGGCTTTCTCCCGTAGAGCCAACCAGGTCACACCCCGATAAAGGGCACCGGTGTCGAGGTAACTCCATCGAGCTCGATTGGCCAGCGTTTTTGCCGTAGTTGATTTCCCCGCGCCACTTGGGCCGTCAATTGCTACAACAATGCCCATGAATGTAAGCCTAGTCTGTTAATTTAGAGTGAGACCGCGAGGATCAACGAAGGGAGTGCACATTCCATCCGCGAGAAGCCAGGTGCTCAGATAATCGATTAGCGCCTTCCCGGGAAAGAGCCAGGGTAATCAAACCAGTGAACTGCCCCGGTGAATGTTCAATTGTAAGGTCTTCAATATTTACCCCTGCCACCGCGCATTCCTGGAAGAGCGCCGCAAGTTGCCCAGCTTTGTCCTCAATCACAATCGGCAAATAGGAATAATCACGAGCGCGTCCGCCATGTTTGCCAGGAATTCGTTGGCGCCCTCGACGCCCTTCTGAGATCAGAGCGGCAATCGGCTTTTTATTTTCTAGATCAGAGATAAATTGATGAAGATCGGCTTCTAATATCGCCAGTAGCGGGAGAATCTGCTCGCGGTTGGATGAGATGATCTCGTCCCAGAGTGCCGGATCAGAGCCGGCGATCCGTGTGGTGTCCCGGAGGCCTTGACCGGCCAGCGTCATCCATTCTTCTTCCCCACTGAGCAACTGTTTTGCCAAAAGGGATGCAGAAATCTGGGGAAGGTGGGAAACAAGGGCAACGGCTGCATCATGGTTGTCTATCTCCATCCGGATAGGCGTAGCCCCTAGGTTCTCTATAAGCTCAATTACGGCGTCAATAGCCTTCTGAGTGGTCGCCTGACTCGGGGTATATATCCACGGCCGTCCTGCAAATAGATCAGCCCGTGCCGCTTCAGGACCCCCAATCTCTCGGCCAGCCATAGGGTGAGTCCCGCAAAATTGGAATACTAACGCGGGAATAGACTCTATTTCACATTGAGGTTTAGCCTTAGTGCTACCAATATCCATAAAGATAGCCCTGGGGTTTAATTCGAATTCAGCAAGCAAAACCTCCTGCAGGTGAGAACTGGGCAACGCGAAAATAACAAGGTCAGCCGAGCCTTCGAAAGTCCTTCCGGCTAGATCTTGGGCCAGAGCTGAATGCGCGGGATTGGAATCCACCATCTGAATCTCATTTTTTCGCCCGGCTAAAGCCAGCGCTATGGAGGTTCCGATCAGCCCAGC
Organism: Candidatus Nanopelagicaceae bacterium; assembly: GCA_036382195.1. GTDB lineage: Bacteria > Actinomycetota > Actinomycetes > Nanopelagicales > Nanopelagicaceae > QYPT01. The sequence continues at coordinate 19,229 of DASVIG010000052.1, forward strand.
TCCAATAATCCGTACTCTTCTCACTGGGCCAAATCTTTCCGAAGGGCGGCTGCCCCTTTGAGATACACGTGGCTCACTTGATCTAGCATCGTTTCGCAGTGCAGCATCACCCGAATAACTCGCGGAAGTGCTCCGGGAACATCAATTTCAGCGGCACAGAGAAGCGGCACTGCCCCAAACCCGATTTCCCGGGCGGCTACGGCTGGAAACTCGGCGGTCAGATCCGCTGTCGCAGTCAATATGACCGAAATGACCTCGTCCGGGGTGAGCGAATTGGCTTTCAAAATGGCAGCCAGCAACTCCTTCACCCCATCACGAATCGCCTCCACACTATTGGATTCCACCTGAATAGCTCCACGGATTGCCCGAATTCTCATGGGCACAGGGTACCCCCAACTACTCGGGTGCCGTCTTCATGTGAATCGTTTTCACGATTTATCGGTAAATAGTTTAAAAGTTTTATTTGTATAAAGGTTAAACACTAACATCTATATGTCACCAGATGACTTCCCATATGCATAATATCGATAAAACGATTTAAATCCGTAATTGTGAGCACAAATGTTCGGTCTAAAGTCGATAAAGAGATAGGTAGGGCATGAAGTAGTATCAATAAATCTTTAAATCGATATAGTCAAAAGATCCAATAAGTCGATAAACCGTTAAAGTTGTAAAGCCTTTCGCAGATTTATTAACTCCACTTCGTTTAGATCCCGCCATCGCCCCTCGAGGATGTCCCCTAGAAGTATCGGCCCAAAACGGGTTCGTATCAGTCTGAGCACATCCACTCCCACTGCTTCCATTAATCGACGAATGATGTGGTAGCGCCCTTCGTGAATCGTGACTTCTAACCACGTGGGAGAAAGTGCCTTGAAATCTAGAACCCGGCCCAAACCATCCTCGAGTTCAACTCCCCGAAGGAGATTCTTCTCGGCATCCTTGGGGAGCTTGCCGGCGTATTCAATCAAATAGGTCTTCTCAAGGCCATAAGAAGGGTGAGTGGCCCTAAAGGTCATCTCCCCGTCATTGGTCAAGAGAATCAGTCCTTCACTTTCTTTGTCCAAACGCCCAACATGGAAGAGTCGTTCCGTGCGCAAGGAGATAAAGTCAGAAAGCGAAGGACGACCTTCTGGATCGTACATGGTAGACACAACGCCTCTTGGTTTATGTAGTGCAAGATAAGTCTTAGTCAAACTTACAGTAATCGTCTCACCATCAACCATGACTTGAGATGCTTCGGGGTCAATCTTCAACCCCAATTCGCGGGTAACGTGTCCATCCACAGATACCCTGCCTTCAGAGATAAGTGCATCTGCTCCCCGGCGACTAGTAATTCCAGCGTCGGCTATAACTTTATTAAGACGGGTGAGTGCCATGAAGTCCGATCTAGCCAGCAAATAAGCCCAGAAACTGGTGCAACATGCAGCAGCGAGGCATTCTATCTCCCCTTAAAGCGGGGAAGTTAATCCGTTAGAGAATCTAATATCTCATCCAGGCGGTCCAGATCAGGCAGATACGGTGCCAGGGCCGGCAGATCCCCCAAAGAGTTCAACCCCAATCGCTCAAGAAAGTAACTCGTCGTCTTATAGAGAATCGCACCTGTTTCATGCTCCACCCCGGCTTCCTCAGTCAGACCACGGGTAATGAGAGTCTTCATCACCGCTTCGACATTGACTCCCCGAATTGCTGAAACTCGCGCGCGTGAGACCGGTTGTCGGTAAGCAATGACAGCCAAAGTCTCAAGCGCTGCTTGAGTCAGTCGGGATTGCTGACCATCTAGAACGAAGCGCTCCACTGCTAAGGAGTACTCTCCTCGACTGTAAAATCGCCAACCCCCATTGATTTGCCGGAGTTCAAAGCCATGATCCCCATAGCTAGTCTCCAACCGGTGCAGGGCCACTTCAATCTCGAGGATGGGGTGCTCCAGAACTTGAGCTAGCGTCAATTCCGTCACGGGCTCGTCTACTACCATCAGGATGGCTTCGATAGAACGTTCAAGTTCAAGATTAGACATCAGGCACCTCCATTGTCTCGGGGTCAGCTATAAAAATAGGTCGATCAAACTCTTCCCCAGCTTCAATCTCGCCAGAATCCGACCCCGTCCAACTTATCTGCAACTCCGAAAGGGCCACAACTTGATCAAAACGGAGGACTCCATGGCGGTAGAGGTCTAATAGGGCTAGAAAGCGGGCTACGACGACCAAGGTATTCTCGGCATCCGCCACTAGATTGCGAAAAGTCATTGACCTCTGTTTTCGGAGAGCCTCTACTACCCAGCGGGACTCCTCTGCCACGCTTACTAAAGGTAGATGTAGGTGCTCTGTAGCCACGCTGGGAGAAATTTTGGGCGCCAGTACGCGTTCCGCAATTGCGGCAAACCTCTCAGGTCCGACACCGATGAGAACTTCCGGTAAAAGTGAGACCAGAGAGGGGTCGAGGGCTACAACCCGAGCGAAACTCTTATCTTGGATACCAATTCGTTCCTGAAAAGTAGCCGCAATCTCCTTGAAAGCTCGATACTGCAGCAATCGAGCAAAGAGGAGGTCCCTTGCCTCCAAAAGGGCAAGATCTGTCTCATCCTCGACTTCGCCACTGGGTAACAATCGGGCAGCTTTCAAGTCCAAGAGAGTCGCTGCCACCACCAGGAACTCGGTAGCCTGATCCAAACGCCACCCCTCCCCTGATTCCTCAAGGGATCGGATAAAAGCTATGAATTCATCTGTGACACTGCTTAGGGCCACCTCCGTGATATCCATCCGGTGGCGGGAAATCAGTTGGAGCAGGAGATCAAACGGACCGTCAAAATTCGCCAGGTGAACCGCAAAACCCGTCGAGACCTCTGGGTTGCTCTCCCCTGCCGCGATTTCCACGTGCGAACGGTACTTCACATTGACCCTATTGATTCGCAAACAGGCCCACGATTGGAGTCGCACTTGCCTGAAAGAGCGCCACTTGCGTAGAGTCCGCCCATAAGACGGCAGAGAGGTTTCTCGATTGAGCGTTAAATCGACATTTGATGACGACGTGGCGACCACATCCACGCTTCTAAAGAAGACCCCGAAGAATTGGCCTCTTCCGGCACCCATCAAAGAACATGGCCCAGCCAAGATCATTCCAATTGTCAATCAGAAAGGTGGCGTCGGCAAGACCACGACCACCATCAACCTCGGTGCCGCCCTTGCCGAATTAGGGCGCAGAGTTCTGCTTGTGGACTTTGATCCTCAAGGAGCACTCTCGGTCGGGCTGGGCGTCAATGCCCATGAGCTCCAACTAGAGGAGACCGTCTACCAAGTTCTCATGGACCCACATTCGGACATAGAGAAAATAATTCTCAAAACGTCCATCCCCGGGATGGATCTTTTGCCCGCGAACAAGGAATTGGCTACCGCGGAAGTAACTTTGGTGAATGAAATGGGCCGGGAGAACTTTCTCAAACGGACTCTCGCGGGCCTGAAAGACTATTACGACGTCATCTTGGTCGACTGCCAACCAACCTTGGGGTTGCTGACCCTCAACGCCCTGACAGCCGCGGATGGCGTCATTGTCCCTCTTCAATGCGAATTCTTTGCCCTACGTGGGTTTGCTCAACTGCAAGAGAACTTGGAGAAGGTCAGGATCAATCTCAATCCTTCACTGAAGTTGATTGGAATCTTAGCAACGATGTACGACAAGAAAACCCTTCATAGTCGAGAGGTGCTAGAGCGCATCCTCGAAGCCTTTCCCAAAAGCGTATTCGAGACGGTCATTGCCCAGACAGTTCGATTCCCTGAAACAACGGTCGCTGGGGAACCGATAACCACATATGCGGGAAATTCCGGAGGCGCCGCCTCATACCGTCGCCTTGCGCGAGAACTAATAGCAATCGGAGGAGCACCATGAGTCGCAGAGCCAGTTTGCCCGGAGCGGATGAACTTTTTCGGTCGACCACACCCGCGCTCAGCGCTGTACGAGATCCACTTCCTGATTCAACGCAACTTTCGCAGGCCACCACGGCCCAGAGTCCCACGGCGCCGTTGGTCCGGGAACAGAAGAAGGGCGTTCGGACAACATCTCGTCGGAGAGTGGCCAATGTCGATCGTTCGCCTTCAGGTCGCGAACGTCATGAAGAGAAGATAACCGTGTACCTATCCCCCGAGGAACTCTTCGATCTAGATCAAGCCCGACTCCTACTTCGAGGCGATCTCGGTTTGGCAGCAGACCGCGGCCGAATAGTTCGTGAATCAATTGCAGTAATCATCGCAGACCTTGAAGCCAAGGGTGACGCCAGCATCTTGGCACGCAGACTTCGAGGGCTGTAAACCTCTACTCTCGAGCTCGAGGATGCGCCAAACTATAGGTCTCACGGACTTTGTCGATAGTAATCAAAGTGTAAATCTGGGTCGTAGTCACTGAAGCGTGACCTAATAATTCTTGAACTACTCGAATATCGGCCCCCCCATCTAACAGATGTGTCGCATAAGAGTGCCGAAAAACATGGGGCGAGACTTTGGCTTCTATTCCGGTGGCTTTTGCCGCATTGAAAATGAACTGCCAGGCAGATTGTCGGCTGAGTCGGCTCCCCCGTCGGTTAAGGAAGAGTGCATTCGTCGCACGAGGTGATTTCCCGACCAGTTCTGGTCGCACTCGCACCAGGTAATTACGCAGAGCCAGACTCGCGAAACTGCCGAGGGGAACTATCCGTTCCTTCCCACCTTTCCCACGCAATTTCACAGTCTCAGTCTCAGTGCCATCGAATTGATGAACGTCTGCCAAATCTAAATTAACAATCTCGCTTATTCGGCCGCCACTTCCATAGAGCAACTCCAAAAGTGCCCTATCCCGCAAGGTTATTGGATCTCCTTCGTGCTCTGAGGCATCAATGAGCGCGACGATTTCGGTCACAGTCAGCGCCTTTGGCAGTCTCCGCGTTTGCTTCGATTTTTCCAGCTCAACCGTGGGGTCGTTTAAACCATTTTCGCGCGAGAGATATCGATAGAAAGTTCGTAGGGCAGAGATATTTCTCTGCGCACTGGCCTGTGCCAATCCCATTTTTCGGAGAAAGACTTGAAAATCGCTAATAATCTTAGGAGTCACATCTGCAAGGGAGAGATTTCTGTCAGTTAAAAACTTCTCGAACTTCGCGAGATCGCGGCGGTAGGCAGCAATTGAATTATCAGCCAAACCACGTTCTACGCGAAGATGATCTAGGAAATCGCGAAAGGCGTTAGCAATCTCCATTGTGTCCTCCGAAATTCAGGATGCCAGAGATTTGTAATCGTAACTATGCGCCTTAGCTACAGCTTCATAATAGACCGCGCCTTCATGGACATTGAGCCCACGCGCGAGGCTCTTGTCCAAAGCCATTGCTTCTTGCCACCCCTTATTTGCGATGGAAAGCGCATATGGCAAAGTTGCATTGGTTAGTGCATAGGTAGAGGTCACCGGGACGGCACCTGGCATATTTGCTACACAGTAAAAAATGCTGTTGTGCACTCGAAAAGTGGGATCGGCATGGGTTGTCGCCTTAGAATCAGCAAAACAACCTCCCTGGTCTATCGCAATGTCCACAAGAACCGATCCCGGCTTCATCAACTTCACTTGGTCGTTGCTCACCAGTTTGGGTGCCTTAGCTCCGTGTACGAGTACGGCCCCGACCACAAGATCGGCCCGTGAGATCTCTTGCTCAATTGCATGGTGAGATGCGGCCAAAGTCTTTATACGGCCACCGTATGTTGTGTCTATAAATTGCAGTCGCGAAATACTCCGGTCGATAATTGTGACGTCTGCTCCCATACCCAAGGCGATAACTGCCGCATTCAAGCCGGCAACGCCACCGCCGATAACAACCACTTTTCCAGGGGCAACACCTGGTACCCCACCCAGTAGAACACCTCGACCTCCATGGGGTTTCTGCAATATCGAGGCGCCAACTTGCGTGGCCATCCGGCCTGCGACCTCGCTCATGGGTGCCAGTAATTGGAGTTGACCATCGTGTTCGACGGTTTCATAGGCAATGGCTGTAGTTCCACTGGCTATAAGAGCATCCGTACATTCTTTCGATGCAGCCAAATGTAAATAAGTAAAAAGGACTTGGCCCTTCCGCATGCGTGGGTACTCGATGGCAATCGGCTCCTTCACCTTCAAAATCAAATCAGCAAGTTTCCAAACTTCTTCAGGAGTATCGGCAATCTGTGCCCCTTGTGCCAGGAAATCAATATCTGCGATCGAAGAACCTACGCCAGCCCCTTTTTCAATGATCACCCTGTGTCCGGCTCGTACAAATTCGCTCACGCCTTCGGGAGTGATTGCAACCCGCGATTCCTGACTTTTGATCTCCTTGGGCACGCCAACAATCATTTTAAGCTCCTATAAATTCTCGTCGTTGAGTAGGTCTAGCCTACTCGCGCTACTACTTCGATTCTTGCACCTTCAACGCAAGAGCAGCCGCAATCAGCCCAGCAAAAAGAGGATGTGGACGAGTAGGTCGTGAGCGGAACTCAGGATGAGCTTGCGTGCCAACGTAATACGGGTGAACTTCTTGAGGTAACTCGACAAATTCAACCAGATCACGCTCTGGAAAGTGTCCTGAGAAGCGAAGTCCGGCTTCGTGGAGTTGATCTTTGTAGATGTTGTTCACTTCATACCGATGTCGGTGGCGTTCGGAAACTTCTATTGAACCGTACATCTTTGCAACTAGAGAACCAGACTCCAATTTTGCCCGGTAGAGGCCTAAGCGCATTGTTCCACCCATATCCTCCTGGCCCGATACAACAGCATGCTGATCTTGCATAGTTGAAATAACGGGAGAAAGGGTCTCGGGTGCGAATTCTGCCGAATTTGCATCAGAGATTCCTGCCAGATTTCTTGCCGCTTCAATCACCATGCACTGGAGACCCAAGCACAAACCAAGGGTGGGAATCTTGGAAGCACGAGCAAAATGCAGCGCGCCAACTTTTCCTTCGATTCCGCGAATTCCAAAACCTCCCGGAATACAAATAGCATCGACATCGGAAAGATGGGCTTTTGCCCCTTCCCATGTTTCGCAATCATCACTGACAACCCATTTGATTTCAACTCGAGCATTATTTGCAAAGCCGCCCGCACGAAGTGCCTCTGTGACTGATAGATATGCGTCGGGAAGATCAACATATTTTCCGACAAGCGCCACCTTTACATGATGGGCAGGATTATGGACGATAGCCAAGAGCGCTTCCCACTCTTTCCAGTCCACATCTCTAAATGGAAGGCCCAATCGACGAACGACATAAGCATCGAGTCCCTCGGAGTGAAGAACTTTCGGTATGTCATAAATCGATGGGGCATCCACTGCAGCCACAACTGCTTCAAGGTCTACATCGCACATGAGGGAGATCTTCTTTTTCACAGAGGCAGGGACGTCACGATCGGATCGGATGACGATAGCGTCTGGAGTAATTCCAATGCTCCGCAATGCTGCAACGCTGTGCTGGGTTGGCTTCGTCTTCAATTCTCCCGACGGGCCGATATATGGCACCAGAGAAACATGTAAATAAAATACGTTTTCTCGTCCAACCTCTTGTCGAATCTGCCGAGCAGCTTCTAGAAACGGTTGCGACTCAATATCTCCAACCGTCCCGCCCACTTCGGTAATGACGATATCGATATCCGGTGCGGCCATCGCACGGATCCGTTCTTTGATTTCGTTGGTGATGTGAGGAATGACCTGTACCGTCTCACCGAGGTAGTCTCCACGGCGCTCTTTGGCAATGACCCTTGAGTACACCTGGCCCGTTGTCACATTTGCTGAGCCATGGAGATTTGTATCAAGAAAGCGTTCATAGTGACCGACATCCAGATCTGTCTCTGCGCCATCGTCGGTGACGAAAACCTCACCATGTTGAAACGGATTCATGGTGCCAGGATCGACATTGAGGTACGGATCCAGTTTCTGCATAGTCACTCGGAGCCCGCGCGATCGAAGAAGACGACCCAGACTCGATGCGGTAAGGCCTTTTCCGAGGCTTGATGCCACACCACCGGTTACAAATAAATGCTTAGTCACATGAGGTTGGCCCATGGGAGACCAACCTATCATCGTTTCAGGGACTCCCTCTCAACCTCTCATATCTAGCAGCTCTGCGGCGTGTTCTTTGGCACTTCGCGAATCCTCGTGACCTGCCAACATCCGCGCGATCTCATCAATTCGGGCAGTTCCCGTAACCTTTGAAACATCACTCTGACTCACCGATCCGTCATCATTTCTCCGTACAACGAAATGAGAATCTGCCCAAGCGGCAACCTGCGGAAGGTGTGTCACCAC
>DASVIG010000053.1:0-8884 GCA_036382195.1 Candidatus Nanopelagicaceae bacterium
CCGTGATGATGTATGACATCCCCGGACGGACAGGAATGCAGATTGAATCGGACACAATCGTTCGCCTTGCCGAACACCCGCGTATCGCCGCGCTGAAGGATGCGAAAGGCGATGTTGCAGCGACGTCATGGGTCATTAAGCGTTCAGGCATACCGGTCTATTCGGGCGATGATATTTTGAATTTGCCTCTTCTCTCGGTTGGCGCAGTTGGTTTTGTTTCGGTCTGCGGCCACACCGTCGGCTCGCAATTGCGTGAAATGCTAGATGCCTGGTTTGCCGGTAACTCAGCCCGCGCCTTAGAAATCCATCAGAAGATATTGCCCGTCTTTACCGGTACCTTCCGCACACAAGGTGCGATCTTGACAAAAGCCGCTCTCACTCTGATGGGACTACCAGGTGGCTACACCCGACTGCCTTTAGTGGATGCAACACCCGAACAGATTGCGCAATTGCGTTTAGATCTGATCGCTGGTGGCGTAATTCTCGCGACATGACGCATCCGCATCCCGGGCTGGGCGCCCCAAAAAAACTTCCTGCAGGAGGATTGCGGATAGTTGCCCTCGGCGGTCTTGGCGAAATTGGGCGGAACATGACCGTCTTCGAATTGGACGGCAAGTTACTGATTGTGGATGTCGGTGTACTTTTCCCAGAAGAGACTCAACCTGGCATTGATCTGATTCTTCCGGACTTTTCCTACATCCGAGACCGACTAGATGATGTGATTGGAATAGTCCTTACCCATGGACATGAAGATCACATAGGTGCGGTGCCCTATCTCTTGCGCGAACGCGGCGACATTGCGATTTATGGATCTGCTTTGACATTGGCACTCCTTGGCGCAAAATTGAAAGAGCATCGCATCACGCCTTTGACACGTGAAGTCCGCGCTGGCATGAGTGAAGATATCGGACCGTTCACCGTCGATTTTGTTGCGGTCAACCATTCGATTCCTGATGCGTTGGCTATCGCAATTCACACTCCGGCCGGAAGCGTCCTCCACACGGGCGACTTTAAGATGGACCAACTGCCCTTAGATGGTCGGATCACAGATTTGCGAGCATTTGCAGCGCTAGGTGAGAGAGGCGTCGATCTCTTCCTCGTTGATTCCACTAACGCAGATGTCCCTGGTTTTACCCCGTCTGAGCGCGAAATCATGCCGGTCTTAGATCGTGTTTTCCGCCAGACCAAACGGCGTGTCATAGTCGCATCTTTTGCTTCTCACGTTCATCGTGTTCAACAAGTAATCGATACCGCAGTTATCCACCAGCGCAGGGTTGCATTCGTCGGGCGTTCCATGGTCCGCAATATGAAGATCGCCCAAGACATGGGGTATCTCACCATTCCCAACAACGTCATGGTGGATGTTAAGGATCTCGAAAATTACGGCGATAACGTCGTGCTCATTTGCACGGGCTCGCAAGGCGAACCGCTGGCAGCACTCTCACGTATGGCAAATGGTGATCATGCGATACGCGTAGGCGACGGCGACACCGTTATCCTGGCTTCATCGCTAATTCCTGGTAACGAGAATCCGGTATTTCGAGTTATTAACGAACTCACGCGCTTTGGAGCAAGGGTCGTACATAAAGCAAATGCTCTGGTCCATGTATCAGGACATGCAACGGCAGGCGAACTTCTGTATTGCTATAACATCGTGAGGCCCAAGTATGTGATGCCCGTACATGGTGAATGGCGCCATCTGCGAGCCAATGCCGAGTTGGCAATCGCGTCGGGAGTGCGGCGTGAGAATGCGATCATTGTGGAGAACGGCATTGTTGTAGATCTCATTAATCACAAAGCAGAAGTCGTCGGAAGTATTCCCGTTGGCTTCGTCTACGTTGATGGACAGAGCATCGGCGACATCACTGAGTCATCATTGAAAGATCGTCGTATTCTAGGTGAAGAAGGATTTATTTCTGTCGTAGTAGTCGTAGATTCCCAGAGTGGCAAAATAGTGGCTGGCCCAGATATTCATGCGCGTGGTTTTGCCGAAGATCTTGCATTATTTGATGAAGTAAAGACGCGTATCGAAAAAGCTCTTGCTATTGCCGTTGAAGATGGAGTCAATGGAACTCATCAATTGTCGCAAGTTGTACGCAAGACAGTTGGAAATTGGGTTGGTGGCGAACATCGTCGTCGTCCAATGATTATTCCTTTAATCATTGAGGTATAGAGCCCGCCGTCGGCGCGCCTGCCCTTACACAATTTGTTAAGGAATTACGCTCAATCCCATGGCTAAAGCTAAGAAACGCACCTCCAAGGGCGCACCAGTCGTGCGTGGCATTCGTGGAATCTGGCGGTTCATTTCCTCAGCCATAGGCCGCTCTGTTCGTTTCCTTGCAAGGGGCGCGCGGGACTTAGATCCGGTGCATCAGCGCGATGGGATCGCCTTTCTCTTCCTAGTTGCATCACTAGTTGCGGCAGCAGGAACTTGGTTTAACTCCAATAATATTCTCAGTCGTGCCATTTATTCTTTCGTGTACGGCGGTTTCGGTCGGATTGGTTTTTTCACCCCTCTTCTTCTTTTCTATTTTGCGATTCGACTTTTTCGCGTCCCAGAGGAGAAGGCAGCCACTGGTCGAATTACCGTTGGCACAGTCGCGCTACTTATCAGTGCAACTGGACTTTCACATATGCTCAATGGATCGGTTGGAACATCGGCGGATGCGCTTCGACATGGTGGAGGATGGCTGGGGTATGGCGTTTCACACCCCTTGATTCTCTTGATGACATCCGTACTTGTCTATCCAGTTCTTATCTGTCTTTTTATTTTTGGAATTCTCGTGATCACTGCCACCCCGGTCTCGAAAGTCTTCGTTCGCATAGCGACAACGGTGAAATGGATATATGCCAAGACGACGGGACATTTGAAGAGAGCCGTCGATGAATTTCAGATTTCTGAGTCCGAACCTTTTGAAACTCCTCTTGTCGCAGATTGGCACCATCGAGATGATGATCTGGATGAGGAGAGTTTTGATGAAGAGTTCACGATGCCGTTGCCGGTCGAGGAACTTCCGGAATCTGCTGCGGATAAATCTGCGACAAAGCATCCAGTCCAACTCTTACTGACGAATGACGCAAAGTACGAATTACCTCCGGCCGACGCATTGCGTGCAGGGCCACCGGCGAAGACCCGTAGCAAGGCCAATGATGCGGTCGTCGCCTCTTTGACTGAAGTCTTCTCGCAGTTCGAAATCGATGCGACCGTAGTCGGTTTTATGCGAGGACCTACGGTTACCCGTTATGAAGTTGAACTCGGCAATGCAGTAAAGGTGGAGCGAATCACAGCGCTGGCGAAGAACATCTCTTACGCAGTGGCCAGCGCAGAAGTACGTATTCTCTCGCCGATTCCAGGCAAATCCGCGGTCGGCATTGAAATCCCCAATGCGGACCGTGAGATTGTTGCCCTTGGCGATGTTTTACGATCCACCGTTGCCGGCCAGGATCATCATCCACTTCTGGTTGCGTTAGGGAAAGACGTTGAAGGCAATTTTGTCTGCGCAAACTTGGCCAAGATGCCCCACCTGCTAGTCGCAGGGGCAACTGGTGCCGGTAAATCTTCGATGATCAACTCGATGATTGTCTCCATCTTGATGCGGTCGACTCCCGATGATGTGCGGTTGATTTTGATCGACCCTAAGCGAGTAGAGCTAACCGCTTACGAGGGAATTCCACATTTGATTACTCCCATTATTACCAGCCCAAAGAAGGCCGCCGACGCCCTGCAATGGGTGGTTCGTGAGATGGATATACGTTACGAGGATCTGGCAACTTTCGGTTATCGCCATATCGATGATTTCAATAAGGCTGTTCGCATGGGCAAAGCGGTAGCGCCTCCGGGCAGTGACCGTGTTCTTGAGCCATACCCCTACCTCCTTGTGATTATTGATGAGTTGGCTGATCTCATGATGATTTCGGCCAAAGAAGTCGAAGAGTGCATTGTTCGCATCACCCAGTTGGCACGTTCTGCTGGAATTCATCTGGTGGTCGCGACACAACGTCCGAGTGTGGACGTCGTGACGGGATTGATAAAAGCCAATGTTCCTTCTCGACTTTCTTTTGCTACAAGTAGTCTGGCCGATAGCCGAGTAATTCTGGATAGCGGGGGAGCAGAGAAATTGGTCGGGCAAGGCGATGCCCTGTTTATTCCGATGGGCGCAAGTAGGGCGGTTCGCATTCAAGGTGCATATGTTTCCGAACGAGAGATCGAAGTTGTAGTCAATCACGTCAAGAGTCAACTCGCCCCGCGTTATCGCGCCGACGTTGCCGCCACGCACATTGCGGTCAAATTGGTCGACAAGGACATCGGCGATGATCTCGATTTACTTCTGCAGGCGGTGCACCTTGTAGTGACAACACAATTTGGTTCGACGTCAATGCTGCAACGTAAATTACGAGTTGGCTTTGCAAAGGCGGGGAGGTTGATGGATCTTATGGAGTCCCGGGGTATCGTCGGCCCATCCGAAGGGTCCAAGGCACGAGTGGTGCTGGTGAAACCGGAGGATTTGGACGCAGTCTTGGATACGATCCACGATTAATTGATGGAATACGGAGTCCGAAGTCAGGGGTTTCGGTTCGGATTGATATCGCGTTACGCTTGCACTTCACGGTTCCCCGGCAGATGAAGGTTTCGCTATGTCGCTCGGTTCGACTCTGCATCAGGCGCGTACTAGCGCTGGCCTGAGTATTGACGACCTCGCAGGGCGCACCAGTATTCGCCCCACTGTTTTGCGTGAATTTGAGAATAATGATTTTTCAAAATGTGGTGGCGAGACATATGCTCGTGGCCATCTTCGCAATCTGGCTCATGCACTGGGCATGGACCCGAGTATCTTCTTAGATCTATACGCCACTGAGCAATCTATCGCTGCGCGTCCAATGTATGAATTGCTTCTCGAGAATAATGTGACTGCGCCTAAAAGCGAAAAGCCAAGAATTTCGATGAAGTCTCTTGCGATCATTTCAGGGACTGCGGTTTTGATCGTTGTAGGTGGCCAATTGATTTACTCTAATTTTCAGTCGGGAAGCAAAACCATTTCTCAAAATCCTCCGGTGGCGACAAGCAGCTCGACGCCTAGTGCCTCCGCAACTGCTAGTGCCTCCACGACTCCATCGTCCAGCGCTGCTGCTGTCATGGTGCAAGTAACCGCATCTCGGGGGTCGAGTTGGCTCTTTGTCACCGATGGATCCGGGGCGACATTGTTTTCGGGGACCCTTGCCATGGGAACGACTAACACCTTTTCAAGCGGGACCAAAGTGAATATTCGCTTCGGCAATGCCGGAGATGTCGATGTCATTGTCAATGGCAAGGCTATTCCTACGCCTGGTGTGCCTGGTCAGGTTGTGGATCTTAGTTTTGGTCCGAGTCCGTCGAATTAATTCTGTATCATCACTTCAATGAGTCGCACCGTCGCAATCGTCACTTTGGGTTGTGCGCGCAACGAGGTTGACTCCGAAGAATTGGCTGGGCGACTAGCTGCCGACGGTTGGACCCTCGTCGATGACGTTGAACTCGCCGAAGTTGCCCTGGTGAATACGTGCGGCTTTATCGAATCCGCAAAGAAGGATTCCATCGATGCATTGCTGGAGGCCAATTCACTCAAGGGGCATGGGGTCACGCGTGCCGTCGTTGCGGTGGGATGCATGGCCGAACGGTATGGCGAAGAACTGGCTCAAGCGCTACCTGAGGCTGATGCGATATTGAGTTTTGATGACTATCGGGACATAAGCGCCAGATTGCAGCAGATCGTCTCGGGAGAGAAACACCTCCCGCACACTCCCAAGGATCGGCGAGCCCTACTTCCGATTTCGCCAGTGGAGCGCCCCCTAGTACGGGACGCGCAATTTGAATCCACGGTGGGTGCGGGTGGTTCCCTCTTCCGCAAACGCCTAGGTGCGGCGCCGTGGGCTCCGTTGAAGATCGCCTCAGGCTGCGATCGGCGCTGTTCCTTCTGCGCCATTCCTTATTTCCGTGGCTCTTTCATCTCCCGCCGACCCACCGAGATAATTGAAGAAGCACGCTGGCTGGCGAAAGAAGGGGTGAGCGAACTCTTCCTGGTCAGCGAGAACACCACCTCATATGGGAAGGATCTGGGCGATCTACGGCTGATGGAGAAGATCCTGCCTGACCTGGCCGCTATTGAGGGCATTGAACGGATCCGCCTGTCGTATTTACAGCCGGCAGAAATGCGTCCCACGTTGATTCAAGCGATGGTCGAAACAGAGAAAGTTGTTCCCTACTTTGACCTTTCCTTCCAGCATGCAAGTGGTCCGGTTTTGCGTCGCATGCGACGTTTTGGAGATAGCGAAAGATTTCTCCATCTGATCGCGCAGATTCGGGCGCTCTCTCCGGAAGCGGGAATTAGATCCAATGTCATCGTTGGATTTCCTGGCGAAACCGAAGCGGATTATCAAGAGTTGGTGGAGTTCGTAAGTCTGGCCAATTTGGATGCCATAGGAGTCTTTGGTTATTCGGATGAAGACAACACGGAGGCCCTCGCGCTTGATGACAAAGTGGAACCCGATCTGATCCGTTCGCGAGTCGATGAACTTTCAACCCTCGTTGATGAGTTGGTAAGTGAGCGCGCTAGCCAACGCATCGGGGAAGCTGTCTTGGTTCTGATTGAAGACGCGCTCACGCAAGAGGGACGTGCGGCACATCAAGGACCTGAAGTCGACGGAACCACCTCCTTCGTCGGCACGGATTTCAAAGTGGGTCAGTATGTATCTGCTCGCGTGATTGATTCCTTCGGCGCCGATCTTATTGCGCAAGCACTATGAAGCGACCGTCGGAACTTAATCTTCCAAACTCCATCACGATTCTTAGAATTTTGGTCCTTCCTCTGTGTGCCTATGCGCTTTTCAAAAATGGGGGAGACGACTCAACCTGGCGAATCATCGCTTGGTGGCTGTTTTTTATTGTCGGCCTCAGCGACATGGTCGATGGGAAACTCGCTCGAAGTCGCAACAGCGTGACGGAATTTGGCAAACTACTGGATCCAATTGCAGATAAAGCACTAATAGGAACGGCCATGGTAAGCCTGAGCATTTTGGGACATATGCCCTGGTGGATGACGATCGTTATTTTGACTCGGGAAATCGGGATTACGGTCTTTAGATTTGCAGTAATCAACAATGGCATTATTCCCGCTAACCGTGGGGGAAAAATTAAGACGCTCTCCCAGGGGTTGGCAGTCAGTTTCTATATTCTCCCGCTCCACTCCTCCTGGTTCTGGTTCCGTGACCTCTTTATGTACATTGCGATAGCGCTGACGCTTGTCACAGGCTTCTGGTACATCCTGGCTGCGCGTAAAGAGTAGATTTTCCTTATGTCAACCCGTCCCGCAGAAGCAATTGTGGCCTTGCTTCGCGAGCGCGGCGAGACTCTCTGCGTGGCCGAGTCCCTGACCGGCGGTGGGCTTGGCGCGGCAATCACGGCAGCGGTCGGCGCTTCGGACGTCTTTATGGGTGGTGTCACTGCTTATCAAGCACAAGCAAAAGAATCTCTGCTTCACGTTCGCCATTCATCAATCCTCGATTTTGGCGTCGTCAGTGAAGAAGTCGCCATCGCGATGGCCGACGGCGCCCGCGAGCTCTTTGGGGCCACCTGGGCCATTTCCGCCACCGGAGTAGCCGGTCCCGGTCCATCTGATGGTCAGAGTGCCGGCACCGTCTGGGTGGCGATCCGCGGTCCGATCAATCAGAGCACGCAACTACAGATAGATGGTGAGCGTGAAATAGTCCGAAACGCCACAGTGAGAAGCGCGATTACGGCATTTGCGCGTATCCTTGGCAGTCGAACGGCTTAACGAGAGAGGAATTGCCATGGTGGTTTTACTCCGTACCCATATCGGTCAATCCCTGCGCGCTGCTCGCAATGCTCAGCACCGCACTCTTCGAGATGTTGCTCGCGAGGCGCGCGTCTCCCTTGGGTATCTCTCCGAAGTCGAACGCGGTCAGAAAGAGGCATCCTCAGAATTGCTCAACGCTATCTGTGCAGCCCTGGGCCTCTCGCTCTCTTGCGTCATGACAGATGTTGCGCATGATCTCACGACCTTCGAGGCCGTCAAGCTCACAGTTGCCAACGCTGCATAAAGAGCGTGTCCTTTACTGATAATTTGCTTGATCCAGGCGATGAGCCCTACCGTCGCCAAATGACCTCCTTTCGCAGAACGCGAAGTGCCATTCTTGAGGCGACCAAAAAACTCATTGCTGAACATGGTTTGCAGGTGACAAGCATGATTGAGATCGCCGATACGGCAGAAGTCTCGCGGGCCACTTTGTACAACCACTTTCGAAGCAAAGAGAGCGTGGTGCGTGGCTTGCTTGAGTCAGAGGTGACCCGCATTCTCGCTATCGCCTCAAGTGAGGGTTCAGCCGGCGGTGCGCTGGCCCGAATCTCGATGGAAATTTCGAGCGACCCGGCGTTGGCAACTATGCGCGCTTACGACAGCGCCCTTCTGACTCAACTTTTAAGTGCAGGAGCAGACCCCCTTTGGCAACAGGTTCACGAAGTCCTGATGCAAATCCTCGATTCACAGGAGCGAGTGGAGTTGGCCTTGCGCTGGCTTATCGGACAGGTATTTGCGCCGTTAACGGCCGAACAGAGTGCCCAGCAGGTCGGTGTGATAACCGGGTAAGAGTTATCGCAACCCAGAGTGCTCGGCGTGTCGCATTCTTCGAACAGGTGTTCGGATATCCTTCTTCTACCCAACCAGAGCGGTTTCCACGACTCAGGCCCTGCGCCTGCTTCCCAGTCAGTGGCCTTCCGTACCTTCTGGACCATGACCAACGTCAATAGACGTTTACTCGAAAGGAAGAACAGTGGCTGTAGATAAAGCAAATGAAAAAGCTAACAATGATCGCTCAAAAGCCCTAGATACCG
>DASVIG010000054.1:0-9168 GCA_036382195.1 Candidatus Nanopelagicaceae bacterium
AAGCCGTCCAATTCATCGAGGTAACCAGTTGTGGATTCAGATGGAGGAGTGGTTCCACTCTCGAGATAAAACGTTGCCAAATCGTTATCTCCTGGAGTTGACACTCGAATAGGTGGGTCCTTATGGTTCAGAAATCGAATATGTAATCGATTACAGGAGCCTAAAATGCAAGAATCGTTGGACTCAGGCGTCAATCGCGCACTCGTTGAGCGTGCTGTCGCTGCCGCCCGTTTTGGCCTAGAAACCGAGATAGGGGAGTTGCAGGGTCTGCTTGAAAGGCTCGATATACAGATTGAACATTCTTTGGGGCTTCTTGTGGCTTGCCACGGTCGAGTCGTCGTCACGGGCCTAGGGAAATCCGGTCTCATAGGTGCCAAGATCTCGGCGACTTTTTCCAGCACGGGGACCCCTTCATTCTTCCTCCATTCAACTGAGGCTTTGCATGGCGATTCTGGGGTTCTGTCAGGTGGCGACCTTCTCCTGGCCATCTCGAATTCCGGGGAGACCGTTGAGGTCTGTGCTGTAGCCCAAATGGCGAGCGAGTCCGGGATTTCGGTCATTGCAATGACGGGAAAGTCGGATTCCACATTGGCCAAACTTGCCGATGTTGTTCTGGATATCTCAATATCTCGTGAAGCTGATCCACTGAATTTAGCGCCGACCTCTTCGACGACATTGACGTTGGCCATGGGCGATGCCCTGGCTTGTGCTCTTATGGCCGCAAGGAATTTTACGGCTGAAGATTTCGCACGCCGACATCCTTCTGGGGCTTTAGGTAAACAACTCAAGGGCTCTGGAACATCGGGAGTGCGCTCGTGAGCGGGCGCGTATGCGTATTGGGAAGTTTCATGATGGATCTAGTGGCATATGCGCCGCGTCGACCAGAGCCGGGGGAGACGATTAAAGGAAGTAGTTTTGTAATTGCCGTAGGTGGAAAAGGATTCAATCAAGCGGTGGCTGCTTCTCGGGCTGGTGCGCAGAGTTTCATGCTGGGCCGTTTAGGGAGTGATTCTTTCGGCAATTCGTTTATTGAGACTTTGGCAAGTGAGGGAATTGATGCAAGCGGTGTCGAGCGTGATGCTGAAATGGGTACTGGAGTTGGTCTTCCGGTTGTAAGTGCCGATGGCGATAACTCGATCATTATTATTCCGCGCTCCAATGATTTAGCGGATGAGAGCTTTGTTCAACGGCATGCCGATGTGATCCGTTCATCCGATGTATTGCTCTTGCAATTGGAGTTGCCTAAGTCCGGGGCAGTGGCTGCAGCGAGAATTGCCCAAAAGGCAGGGGTGCGAGTTGTGCTAACGCCGGCTCCGGTGGCCTCGCTCGATGATTACGTGGGTTTAATAGACGTATTGGTCCCCAATGAAATAGAAGCAGCGGCCCTGACCGACGAGAGCGAGAGTATTCAAGATCAGGCCAAGTCCTTGATGAAGAAACTTGGCTGCACAGAAGTGGTTATCACTCTTGGCTCAAAAGGAGCGTATGTAACCAACGGAACCTTGTCAGAGATGGTTGTTGCGCCTCCGGTAGACACGGTGGACACGATCGGTGCTGGTGACACGCTCTGCGGGTATTTGAGTGCCCGGTTGGCGGCAGGTGATGACCTATTTGAGGCGGCGCGTCATGTGGTTTATGCGGCAAGTCTTTCTGTGACACGACGGGGTGCTGCACTAGCAGCGCCACATGCCGATGAAGTTGAGGCGTTCTTGCGCGGGCTTTCGTTAGAGACGGTCACCGAATGAACAACTTGGCGCGGCTAGGTCAATCAATGGTTGTCAGTCACAGCCATGAGGAGGTGTGGAATCTGGCTCCTGGGCTGAGCCCCGAGTTCACATACTTGGCGCAGGACCTTCTGCCAGCAATGAAGCAATATAAGCGACTGATCATCCGTATTGGCGCTGCGAGCTTGGGATCTAGTTCATCGCCCGCCATTGAAACTCTGGGCCAGGAGCTTAGTTCTGTTTGTAACAACTCCGTGATGCTTATGACCGATCGATATGCCAGCGCTCTGGATGAAGGCCTGGTAGGCCAGATAATCCGCGAAACAACCAGCTTGGGCAACCAGGCGATGTTGATTTCGTCCTTCGGCATGGACGGCGAATCTGCGCGGTCATTGCGTCTGGCATATCGGGCGCTGCGCAGTTCATGCGCTCTGCTGTGGTTATACGAATTTGCCCCTGAGGGTCGGCCTCAATTTGTCGGAGGCCAGTCATGAACGAGTGGTCGATCTGGATGTTGGAGTACGCCCGCTGCATGACACAGCCAGTGGGATGCATTCTCTTTGGTCACTGGAATGAAGGGGTGCGGCAATTTCCGTATTCGTATGTGTACATAGAGGGTCATGGACACAAAGTTCTGGTGGATGTCGGGTATGACCAAGAGACATACGGTGGCGATCTGGGTGCGCGCTATGACGTGGTGAATTGGCGAGATGCCGATGTCGTGCTGGCGAGTATTGGCGTGACGCCACAGGAAATAGACACAGTGATTTTGACCCACGCCCACTATGACCATGTGGGCAATCTTTCTAAGTTCCCCAACGCCCAGGTTTACCTGCAACGGCGAGAGATCGAGCATTGGCAGTGGGCGATGACGAAGGGTCCGAAATTTAGATCGTTGACGGGAGCGCTAGATCCGGCCGACGTGCTGTACCTGTTGGAATTGAAAGAGAGCGGTCATCTCACCCTGGTAGAGGGCGCCGTTGAGAATGTTCTACCTGCATTACACCTCAAGCCAGCTTTTGATACTCATTCGGATGGTTCGCAGTATGTGGTTCTGTCCAACCCCAAAGAGAACTGGGTCTTGGCCGGCGACAATCTTTATAGCTATGAGAACGCCGAAGGAATTGACAAGAGCGGTGAGTACATCGCCGTCGGTTTCGGTGGCGGTGGGGCGTGGAACAACCTGGTCACGATCGATGAAATGTTGGGGATCGCGGGTAGCACCGATCGCATCGTGGTCGTGCATGAAAATGAGACTTTTAACCGTCACGCATCCTGGAAATCCGAATCGGGATTGTCGGTTGCCGAACTTCACCTGGCTGCGGGGACTAAAAGCCGCCGTCTAATCCAAGAAATCAAAGAGAAGGAAAACGCATGAAACGAACAGGGATCCTCAACCGCGATCTTTCTGCCCTTGTTGCCGCAATGGGTCATTACGACCGCCTCGTGGTGACAGACGCCGGATTTCCGATTCCCAAAGGTGTTCCCTGCATTGATTTGAGCATGGTTCCCAATACACCCACTGTCCTAGAGGTGTTGAAAGTAATTGCCTTAGAACTCGAAGTGGAGCAGTTCTACTTCGCCAATGAAATTTTGACGAGTACCGCAAATCGTTCGGCGCAGATTCAAGAAATCTTCCCCAACGCCAAAAGTTTCCCTGTCCCTCACCTGGAGTTTAAAAAGCTCGCACTTGAGGCTCGGGGGATCGTACGTACCGGTGATTACCTCGCATACGGGAACGTGCTGCTTGCTTCAGGAGTCGCTTATTGAGGACTGCTCAGATCAGAGATCTCAATAAGAGATGCCTCTCGTAAAAAGCGCCAACTCGGCGCTACCAAATCCCACGCAACTTCTATAGAGAAGAAAAGGAAATCCATGTTACGAACAAGAAAGTACATCGTTGTTGCTACGGCAGCGGCGCTCCTAGCAGCGGGGGTAAGCAGCGCAACAGCAGCTCCCGCCAAGAAATTACTCGGTATCGTGTCGATCACTGCGACCGACGCCGGTAATGCACGTGTTATCAAGGGTGCAACTGCAGCCGCAAAGGCAGCAGGCTGGAACGTGCAAGTTGTCGATGCACAAGGAAATGCGGCGCAGGCCAATGCGGCGATAATCAACTTCGCGAGCCGAAAAGCTTCCATGATTTTCGATCTCGTCTTCCCAACTACATCCTTGGGCGCTGGCTTGGCTGCAGCTAAAGCTAAGAAGATCCCCGTAGCAACATGGGGTGGCGGACTTGGCAAGGCCGTAGTTATGACTACTGGCGATGGCGCACCATTTGCAGGTCCTGCAACTAAGGCGCTGTTGGCAGCAATGGGCACCGAAGGAAACATCCTTGCGTTGACCTATCGCACCGGACAGGTTTGCCGCGATCGTGAAGCCATTTTCAACACGATGCTTACAGGCAAGGCTGGAATCACAGTGACCAAGAATGAAGTGACCATCCCAGGCTTCTTGCAAGACGGAGCCAAGTACGCAACCGCATGGCTGGCCGGCCACCCTGCCGGATCTGGAAAACTGGCTATCTGGGGCTGCTGGGAAGACCCAACCCTGGGTGCAATTTCAGCTCTGAAGCAGCAAGGCAGAACAGATGTCCTGACATACGGCATCAACGGAAGCAGCACTGCAATCAAGGCTGTACAAGACGGCTCACTGACTGCAACTGTTTACGAAGATGGCGTTAAAGAGGGTGCAACAATGTTTGCCACCACTCTCAAAGCAATCAAGGCAGGCGCAAAATGGAAGCCAGTAGACGTTCTGGTACCAGGCGTTCTCGTCAGCGCGTCAACAGTTGCTGGCTTTATCGCATCACATCCAGAAGCACTGAAGTAAAAGAAGGAAATGGGGGGATGGCGACGTGGAAGTAGATTCACTTGAGTCGGTTTCACATCGTCCTCTTGCAACACCATCTCGTACCTCGAGCCAGACGCCCTGGCTCGAGGTACGAGATCTTGCAAAACAATTTGGGGGCGTGGCCGCGCTGAAAGATGTCTCGTTGAGCATTCGACGAGGTGCGGTGCACGGCTTGGTCGGTGCCAATGGCGCCGGCAAGTCCACACTTATCCGTTGCCTGGCTGGTGTGATCGCGCCTGACTCAGGGCAGATTCTCATTGAGAACCGGGAAGTGAAGATCTTAGACCCGCATGCGGCGACCGATTTAGGTCTGGCCTTCATCCACCAGGAAGTGAGCTTGGTCCCGAGTTTTAACGTGTTGCGCAATATGGCGATCGGTATCGAGCCGGAAACGCATTTTGGAATTATTGACTGGCGATCGACCCGACGACGAGCCGAGCAGGTGCACGAAAGACTCGGAATGCATTTCTCGCTGAATGCGCGCACCGATGAATTGAGTACCGCCGAACAGTGGCTGGTTCTGATTGGCAGAGCCTTGATGCGGGATGCCGTCATGATCGCCATGGACGAGCCAACGGCATCGTTGTCTGCTGTCGAGGCAGAGAGAGTGCATGCCGTGGTCCGCGATTTACGCAATGACAATGTTGCGGTCGTATATGTATCTCACCGTTTGGATGAAGTGCTTGATCTCTGCGACGACATCACTGTTTTCCGAGATGGCGCCTGTGTATTGACTACTACGCGAGGAAATATCACCAAGCCCGAACTTGTCAGGGCCATCGTCGGCGGCGACATCGAGAGGTTGCCGAAGGACGATGCCCATGCGCATGGACCGGTAGTACTGGATGTGCGAGATGTTTCGGATCGAAAACTCCTGCGGAACGTCTCTTTTCAAGTGCACGAAGGCGAAGTCCTGGGACTTGCGGGGTTGGTGGGTTCTGGCCGCACCGAATTGGCGAACATCATTTATGGGGAAGCAAAGGCGACTTCGGGGGAGATCTACCTCGATGGAAAGAAGACGCACTTTCGATCTGCAGCGGCAGGTGTTGCTGCGGGTATCGGATTGGTGCCGGAGGAACGCCGCTCACAGGCCGTCTTTCTGGATAGATCCATCGGATTCAACATCACGATTGCCTCACTGGGGGCATCGATTGTTTCTCGGATGCTGCCCCTGTTGAAACGTCGGCATAGCAACAGTCGTGCGTTGAAGTCCGCCCAGCAAGTAGGCGTGAATACCACCGACATGAATATGTTGACGGGATCCCTCTCCGGCGGAAATCAACAGAAAGTTGTCATCGCCCGATGGATCACCGAGAAGCCGAAACTTTTAATCTTGGATGAGCCTTCCCGTGGCGTGGACGTTGGGGCGCGCAATGAAATTCATCGTGTCATTCGCGAACTTGCGGCGCAAGGGACCGCGGTGATTGCAATTTCCTCCGATAGTGACGAACTTGTCGATCTCTGTGATCGAGTGCTCGTGATGAGTGAGGGCAAAATCACTGCCGAGTTAATCGGGTCGAAGATCACTTTAGAAAATATCGTCTCCATGAGTTTTAATCGAAAGGTAGATTAGTTATGACCACTCAACATGTCCTTGCGAACCCAGGAGGCGTTCCCACAACGAAGCGATCTCGGTATGCGTCGATGAGCAGATCCAAGGTGGCGCTGGTTCTTCTTTCGAAGTACGGCACGCTTCTGGCAATGGCTCTGATGCTCTTGATATTCGGGTTCGCAGTTCCCAATGGAGCATTCTTCAATTCTGATAACTTGATCAACATTATCAATCAGTCCTCTCTGACCGCCATCATCGCCTCCGGACTGACGATTGTTCTCGTCGTCGGAGAATTCGACCTGAGCATCGGGTACGTCGCCAGTTTGGCGGGAGTACTCGTAACCGGGCTCGTGGCCAAACAGGGCCTACCGTTGGTGTTATCAATCATCGTGACCCTTCTCATCGGCACGGGAATTGGAACGGTGAACGGGCTGGTTGTTACTAAAGCCCGGGTCAATGCGGTTGTAGCAACCTTGGGAGTTGGCACCGTTGTTGTAGGGATGAGCTACGGGTACACGGCGGGTTCTCCCATTGTTCAAGTGCCCGATTCTTTCTTCCAACTCACTCTAGGGAAAACACTAGGTTTGCCTAATCCGATCTGGCTGATGATCATCATCCTCTTTCTGCTCTGGGTGATCTTGAACCGGACCCCATTGGGTCAGCGCATTCAGGCCGTTGGCGGGAACTTGCATGCTGCCCGTCTGGCCGGCATCAGGACTGATCGCGTCAAGATCACGACTTTTGCTATTGCCGGACTGTGCGCAGCAATCACCGGGGTCTTGCTTTCTTCTTTGCTCGGCAGTGGAACAGCTGCGGCTGCCGATAGTTATCTGATGGATTCTTTTGCCGCCGTGTTTCTCGGGTCGGCAACACTTCGTGACGGAGAATTTCACATCGTGGGGACGTTGATCGGAGTCCTCATCGTCAACGTTGGATTTAACGGCTTGAGTCAATTAGGTACGCCGGTCTTCTGGCAGTACGTCTTCAAGGGTGGAATTCTGGTTATTGCCGTTGCGCTCTCAACGGTAGCGAGGCGATATGCAAAAACGTGACCTTGAACGGTTTTGTAAGGCAGAATTGGCGCCAGAACGGGGAGACTCTTGGTTGTGATGAAGGACGTTGCTGAGGCCGCTGGAGTATCGACAGCGACCGTCTCCAGGGTGCTCAATAAGTCCGCTGACGTCGACCCCGCTCTGATCGAGCGGGTATTGGCAGCGGTAGAGAGACTGCGTTACAAGCCCAATCTGACTGCCCGGGGCCTGCGCACGCAATCCACCCCGGTGATTGCTCTGATTATTTCCGATATAGAGAACCCGTTTTTCACCTCCGTCTGTCGTGGGGTGGAAGACGTGGCTTCTCGGGCTGGTTACTCGGTCATGTTATGTAATGCTGACGGCGACCTGGCTAAAGAGCAGGAATATATTTCCATGCTCTCATCTCAGAATGTATCGGGTGTCATTATCAGCCCGGCCTCGTATGACTCAACCGATGTGACCCCGTTGGTCGAAAGAGGGATCAGCATCCTGACGATTGACCGCGAACTTCCGATTCAAACCGATGCCGTGCGAATCAACAACCAACTCGGGTCGCGCATTGCGACCCAGCATCTGCTCTCATCCGGTGCCCGCAGAGTCGCCTGTATTACCGGACCACGCTATGCAAGTACGGCGCGTGACCGCCTGGCCGGGTATGTAGAAGCCCTGGAAGCTGCCGGCCTTGTCGCCGAGCAGGAACTTCAGTTTTACGCGGATTTTAAAGACGAGGGCGGCTATCACGCCGTGGGACTTCTTTTGGAGATGGAGGATCCGCCGGATGCAATTTTTGTGACAAATAATCGGATGACAACCGGGGTTCTCCACGCATTGATTGAGTACCACGTAGCTATGCCGGATGAAGTGAGCTTGGTGGGATTCGATGATCTACCGTGGGCGGACATTGTCAATCCAAGTGTGACGACAGTGCGCCAACCGACCTACGAGATGGGTACCGCGGCTGCGCGAAAATTAATCGAACGCCTTGAAGGCGACGATTCTGCCCCGCAAACCATCGTTTTCGATCCCGAGTTGATTGTTCGCGCCAGCTCGGTCAAGTCTCGGACGATACGACAACCCCTTCGGCGCAACTCTGTTTAGTTATAGTTTCGGGATGAAGGGTGTTATTACATTGCGGGCTACATCGTGAAGTGTGAATGTGGGAGAGAACTCAGTTCTCACCTGCTTACGTGTCCGTCGTGCGGCCGAAAATTGCGCTTGGATACGAGCGTCATGGGTACGCAGAGTCCTGAGCCTCCTATTGATCAATGGCAGGAAGAGTTGAAGAACCGCCCCAAGGGATCCGAGGAGAGCCTGGCGGAAGTTATGCGCGAGAGCGAAGCTCGTAAAAAGAGCCAGAGCAAGGGGCGGAAAGTTAAGGGCTCATCGCGTTCTTTTAGAGACTATTTCCGACGCGGTAAATCTAGCTAGTCACTTTTGCGACGAGAGTCTCGAGTTTTGTAGACCAGTAGGGTTGATCTGTGCCTGAGTTGCCGGAAGTTGAAACTGTCCGACGGGGGCTTTCGCACCTGGTCGTTGGTTACCGCATCGATGAGGTTCAAGAGCTGCACCCCAGAGTGCGGAAGAGTTCTTCCCTTTCTCCAATTTCGGCGATTCAAGGTGCGCGAATCACGGGCGTCAACCGCCGCGGAAAATACCTCTGGTTTGAACTGGATCGACCACAGGTATTGGCAGCGCATCTGGGGATGAGCGGCCAGTTTCTCTTGCAGCAGAAGGACCGTCCGCCGGCCAAGCATGTTCGGGCGTTATTCAAGATTTCCAAGGGTGCGCGCCAGCAGGAATTGGTTTTCAATGATCAACGAACTTTTGGCTGGCTGTCGGTTGAGGAACTTGCCGATGGAGCCCCGACTTCTGCGGCCCACATCGGACTAGATCCATTTGACCCACGATTCGACAAGATCGTGACGATAAGAAATTATGCGAGACGGAATGTGAAGATTAAGACGGCGCTGCTGAACCAGGTGATCATGAGCGGAGTCGGCAATAT
>DASVIG010000055.1:0-7857 GCA_036382195.1 Candidatus Nanopelagicaceae bacterium
ATTGTTGGCTGCATCGGTAATGGTAAATCCGGTAGGGATGCCACCTTTATCAAGGCCTGGGAACGAGACGCGCGAGCCTTTGACCTGGAATCCATTGACCAAACCACTGACCTTCTTGGCTGGGATTGATGCAACAACGGAGGGCGTTGGTTGAGCCAGAGGAGTTTTGGAGGCCACTGAAGCCACAGAAGATGGAGTTGGTCTGACCGCTAACTTGACCGCTGACTTGGTGGTGGGTGTTAAGCCGTTACCAACCGATGGTGGAGTAACAATTTGGGTCGGTGGAGCGATGGCAACAATCGTTTTCTGTCCGGACATGGAGTTGTACCCAAGGAACCCCGCAACGACAAGAAGGAGTGAGAGAGCAACCTTGGAAGATTTCTTCGCAAGATTGGATGCTTTTCTATACGAAGTAGAGAGAAGATCCAAAGCGGTAAGGCCACGTTCTTCGTCAATGATCCGTTCGGAGAGAATGCGACGCAGAGAAGCGCGGGCGCGTGAAACGGTATGGCGCACTGCCGCACTCTTGATTCCGAGTTCGGCAGCAATCTCTTCGGTAGAGCGGCCTTCAACTTCCCACATCACCAGGGCTGCCCGTTCGGCCGAAGACAACATCGCTAGTGCCTCACGAATGATTGCGGCATCTTCTGCAGCGATTAAAGCAGCGGAGTGATCTCCGTTGTCTTGCCAGGATGATTCGATTTCAGCAGTAGCTTCATCGAGAACAACAAGGTTGGGGCGGCGACCTTCAAAACGGAAGAGGTCGATGCAGAGGTTCTCGATGGTGCGGTGCAGATAGGAGAGGGCATGCTCGGTGGACTCCAGTTCGGGGGCGGCGAGCATAAATTTGATCAAGGCATCCTGAGTGATTTCCTCAGCCTTGGCCGAATCTTTGAGAACGCGGTTGGCGTGGGTCAGTAACTCTGAACGGTGCTCTGTGTAGAAAACACCCAACTCGGCAACGGTCCAGACTTTCGGACCTGCCACAGTTGCAGATTTCCTCAATCCCACGTGTAAAACTCCTATATTTTGGTGTTCACCAAGTCTTGCAGAGTCGACCGTCGCCGTCTCTACCTGCTTCTACGAATCTCATGTGGCTTTGTCGCGGAGGGCGGACAAAACGGACATTTCGCCAGATCGGACTACTTAATAGTGAGGATCTTGGCGTAAACGACGTCGCCGTTGATGGTGATCACGACGCTCCACTTGCCAGCCGGCACCTTGTTCTTGCCGACTTTGGCTGGAGCGCCATTAATAGTCACTTTGGCAATGGCGCCTGTGACTACGACGGTTATGACTCGTTTGAAAGTACCAACCCGGATCGTGGGCGCCACAACCGGCTTCACCGTCGGTTGAGGGGTTGGTTTCACTGTTGGTTTGGGTGTGGGTTTAACCGTTGGTTTAGGGGTTGGCGCCACAACCTCAATCGTGAACTTCTTACTAATGTGTGCAAAGTCGACAGTCCCGGCTTGTGTGGCCGTGATTGTCGCTTTACCCACGCCTCGCATCTGAATTATTGAATCGGTGATCGTGACGACAGCCGAATTGGACGACTTGTAACTCCACGTTGCGGTGGAAGTTGAGGAAGGTACAACGAGTGCAGGAGCCACCGTGCCAAAAGTTATTTTCAGATTCGAAAAATTCCCAACGACGGGTCTTGGCTTTACTGTCACCGTAGTCTGTACTGTGTTGGACTTTGAAAAGCTTCCCAACGGATTCTGTGTCGCCGTAATTGTCGCAACGCCGACGCCGACGATTGTTAGAGATGCGCCGCTGACCGTGGCCACTTTCTTATCGGACGATGTGTATGTCCAAACTCCAAGTGAATTGGATGTCGGTGCTTTGATTGTGATCGGCGCATCCCCAAGACCGGCATTGATTGGAGAAAATGCGCCGATCGTTGGAATATCACCAAGTACACGAACGGTCATGTGTGCGATGGCCTGCAACCATATCGGTGTTGCTGCTTGCCTGGCAGTAATCGTCGATTGACCAGCTCCTACAACTTTGGCAACGTTTCCAGTAACTAAAACCACATTACGATCCGATGAAGTGAATGTCCAAGTCCCTGGCGAATCCGATATTGGTGGCGCTAGAACGAAGTCTGCATCTTTGAAAACTTTCGCAAAGCCAGTCCATGCACCAACGGCGGGCGTGCCTACAACGGTCAATGTCATAGAAACTGGAGATGATGGCCCATAAGTACCAGCAGCGGCCTGCGTTGCCGTAATCGTCGCAATCCCGGGCTTCAATAAGGTGGCGATTGCACCGTTCACTGTCGCAATCATGGGATTGGAGGAAATAAACGTCCATACCCCAGGTGAATTGGAAGCTGGTGCCACTAAAGACAAGGCGTTAGACGACGAAAGTGTCACAGTCACATCTCGGAACGAGCCCTGCGACGGCAGTGCAGCCAGAACGGTCACCGTCATGGATGTCGAAGCCGATGCATAGTCGCCCACATGTGCCTGCGTCGCGGTAATCGTCGATGTGCCAATTGCGTGCGGTGTCAATATATTTCCGACAACCGTGGCAACTGCAGGATTTGATGAGGTGAAAGTCCACCAAGCTTGCGAGAGCGATGTCGGCGGAATTAGCGTGAGACTACCCACGCTATCTTTCATAATCGTGATGCTTCCAAAAGTTCCAAGCATCGGGTCCAGTGCAACGATAGTGAGAGTCATCTTCGTCGACGCGGTAGTCCAATTCTTCGTGTTGGACTGCGTCGCGGTAATTGCGACCTTGCCACTGTCCAATACTGAGACGTTATTCCCGTTGACGGAGGCGATCGCAGGATTTGACGAAGTGAATGACCATTTGCCATCGGAGGTCGACGTGGGAGGAGTCAACGTCACTGTCTTCTGGAGAATTGAAATTGACTGATCCGAAAAACTACCCAGAGTTGGCGCACCCGGATTGATCCTCAATACAGTGGCCCGCGACCTTGCTGGATAGAGACCACTGGCCGCCTGCGAAGCGGTGATGTAAGACCAACCCGTCGAAATAATGTTGACGGTTGAACCTGTGATGGTAGCCACGGTGGGATCAGAGGAACTGAACGTCCACGTACCTGGAGAATTCGAAGTCGGCGGAACCACCGTAAATTTTCCAACGTCAAAAGTCTGAGTGATGATGGGGAAAGGGCCGAGTGTCGTGACCGTCGCTTGCGCAGAAGGGGTGGCGGTCAAAGCGATGAGCGAGAGCGTCAATACCAGAATGGACCCAGATCGAAATCTCTGTCTCATCGTTTTATTCACAGGTGCCACTGATTTTTCCATGATTTCATTATCCTCAGGCCACACGCCTTTCTGGGATGACGTGCCACAGTGAAGATTTGGAAAACTCTGTCAATTTAGAGAATCTATGTATTCAGTCACGTTTGTTCGCCGCCAGTTGCATTGGCGAGGAATAAGGAGAAGGCTGAAGGCGTAACTGGTTTTCGGAGAGGTCACCTGTGTTTCAAGTCCGTATACATGGTCGTGGTGGACAAGGCGTTGTCACTGCGGCCGAATTGCTGGCTCAAGCCGCATTTGATGAGGGCCGCCACGCTCAGGCTTTTCCAAGTTTCGGTTCCGAACGTACCGGTGCCCCGGTCGTGGCCTTCTGTCGCATAGCTGACACCGAGATACGAGTGCGCGAGCCGATCATGACGCCCAGTGCCATCATCGTGCAGGATGAAACCCTCTTTCAAAGCGTTGACGTTTTCAACGGACTTCTGCCCACGGGATATGTGCTTATCAACTCCCAACGCTCCGTCGCAGAGTTGGGGCTGTTGGAGTTTGGTTCCACCGAACGATTTGTCACGGTGCCCGCCACTGAATTGGCCATGGAGCATCTTGGTCGTCCCGTACCCAACGCAGTACTTCTAGGTGCATTTGCCGCGCTGACACGGGTCGTTTCAATTCAATCTGTGATCGATGCGATCGGCAAGAGGTTCAAAGGAAAATTGGCCGAGGGAAATTCTGCCGCAGCCACAGCTGCACACGATTTCGTCACCTCTGCACTCGGCGATCAATCGAAGGAAAAGACTCATGCTTAAACAGATTGAGGGATCGAAAGCGGTAGCCGAAGCAGTTGCTTGTTGCCGGCCAGAGGTGATCTGCGCCTATCCGATTTCGCCCCAAACCCACATAGTTGAAGGACTCAGTCGGATGGTGAAATCCGGCGAACTGACGGGCTGCGAATTCGTCAATGTTGAATCGGAATTTGCTGCAATGTCCGTGGCTATCGGCGCCAGTGCCACAGGGGCTCGGACTTACACGGCCACTGCCAGCCAGGGGTTGCTCTTCATGGTCGAGCCCGTCTACAACGCTTCGGGAATGGGACTTCCGATCGTGATGACAGTTGCTAACCGAGCAATCGGGGCTCCCATAAATATTTGGAATGACCACGGCGACTCCATGTCCCAACGGGATTCGGGGTGGATCCAGTTATATGCCGAGACCAACCAGGAAGCTGCCGATTTGCATGTGCAGGCTTTTCGAATTGCCGAAGAACTTTCATTACCTGTGATGGTCTGCATGGACGGTTTCATTCTGACGCATGCCTTCGAACAGGTAGATGTGCCAGAGCAAGAACAAGTGGATTTATTCCTTCCGCCTTATGTGCCGCGTCAGGTCCTTGATCCAGCCAACCCCATATCAATTGGGGCGATGGTGGGACCAGAAGCGTTCATGGAAGTCCGATATATGACTCATGTAAAGACCCTGCAAGCGCTGGAGTTGATCCCCACGGTGGCAGAGGATTTCACGGCCATCTTTAACCGCAATTCCGGCGGTCTAATCCGCCCTTACCTCTGCGACGATGCAGAAACAGTAGTCATCGCGCTGGGTTCGATGTTGGGCACGATCAAAGACGTCATCCTGGAAGAACGCGAGCGCGGAACATCTATTGGCGTGCTTGGAATAATCTCCTTCCGCCCTTTTCCTTTTGATGAAGTGCGAGAAGCACTTAAATCAGCAAAACGAATCGTCGTAGTCGAGAAAGCATTCCAACTTGGTATTGGCGGCATTGTCTCCGAAAATGTAGCGATGGCCCTGTCAGGTCTTCCGATTCGCAGTTACACCGTGATCGCGGGTCTGGGCGGAAGGCCAATCACCAAAGCCTCATTGCATGCCCTTTTCGATGAGGCCGTCCGCGATGAACTCAAACCCCTGACATTTCTGGACCTCGACCAAGAGTTGGTGGACCGTGAACTCATCCGTGAGAAGGGATAAGCCATGAGCGTTGCGCCCGTAAAATTTTATCAAGTGGGAAGTTTCGCGGTTGGCAATCGCTTACTCCCTGCCGATCAAGGGTCAGTGCAATCCGATGTAGAGCGAACAAACGCGCTGACATCTGGTCACCGTGCATGCCAAGGTTGTGGCGAGGCACTTGGTGCGCGCTATGCGCTCGATGCTGCAATGCGCGCTTCAAAAGGTCAATTGATCGCAGTCAACGCAACTGGTTGCCTAGAAGTCTTCTCCACCCCGTACCCGGAATCATCTTGGCGGATTGCTTGGCTGCATTCGCTCTTTGGTAATGCCCCCGCAGTCGCAACTGGTGTCGCCGCCGCACTACGCGCAAAGGGGCGCACCGACATCCGAGTCGTCGGCCAAGGCGGAGACGGCGCGACTGTCGATATTGGTTTCGGGACACTTTCGGGGATGTTCGAAAGAAACGACGACGTCCTGTACATCTGTTATGACAACGAGGCATACATGAACACCGGGGTCCAGCGCTCGGGTGCGACTCCCCCGGCAGCTCGTACCGCTACAACTCAAGCAGTTGGCCCAGAACCAGGGAATGTTTTCGGGCAAGGCAAGAACCTCCCACGCATCGCGATGGCTCACGAAATCCCCTACGTAGCAACTGCAACCGTCGCAGACTTGCGCGACCTTGAAGCAAAAGTTACCCGCGCTATGGAATTTCGAGGCGCACGCTATTTGCACATTCTCGTTCCTTGCCCATTGGGATGGGGTTCGGCATCGTGCGACACCGTGCGCATCGCACGACTGGCCACGCAGAGCGGGCTCTTCCCGGTTTTCGAAGCAGAACATGGCGAAGTCGTTTCATCGACCAAGATCCGTAAGCAAGTGCCGGTGGAGGAGTACTTGAAACTCCAGGGACGATATTCGCATTTGTTCTCACCAAAAAGACGAGATGACGTCATCAATCATCTGCAAGGGATGGCCGATCGCAATATCGAACGTTACGGATTACTACACGACGAAGTTGAGGTCTGATAATGGAGAAGCCATTTGCCATCACTTTGGAAGGCGAATCCAGTCTGGCTAACCACACTGGTTCGTGGAGAGTAGAACGCCCGCAGTATGTAAACCTGATGCCGCCTTGCAACAACGCTTGTCCTGCTGGTGAGAACATCCAGAACTGGCTATATGTCGCCGAGGATGGTTCTTACGAACAAGCATGGCGGGCACTCATCGTTGAGAATCCTTTTCCAGCCATCATGGGTCGCGTCTGCTATCACCCATGCCAGACCGTCTGTAATCGGGCTCAGTTGGATGAGGCTGTCGGCATCAATTCGGTTGAAAGATTTCTGGGCGATCTGGCGATCGAAAAAGGTTGGAGTATTCCAGTCACTGCCGCGCCTTCAGGATTTCGCGTCCTCATTATCGGCGCAGGGCCAACTGGCCTGTCTGCCGCCTATCACCTCCGACGTCTTGGTCACGATGTCACCCTGCGCGATGCTGCATCAGCCGCAGGCGGCATGATGCGATATGGAATTCCAAAATATCGGTTGCCACGTGAAATATTGGACGCGGAAGTTGCACGGATTGCCGATATGGGCGTGCACTTTCAACTGGGCCAACATGTGGAAAATCTTCCGGATGCCATTAACGAAGGCTTTGATGCAATATTCCTGGCTGTCGGCGCGCAAATCGGCAAGCGGGCTTACATTCCTGCCGGAGAAGCTGCGCGCATCCTCGATGCCGTTAGCGTCCTGCATGATGTGGAAGATGGTCAACCACCATTACTCGGCCGTCGTGTAGTCGTGTATGGCGGAGGCAATACGGCAATTGATGTTGCCCGCACCGCAAAACGCCTCGGAGCCGAAGAGGCAATCATCGTTTACCGTCGCACCCGCGAAAAAGCACCAGCTGACGACGGTGAAATTCAAGAAGCAATCGAAGAGGGCGTTTTGATGAAATGGCTCTCGACGGTTAAGCATGCCAGCGCTGACACCCTGCAAATTGAAAAAATGGCTCTGGATGAGCACGGCTTTCCGCAACCCACTGGCGAATTCGAAGAATTGGAAGCAGATTCATTGGTCTTGGCACTTGGTCAAGAAGTGGACCTCTCGCTGATAAACAATGTCACGGACTTGGAGGTCCGGGACGGGGTTGTACAGGTCAACTCCATGATGATGACTGGTCGGGCTGGCGTCTTTGCCGGCGGCGATATGGTGCCAGCAGAACGTACGGTCACAACTGGTGTGGGACATGGCAAGAAGGCGGCTCGAAATATCGATGCCTGGTTACGAAAGACTCTTTACGAAAAGGCCGAGACGCCCACAATCGTGCAGTACGAGGATTTGAATCCCTGGTACTACTCCGATGCTCCCCATGCGGTGCGTCCACGACTAGAAGGGGCTCGTCGGGCATCAACATTCGATGAGGTGGTTCAAGGATTGGATGAATCCACTGCGCTATATGAGGCCCGTCGCTGCATGTCGTGCGGAAATTGTTTTGAATGTGACAATTGTTTTGGTGTCTGCCCTGACAATGCGGTCATCAAGTTGGGAGTTGGCAAGGGTTTTGAGTTCAACCTTGACTACTGCAAGGGGTGCGGAATATGTGTACAAGAGTGCCCATCAGGTTCGATCGTGATGATTCCAGAGAAGAGTTGAGATGATTG
>DASVIG010000056.1:0-6240 GCA_036382195.1 Candidatus Nanopelagicaceae bacterium
CACTTCGCAGTGCAAGGAGAGCTTGTGAGACATTCCCATCCAAAGTCGCATCAGCTACGTCAAAACCGGTCGTCTCGATCCGCCCCTGATGGTATTTGTCAATCATGACCTCATCGATGACGCCTTTAGTATCGGAGGCAATCTGACCACATGCGCCACTCAACTCACGCAAGTCCCCTCCGACGGCACCGACCAGGGCTGCAACTGCGGCAGGTGTCGCCTTTCTCCCCAAATCCAGAAATAAATTGCGGACGAACTCCTGCTTCTCGCTCTCCTTCTTCAGCGCATCACAGAGGATGATTTCGGCCTTTGCCTTCTTTATGCGATCCAATAAGGCCTTGCCCTTGACGCCACCTTTATGGATGAAGATCACCGTCATCGTGGGATCGACATCATCAAGATAACGGGTCACTTCATCCTGTACTTCGTTGGGCAGATCCTGCAGGTCGCGGATAACCAGGGCACGTTTTTCCGAGAATAGCGATGGCGCCAGCGCGTCGGCAATATCCCCGACAACCGCATCGCCGCTAAATATTGTGGTTACTTCCGTATTGTCTTCGCGCAATTGATCCAACAATTTCTTGAGGGTGCGGTCGGCAAGGGCAGCTTCGGATCCTAGAAGAAGATAGATGCTCACCCCAGCCTCACTCTCTGCCACCAGCCACTTCCACCGCTCGTGCGAACGCGTAAACGGTGTGACCGCGCGGTGACTGCAATTGCACCGTTGATATCGGTTCGGTAGACCTTGCTGGGAAGTCTAGCCAACACCGCAAGAGTCTCCGGCGCAGGATGGCCATAGGTATTACCTGCGCCAACGCTGATGATCGCAAGTGCAGGCGAGAGCCGTTCCATAAAGGGCACGGACTGATAAACCGATCCATGGTGGCTGACTTTGTAGATATCTACTGGGGCCACAGAATCCAGGATCTCACTCTGCACCGCAGGCTCTAGATCTCCGGCCGAAAATAGCGAGAAGTCAGGAGCATTCACCAGCAGAGCGATGCTGGAATTATTTACCGCCGACCCATCCCCTGGCAGCACATCGAAGGCATGGGCTGCATCATCGGGCCAGAGCACGGAGAGTGAAACAGGACCGCGGTTGCTCGACAGATGCGCCGACATCCCCCGCGCGACAACCACCAATGGAAGAGGCGCCAGCCATTGCCTGACCCGCTGACTTTCAAAAACCGGATCGTTGATATTGCTCACCCACACCTGCCTGACTTTTCGGTGATGGATCAACCCGGCAACCCCTTCCACATGATCGGCATGGAAATGAGAGAGCACTAGAAGAGATATCTCTTGTATACCCAATTGACTCAAGCAACGGTCTTCCAACTGCGCATCCGGTCCGGTGTCAATCACGATTGCGCGATGCGCGCCGAGATTGATCACCAGCGAATCGCCCTGTCCCACATCGCAGTTGGCGACCTGCCAATCACCACCGGGCCATCGTCCCGACCAGAGAAGTGCACATATGAGAACGCCCGCAACAACCAAAAATATCGAACGTCGGTTGCGCAGCAAAATCATCGCAGCCAATAACGCAATGAAGAAGATCAGCACACCGACAAATCCACCCAGACCCGAAGAGAATTGAATGACCGGAAAGTGCGCCGACCAATGAGCCACCGCGGCAATCCAACCGGCCGGGATTCTGACGAAGAAAAGCAGGAAAGAAGCGATCGATGAGGAGATGGGTGCGATCAAAGCTGCGATAAATCCCAGGACTGTAATGGGAGCCACTACTGGCGCTGCCAAGAGATTGGCAATCACCGTCATGGGACCGATGTACCCCGAAAGCGCCATCAGTATCGGGGCACACATCAGCACTGCCGCAATGGGTGGACTCAAGGCCGATGCAAGCGGCAGCGGAATGAAACGTGCCAGCCAATGCACAATTCGTGGTGCAAGAAGCAGCAGTCCCGCAGTTGCCAGAACCGACAATGCAAATCCAGGGTCGCGTGCTTGCCAAGGATCGCCAATGACAACAGCAGCAATCGCAAAACCTAATGCGGGTAAGGAGTCACTTCGTCGACCCACTGCCTTGGCAAATAGCACGACGCTGGCCATCGCCGCGGCACGCAGAACTGAAGGCGAAGGACGGACGAGTGCGATGAAGCCCGATAACGCAATTGCAGTAACGATGATTCTCCAACGCAAGGATCGCACCAACCACTGCATACACCAGAGGACGAAGAGCGAGATGATTGCGAAGTTGGCACCGCTTACAGCCACAAGATGAGTCAGACCGGAACGGCGCATGGCATCGCGAAATTGCGGGGTCTGCAGTGAGGTATCGCCCAGCACCATTCCAGGTATCAAGGCTCCCGCATCACCGCTGCCGCTGATATTTCGCAAGTGCGTGCGGACCGAACCCAACGCTCGGGCCCATCGAGACGCTTGGGTGTCAACATGAATATTTCCGCGGACCAGAAAGAGCGCTGCTACCCGTGCCTCTTTACTTTTTCGCACGGCACCAACAGCCGTGAAGATCTGACCTGGCAGAAGGTTGGTGACTTTCGGACTCTGAGTAATCACCCGGATTGGAACTCGCAACTCATATTCTCCGGTTGTCTGGCCGATCATTAGAGCGGTTGCCAGAAAACTGTAACTAGAGGGCGCCAAGGTGGATCCGTAGACCTTGGCCTTCGTCAGCGTGGGATCTGTAGATACCTGTAATCGCACGGTTGCAACGCCGCCTGAGAATTTCTGGATCGCGCTCTGCTGCAAACTTGCTTGACGCAGCGACATCACCCCCGCCCCCAAAAGCATGGCGCACGCGATCACTGCTATTACTACGCTCTTACGTTGGGTGGCAATCAGTGCGATGAAGATAATGAGGATGCAACTGCGCCACGGTGATATCCAACTCTGGCTTAACGCCCCCGCCCAGATTGCTCCGCCCAGAACGAGTGCGCGGTAATCACCTACACGCGGACTTTGCTCTTCAAGTCTGCGAATTTTGAGGTTCCTATTCCAGAGACTTTCTGGAGATCTTCGATGGCCGTAAATGGACCATTGGCTTTCCTGTAATTCAGGATCCGAGCAGCAAGAACGGGTCCAATCCCGGGCAGAGTATCAAAGTCAGAGGCCGTTGCACGATTGATATTGATCGGCCCGGTCTTCTTTCTAATAGGAGTAGCCACTCCGGCCGATCGTGCGATGGGTTCCGATTTGATACTAGCAATCGATGGATCTACGTAGATCTGTTCGCCGTCTTTCACAATGCGGGCGAGATTGATATCGCTTAAATCCGTTCCAGGTTTTGCATCGCCGGCAGCGGTGATTGCATCGATAACTCGAGAGTTGGCCGGCAGCGAGTACACACCGGGTGAATTCACTCCCCCAGCAATGTCCACCGTGACTTTGGGGGGTGCGACGACAATGGGTTCAGGAATTGCAATCGGTTCTGAATGCCCGCGGAAGACAACTGCAACCGAAACCGCACACACCAGAAGAGCAATAGCTAAGAGTGCTCGTTTGTGAAGAGAGGAAAAATGTAGATCCGCCACCCAATTCTGGAACCGGTCGCGGTAATCGTCGAAGAGTTCGTTCATGCCCCCATTGAATGGGGCGCGATCTGCTTAAACCCCTCGGGCCGGGTGGCTCTGTTTAACGTTAGTCGTTGTTGATAACGATATTGACGATCTTAGGCGCACGAGTGATGATCTTATTGATGATCATGCCATTGAGAGCCTCGACAATTGTGGGGTGACCTGTGGCGGCAGCCTCGAGATCCTGATCGCTGATAGTGGGCGAAACTTCAATCCGCTCTTTGATCTTGCCGTTGATCTGGATGACTGCCACAACTGAATCTGCGACAAGCAATGCGTCATCGACGGCAGGCCAACCAGCCAGTGCTATTGCGGGCTTATGTCCCAAGCGTTCCCACATTTCCTCGGCTACATATGGCGCAACGAGCGAGAGCATGATGGCAATCGCTTCGACCGCTTCACGTGCGGCCGGATCTTCTGGACCGCACCCGGTATCAATTGCTTTACGTGCTGCATTCACCAGTTCCATGATGCGAGCAATGGCGACATTGAATCGGAAGGACTCGACCGCAAATCCTGCGTCATGTACCGACCTGTGCGTTGCTTTGCGCAGAGATATCTCACCCTGGGAGAAATCAATGCCGGGTTTGCTCGAGACGTCACCCGATAGTCGCCATGCGCGATTGAGGAACTTCACCGATCCAGCAGGTGACACATCCGACCAATCCACATCATCTTCTGGCGGGCCCGAGAAAACCAGCGACAGACGGATTGCATCCACGCCATGTTTGGCCAATTCATCTGAGAGTCGGACCAGGTTGCCGCGGCTCTTGCTCATGGCAGAGCCTTCCATGACGACCATGCCCTGATTGAGCAACCGCGTGAATGGTTCGTTGAAGGAGAGCAAGTCCATGTCGTAGAGAACCTTGGTGAAGAAGCGGCTGTAGAGCAGATGCAAGATTGCATGCGTTACTCCCCCGACATATTGATCGACGGGCAGCCACGTATCGACGGCTTCACGGCTGAAAGCTTGGGTGTGATCATCAAAACTTGGATAGCGCAGGAAATACCAGGACGAGTCCACGAATGTGTCCATCGTGTCAGTATCGCGTTTTGCAGGTGCGCCGCATTTTGGACAGGCGACATTCACCCAATCCGTGGCTGCTCCCAGAGGCGACGTTCCCTTGGGTGTGAGATCCAACCCGGTTGCATCGGGTAATTTCACCGGCAGTTGATCCAGTGGAGCCGCGACTTCGCCGCAGGATGGGCAGTGAATAATAGGTATCGGAGTACCCCAATAGCGTTGGCGTGAAATCAACCAATCACGGAGTCGATAATTGCGGGCAGCTTTGCCAAGACCGTCGCGCTCTAGCTGCGCGTTGATGAAAGCAATCGCCTCATCCTTCGGTTTCCCATTCAGCGGACCCGAATTGATGAGCGCGCCATCGCCGGCAGTAGCAATACCGCTAATGGACGGGTCTTCCTCCCCAGTGTCGACAACAACGCGCACAGGCAATTTCATCGCACGAGCAAAATCCAAGTCGCGTTGATCATGCGCTGGCACGGCCATGATCGCACCGGTGCCGTAATCGGCTAGAACATAATCACTTGCCCAGATCTGCAACTTCTCGCCGTTGACGGGGTTGATTGCATACCGCTCGAGGAAGACGCCGCTCTTGGGGCGATCAGTTGCCAGGCGCTCGATATCAGTATCAGCTTTTATCTTCTCTAGATATTCCTTGAATTTCGATTCAACTGCAGTGCCTTGGGCCAATTCCGCAGCTAAGTCACTGTCGGCTGCAACCACGAAAAAGGTTGCGCCATACAGAGTGTCAGGACGTGTGGTGTAAATGGTGACAGGCTCGGCCCGGCCCTCAATTTGGAAGAGGACATTGGCACCAGTTGAACGACCGATCCAGTTGCGCTGCATCGTCAGAACTTTGTCGGGCCATTGACCTTCCAGTTGTGACATGTCATCCAGCAAGCGGTCGGCATAGTCCGTGATCTTGAAATACCACTGGGTCAACTTCTTCTTCGTAACTGGGGTGTCACACCGCTCGCAGAGCCCGGCAACTACCTGCTCGTTGGCAAGCACGGTTTGGCACGAAGGACACCAGTTGACTTTGGATGCCTTCCGGTATGCCAGTCCGCGTTCGAACATCTGGATAAATAGCCACTGGTTCCAGCGGTAGAACTCGGGGTCGCAGGTATTGAAGGTGCGCTCCCAATCAAAGGAGCATGCATAACGGCGCATCGAGGCTTTCTGCACGGCGATGTTCTCGTAAGTCCAGATGGCTGGGTCGATGTTCCGCTTGATTGCCGCGTTCTCGGCTGGTAAACCAAAAGCATCCCAACCGATGGGATGCATGACGTTGAAGCCTTGTTGCACCCAATATCGAGCGATGACATCGCCTAAGGCATATGCCTCGGCATGGCCCATATGGAGGTCGCCAGAGGGGTAGGGAAACATATCCAAGACATACTTCTTGGGGCGGGGGTCACCAGCGCGGCCGGATTTGAAGGGCTCGATCTTGTCCCAGACGGGCAGCCACTTCTCCTGCACGTAGGCCACGTCGTAGCCCTCATGCACGAAATCGCGAGTGTTATCGGTCGACATGAGCCTAGGTTACAGGGAAGTCTCACCCTTTGATTTGCAGGCAAGAATTCCGTCAATCGGTCGCTCAATCCGCTCCTCTTTTTAGATCAAGTGCAGGAACTTTTTAGACTTCCCTAAATCGCGATC
>DASVIG010000057.1:0-4357 GCA_036382195.1 Candidatus Nanopelagicaceae bacterium
GAAATGTGGAGCGGTTGGCCGCTATGGGCCAACCTGATGAATTGGCAATGTACAACGCCTACCTAGCCAGACTCTCTGAAAACGATCGACGAGTAGAATGAAATTGTGACTGAGACTCTCTTCGAACTTCCTTCCGAATATATTGAATTGCGTCAGAGCGTTCGATCGTTAGCAGAAAAAGAGATTGCGCCCTTTGCCCGACAGGTCGATGAAGAGGCTCGATTTCCAACCGAAGCCTTTACTGCCTTGCAACGCGCAGGACTTGCCGCTGCTCACGTTCCAACGGAATTCGGCGGTGACGGTGCCGATGCTCTTGCGATTGTCATCATCATTGAAGAGGTTGCACGTGTCTGCGGATCATCATCATTGATACCGGCTGTCAACAAATTGGGGTCATTGCCCTTGATTCTCTCCGGTACGGCCGCACAGAAAGAACGGTGGCTCCGCCCTCTGGCACAAGGGAAGGGTTTTTCCTATTGCCTCTCGGAATCGGGTGCAGGTTCGGATGCTTCGGCATTGAAGACCACCGCAAAGAGAGTTGGCAATAACTGGATTCTCAACGGCAGCAAGAAATGGATCTCCAACGCAGGGTTCTCGGATTTTTACACGGTCATGGCCGCAACGGATTCAAGCAAGGGTGCGAAAGGCATCACTGCCTTTATCGTGGAAAAAAGTGACTCCGGTCTTTCCTTCGGTGCACACGAAAAAAAGATGGGATTTCGTGGATCACCTACATGCGAGGTCTATTTCGACAACATTGAACTGGCCGATGACCGCCGCATTAGCGGGGTCGGAGAAGGTTTCACCCTGGCAATGGCGACCTTAGATCACACACGAATCACCATCGCAGCTCAAGCTCTCGGTCTTGCCCAGGGAGCCTTGGATGTCGCCAGTAAATATGCCCATGAGAGGGAGCAATTCGGCAAGCCGATCTTTGATTTCCAAGGGGTGCAGTTCATGCTGGCTGATATGGCCATGAATGTCGCAGCAGCGCGTCAATTGACCTACGCCGCGGCCGCTCGCAGCGATCGTGGAGCAGCCGACCTCAAATTCTTCTCTGCGGCAAGCAAGTGTTTTGCCAGCGACACGGCGATGAAAGTGACGTCAGATGCGATTCAAGTACTCGGTGGATATGGGTATGTGTCGGATTATCCGGTCGAGCGGATGATGCGGGACGCCAAGCTCACCCAGATTTATGAGGGAACTAATCAGATTCAACGGATCGTGATAGCGCGGAACATTCCGCAAAATTAGTCGGCCTATTGCGGGAAGCGGACGATGAGATCGGGCGTCGCTGCTGCCGAAAGTCGGAAATCATGATCTTCTCGCGGTAAAGGTTCGCCAGTTATCTCGCCCGAATGAACCACTCCGACTTTCCACCCAGTCATTGTCGGGAGAGCCCGGTCGTAATACCCGCCGCCTTGACCCAGGCGATAGCCGTCTCGGTCGATATGAAGGGAAGGAACAATTACCGCGTCAATAATTGTCAGATCCGTAATGGGCGTTCCAATTGGTTCCATTAATTTCTTCTTTTCAACTAGTGCACTCTTGTCGCCATTCCATTGGACCCATTGCAAGACTTTTCCGTCCACGCGAGGCAGGATGAGAGTCACACCCTTTTTTAGCAACTCGCGATTGAGTTCTTGGGTATTGGGTTCATCGGCAACTGAGATATAACTCGCAATCGTCTTTGCAGATTTGATCTCTGGGGCAGATAAGAGAATGGTGAAAGTTGCTTGTACATATCGTTCACGACGCTCGCGCCGATATCTTTTCCTTAATTCTGCCTTTTTCTCAGCCATAATCACTCAAATCCCTAGAACCGTTGATTTAAACAAGTATGGTGGGATTATGTCAGAGCAAGTCCGCGTAAATACCTTCCTCACCTCTCTCTTGGCGATCTGCCACCCCTTGGATTCATTCCTCATGCCCTTGTTGGATGCCCATGGTGCGACTCTGGCCGAGGATGTTTACGCCGGTGAGCGGTTGGTCATGCGCGAGGGCGTCCGAATACGTGCCACGCACATTGGCTTGGCCGCCTCCATCGGTCTAGATCTCCTGCCAACCCGACCGCATCCCCGGGTTGTCGTCCTCTCTGCCGGCCCCGATCTCGTCAAACCCGGGACACCTCTGATCGGAAACGAGGAGTACGAAACCAATTCGTGGTTATTGACCACAGCTGTTCGCGAAGCGGGCGCGGTGGGCTATCGGGTCCACTCAATCCCCGAGGATGAGGAAGAACTCAAGTCCGTCATCGAGGACCAATTGGTCCGGGCAGATCTGGTCGTCGTCAGCGGTGGGCGTGAGGACGATTCCTTCGACCTCATCACCCACACCTTGAGTTCGCTGGGCGAAATTTCCTTGGTGGATTTAGCAATTGAAAATAGCGGACGCCATAATTTCGGACAGATCGGACCCGATCGAGTTCCGGTTGTGACCCTCCCTGGTGATCCCATTGCAGCGTACATTTCCCTTGAACTCTTCGTCCGCCCGATGATTAGAACGATGCTCGGCTCTATGAATATTCATCGCCCGTCTGTGAAGGCCAGGCTGGAGCGGCCCATAACCTCAGCGCAGGGCCAACGTTCGTACCTGCGCGCATTTCTCTCCGAAGATGGGCAGTCAGTGCGCCCCATCCCTGATCAGCGCGAGTTATCCACCCTCTCAGACGCCAATGCCCTTATCGCAGTTCCGGAAATGGAGACCGAACTCGGTGCCGGAGCCGAAGTAAACGTCGTCGTATTGCGCCGTCGGTACTTCTAGTCAGGGAGATGGTGATGCCAAGCCAGCACAGATGGCCGTTAATTCTGACATCCGGTGATGTGACCTTGAGGCCGCTACGTTTGCGGGATAAAAGGGAGTGGGACCGAGTTCGTAGCCGGAATCGGGAATGGTTGAAGCCGTGGGAGGCAACACTTCCACGAGTCCCTGGTGAAGAATCCTCGGGGGATCTCCCGAGATTTTTCCAGATGGTGAGTTCTAATAACCGAGAAGGTCGCGCCGCTCGTTCAATCTCACTGGCTATTTGGTTTGAAGGCCAACTCGTAGGTCAGATCACTATGGGCGGAATTATTTTTGGCGCATTACGAGGGGCTCATATCGGCTACTGGATTGACAGCAATCATTCCAATCGAGGAATCACAACCACGGCGGTAGAGATGCTTACTCGTTATGGGTTTGATCTCCTTCACCTGCATCGGATTGAGATCAACATCCGCCCGGAAAACGCCGCATCCAGACGGGTGGCTGAGAAAGCGGGCTACCACCTAGAAGGCGAGAGACCTCGATTCCTCCATATTGACGGCCATTGGCGAGATCACATCTGCTTCGTCCGTGAGAATGCCAGCATCACCTGAGATCACCTAATAAGTGGTGGATTAAATTTCTTTGCGAATTGCGTGTCTAAATACCCGATAGGTCCGATT
Source organism: Candidatus Nanopelagicaceae bacterium (assembly GCA_036382195.1). Lineage (GTDB taxonomy): Bacteria > Actinomycetota > Actinomycetes > Nanopelagicales > Nanopelagicaceae > QYPT01. The sequence goes on from DASVIG010000057.1 coordinate 3,426, forward strand.
TCTCCCTCTATCTTTATGCATCATGGGATCCGGAATTATCTATGTGGCGATCGTGGGTATGTGGGTTGCCTACTTCGTGCCTCGTTGGGTTCATAGTCACGACGAATTTTCTGGAAAATCAGTTGAGCGTTACAAAAGTGCACTTCGAACGGTTGCAGGTAGCGCAGCAACTGAGGCAGAAGTCAGTGCAGCAATTCGTGCGGATCTTGATCGCGAATCTAAAATGGAGCAAATTTTGTTACGACGCAGAATTGTTTTCGGATTACTTGTAGCAATGATGACCGTCTCACTTGCAGATGTAATTTTTAATGCGGCGCCATATACATATGCGTTAATACCAATGACGGGCCTGCTCATCTATGTTGCGCATGTCCGTCGGCAAAGTGTTGCCCTGCGGCTACAGAGGCGACGCGTCACTCAACTCCACCGCACAACTGCAGGTGTATCTGCCACTAACTTGGCGCAGGTAATTACACCCAGGGAAGTGCGCGAACATTGGATTCCATTAAACGATCGCGAACTCACGGGAATCACCATTTTGCCGACGGGTTCTGCGCAAGAACGGCAGACTTGGCAGCCAAATCAGGTACCGGTACCAACCTATGTAAACGCCCCTAAAGCGGTTGTCCCCAAGCGGGTTATTGATCTGACAATCCCTGGCGCCTGGTCGGATGAGCAAGAGCGCCTTGCCCAAGAACTACTTGCCGTTGCGGCTCCTTCACGCGATGAAGTCTTTGATCAACAGTTGGCCGATGAAGCCGTGGCTCGATTGCGTCAAGATCGCGCAGCAAACGAGTAATTTTTCGCCCTTGCTTACAGAGTGCTAGCCTGCCCCTCACGATCTGGTCTATGACTGGGGCTGTAGCGCAGTTGGTAGCGCGCCTCGTTCGCAACGAGGAGGTCAGGGGTTCGATTCCCCTCAGCTCCACTTT